>NZ_CP171690.1:2830083-3158100 GCF_043702085.1 Altererythrobacter sp. GH1-8 | reverse complement strand
CATGAAAATCGCAATGGTCGGATCGGGCTATGTTGGTCTGGTATCTGGCGCTTGTTTCGCAGACTTCGGCCACGATGTCGTTTGCATCGACAAGGACGAAAGCAAGATCGCGCGCCTGCATGACGGGATCATGCCGATCTACGAGCCTGGCCTCGATGCTTTGGTTGAGACCAATGTGAAGGCAGGTCGTCTGTCATTCACAACCGATCTCGCTTCCGGGATTGACGGTGCGCATGCGATTTTCATTGCGGTGGGAACGCCGAGCCGCCGGGGTGATGGCCATGCGGACTTGTCGTTTGTCTACGCGGTCGCACGCGAAGTGGGCGATAGCCTCCAGAATGACGCAGTCGTTGTGACCAAATCGACGGTCCCGGTCGGCACCGGCGACGAAGTGGAGCGCATCCTGATGGACAGCGCTGCGGTCAAGGAGCGCGGCCTCAACGTCACTGTTGTCTCTAATCCCGAATTCCTGCGCGAAGGCGCAGCGATCGGCGACTTCAAGCGACCCGACCGCATCGTCATCGGCGCGGAAAACGATTTCGGACGCGATGTCATGCGTGAAGTCTACCGTCCGCTGTATCTCAATGAATCGCCGATCCTGTTTGTCAGCCGCCGGTCAAGTGAGCTGATCAAGTATGCGGGCAACGCGTTTCTTGCGACCAAGATCACTTTCATCAACGAGATGGCAGATCTGTGCGAGAAGGTCGGCGCGGACGTTCAGGATGTCGCGCGCGGCATCGGGATGGACAATCGGATTGGCTCCAAGTTCCTTCACGCCGGCCCAGGCTATGGCGGCTCGTGCTTCCCTAAGGATACCCTCGCGCTGCTCAAGACCGCTGAGGATTACGACAGTCCGGTGCGGATCGTCGAAGCCGTGGTCAAGGTCAACGACAGCCGCAAGCGCGCGATGGGACGCAAGGTTCTTGACGCGATCGGCGGCGCAGACAAGGCTCGCGGCAAGAAGGTCGCGCTGCTCGGCCTTACCTTCAAGCCCAATACCGATGACATGCGCGATTCGCCCGCAATTGCGATTGCGCAGACACTCGCCGATGCAGGCGTCCAGATCGCCGCATTCGACCCGGAAGGCATGGAAATCGCCAAGCCGCTGATGCCACAAGTCACCATGTGCGATGATCCCTACCAGGCGATCGAAGGCGCGGATGCGGTCGCCATCGTGACCGAGTGGGACGCGTTCCGCGCGCTTGATCTTGGCAGGGTTATGGCCCTGGCGAAATCGCCGGTTCTGGTCGACTTGCGCAACATCTATCAACCCGACGACGTGCGCGAGCGAGGCTTCGCCTACAACAGTGTCGGAAGGCCTTAGTAAGACGCGCGCGCGACTAGCTCGTCCACCTGATTTTTTGCAAGTTCTTGGCTGCTGCATTTTCGACGTATCGAGCGAGCACGTTGATGCTCTTCCAACCGCCAGCTTGCATGATGGCAAGATAGTCGAAGCCGGAGCACATCATGTCTTGCGCTGCTCCGATCCTCATCGAGTGACCTGACAGGCCCTCGACTTGCGTCTCTTTCAGTTCGGCGGCCTCTGCGAGGTTCTTCACGATCCGCCGGATCGAGGAGGTGTTGAGGAACTCGCCGGACAGCTTGAGGGTATGAAAGCCCTGGAACAGCGGGCCATCATCGATCCCGCTCGCCTCAAGCCATCCACCTATCAACCTCTGTGAGCGGGGCGAGAGATAGGCCGTGCGTCCTTGTCCGAACGGATCGTTCTTGGCGAAGGGGATCAGGACCGAGCTCAGATCATCCGCGAGGTGCTCGACCTTGATGATGGCGATCTCGCGGCTCCTGCAGAGCGTGTCATAACCAAAGCTCACGAGGGCCGCATCACGCATTCCGGGAAGGTTTTTGGGTGCTGCCTCAATCATCCGTTCCAGCAGTTCAGAGGTCAGGCCCAGTGATTGTTTAGGGCGCACCGGTTTGCGGCGCGCTGCCCGGCGCAATGCGAGGTAGATGTCGGGGCTCTCATGAGGGTAGGGCTCTTCCAGCATCCGGTGCGCGAACTTGAGCGCAACGATGGAGCGGCGCAGGGTTGCCGGCGTAAAATGCTCGATCTGATCGTCAATGAAGCGAGCGACAACATCGGCGGTGGCTGGCACCCAGCGCTCTCCTTGGCTTTCGCACCAACGTAAGAAGCGCAGGAGATCGTTTCTGTAGCCAGTCATGGTCTTTTCCGAGTAAGCCCCTTGGCAACGAGCAAATATATTGTCCAATAGCCCTGATGACAGATCACGCTTCTCGGATTTCAAGACTCTACGCTTGGTCATATGGGCTATATAGCCCATTTACGGCGGTGTTCAAGTGATCTCAGGCTCTCAAATCCGTGCAGGTCGGAGCTTGTTGAATTGGTCTTCGCAAATGCTTGCGCAGGCAGCTGGAGTTGGATGGTCGACTGTTAAGCGCATTGAGGAACAAGATGGTTTGCCTACTTCCAGAGAGGGGACAATCTCAAAGATTGAGGCAACATTGAGGGAGAATGGCGTCGAGTTCCTCGGGGATCCGGAGACCTCGCCCGGCGTTCAACTCAAGCGGTCAGCAACAGGCACAAAGCAAGGCAAGTAAACAAATGCTGTTGGTCCTTAGGGCTTTCGCCATCGCGATGCTGTTCGCCATTACAGCAGCACTTGCCTTTATCGACTTCCAGGGGCGGGGAATGTCTCCGCTTGATCCGCTTGCACTCGAGATCAAAACGTTCGCACCTGAGCTCGGTATGTTCCTGCTGGCACACGACAAGCTGGTCCACGTCGCGGCCGCTTTCACGATGGCTTTGCTTGGAGCGCTCGCGCTTCCGATCCTCTCGCTCGCAAGGCTTGGGGTGCTTCTTATCGCGCTCAGCGGCGCTTCCGAACTGGCCCAGCTTTCGCCCGAAATTTCCCGCAAGGCGGACTGGTTCGATTTCGGGGCGAACCTTCTCGGCATCGCGGTCGCGCTTCTCCTGGTAAGGATCATCCGCGTACAGTTTCTGAATGATCCCGAGAAAGAATTGTTGCGTAAATTCGGCTCAGCAGCCCCGCGCAAGGAACTACCATGGCTACAGTGGCTAGTGCGCCTTGTCTTTTTCAGTGCAGCTGCTTTCGCGCTCGTTATGGCCAGCCTGCCGCAGCCGCCGCCACTCCCGGGAGCTCCGCAAGACAAGCTGCTTCACATCCTTGCCTTCACCGTGCTCGCAACCCTGATCGCTCCTGCTTTCCCGCGGGCGCGCATCATCACCCTGTTCTGCGTGCTCGCAGTGTTCGGCGCGGCGATCGAGATCATTCAGATGATCCCCGAGCTCGGCCGCGAAGCCAGCGTGATGGACTGGGTGGCGGATATGGGCGCAGCCGCAATCACCCTGTCATTTATTGCCGCCGTAAGGCGATGGGGATTTATCGAAGGCGAGGGCCAACCTTCAGCTATCGCTGACAAATAGGAGCGGCCGGGCTTTTGCGCTGCGAGCGCATTGCCTTCGATCCGCTCAGGTCCGCTTTATCTCGCCTCAATCGCATAAGCGAAGTAAGGCCGATCGATAGTCGATCGGCTTTCTTTGTTTTGCTGAACCAGATTGTGATTGCTTTCTCCATTTCCTGGCCAAGAACGAAAGCCGGGATCGGGCAGGGTAAAAAGGAGAGCTACCCGTGGGTCTAAACCATGCCAGCACAAAAATTGCTTATTCTGTCATGGCGATCGCCTTCGCGGCATGGCTTCTGACCAATGTCGATCAATCCCTTTTTGGTTATGTCATTCCCCAGATCCAGACAGAGTTTGGTCTTGGCCTGGAAGGCATTGGCTACATAATCTCACTCTCATTCGTTGCCGGCATGATCCTGCCGGTCGGCATTGGCGTCTTGACCGATCGTTTTGGCGCAAGGCTAACACTGCCCCTTTGCCTCTTCGTCTCGGCGGTGCTGGTTGGAATGCAGGGTCTGTTGACGGGCCTTTACGCTTTTGCACTGGCGCGCATCCTCTCTTTTGCGTTCAGCGCTGCCCTTTCACCCATAACCAACTCGATCGTTGTGACAGCGGCTCCCGTGAAGTGGCGGGCGATATGGGTGGCAGTGTTGCAATGCGCCTATCCGCTTGGTTGGCTGGTTTCAGCGATGGTCGTGGCTCCGCTGATCGAACATATAAGCTGGCGCAGCCTGTTCTTCGTCGGGTTTATCATTGCCCCAATCGCGCTCATCCTTGGTTACCTCTTGCCCAAGGACATGTTCGGCGTGGCGGCAGCGCCCTCGAGGCGGGTGGAAAGCACCACGGCAAGGCCGTTTGCCGCGCTTTTCGCCCCGGAATTCAGGAAGAGGACTGCCTTGCTCAGCCTGGCGTTCTTTTCCTATTCAGGCGCCGTTGCATCCACCGCGTTCTACCTCCCTACATTCTTGCATGAGGTGCGCGGCTATAGCCTTCCCGACGCGGCCATTATCGTCGGATCAGGCTATGGCATCAGCGTGATCGGTTATCTCGGCTCAGCTTTGGTCAGTACATACTTGCTGCCTCTCAGGACAACGATCGTGCTCTGGAACGTGCTTGCGGCGCTCCTCGTGACCATCATGATTTGGCTTCCCACCTCGTTCTGGCAGGACTTTTTAGCCTTCGCAGTCATGGGCATTTTTTACTTTGGCACGGCCGCAATCCTGATCACCTATGTCCTGGAAAGCTTTCCCGATGACATGCGGACAACAGCTGCCGCAGTTTGCGGAACGGCCTGTGTGAGCACAGCCATGGCACTGTTTCCTACGATCGTCGCAATACTTGTGCCCTCGCTGGGCTGGCAAGTGACCTTCACCGCTATCATCACGCCCTGCCTGGTCATTTCCGCATTGGCTATCTTGTCGCTGAAAGGGACAGATCAGCTATTTCGGGACAGTTAGGCAAAGAAAATTAAAGGGCAGGTTCGTGCCGGCTTTCCCAATCGCATGTTCAGCTTAAGCGACCTCCATCAGGCAGTCTGGACCGCGTTTCTCACCCGCCATCAAATGCGCTGACTGGCATCGCCCAATCGAACATATCCGACTGGGCGATGCCAGGCGGCGCATTTTTGCCCCCCCAATGTGCGCGTCAGAACTCGAACGCTACTGAACCCATGAAGCGTTGAGCCTGCCCTAATGTCCCAATGATAATCTGCCCCGGTTCTCCGGCATTGAGTCCACCAGCAAAGTTCGGGAATTCCTGCACATCGTTGAAGTACTCTTTATCGAACAGGTTTTCGACCCGAGCGCCAAGGCTCAGGCGTCCAACATCAATGCCAGCTGCAAGATCCAGAACGAAATAACTCGGGTTCTTGAAGATCGGATAGTCGTCGCCCGGCACATCGAAGAACTGCGCATTGGTGGAGCTTGCGCCTTTATAACGCGCCTGGGCACGCAGGAAGAATTCATTAGCGCCGATGTCGCCCTCGTACTCGAGCGCTCCGCTTGCACTCCACTTCGAGACGTTGGGCGGTTGCACGCCGGACAGATCAAGCCCTGTAACGGGCGACACGACACCGTCATCCCATTCAGCATCAATATAGCCCGCGCCGCCCGACAAAGTAACGTTGTTGGTCAGCCGCCAAACGAGGTCGAGCTCGATGCCCTTTTGCTTTGAGTCTCCCACATTTACGATGCCTTCGACGAAACCGCCCGTCGCTGGATCAGCGGCCTGCAACTCAAATTGCCGATCCTTGTAGTCGATGTAGAAAGCAGCGATGGTCAGAAACAGATTGTCGTCGAGCAGGCGTCCCTTGTAGCCGATTTCGAACTGGTTGGCTTTCTCCTTACTGTAACCCAGCAGGGTGTCTGACCCCGTCAAGTTGCTCAAAGAGAAGTCCGCTGGCTCAAAGCCTTGAGAGAAAGTTCCGTAGAGTAAGGCAGTCTCGTCGGCATTTGACCAGGAAATCGACGCCCGACCCAGAAGAACCGTCTCATCAGCATCGCCAGAAATTCCGGTGTCGAGATTGTCGCGCTTCGAAGTCGTGTTGTCGATCCTGAGACCTCCGCTCAGTTCGATCTGGCCAATGCTGTAGGATGCGTTGACGAAGGCTGCCAGCTGCTCGCGATTGCGCCTGCTTACCTCGAAAGGAACTTCGGCAAGAATTTCATCATCGTTCGCGCTTAGCGGTGGGCATGTGCCCGGGTCGAGATAGCAGAATGCCTCACGAATAATCAGCACACTGTTCAGGTCGCGCTTGAGATCAAGGTAATAGCCGCCGATTTGCCATACGAATGGCCCACTGTCGTCTGAAGACAGGCGAATTTCCTGGGTGAAAGCGTCAAAGTCTTCCGGACGGAAAAGGTCGAGCACAAACTCGTTCTGGATATCCAAGTCGGTCTCTCGCCGTGACTTCGTATCGGTATAGGAGGAGATCGATTCCAGCGTCATATTGCCTAGCGGGATATCGATATGGCCGGTCAAGCCGAAGGTTTCGCGCTTGTTGCGCGGATTGTAGCTCATGTCGATCAGAGGCGAGTAGGTGAAATTGCCATCCAGTTCGCGCACCCATGCATTATTGGGGCCGTCGAGTTCATTATAGCGGGCCGTAATGTAGATTTCCGGCCCTCCCAAATCGCCATAAATCGCACCACGAATACCGAACTGCTCGCGCCTTCCGATATCCTTTGATCCTTCGGCTGTTCGGCCATTTTCCCGAGGTGTCTGAGGGTTTGTCAGGAAACTGTCGTCGGTTTCGCCGAATGCGAAGACCTTGAAAGCCCAGTCGGTGCCGAGTGGCACGTTAAGCTCCAGTTCGCCGTCCAGGTAATTGTCCGTGCCAGCGGTCGCAGCAACGCGCCCTTCGAATGCGCTCGGATCAGGCCTTGCACTTACGAACTTTACCGCGCCGCCAATATTTGACCCGCCATAAAGAATGCCTTGCGGACCCTTCAGGACTTCAATTCTTTCAAGATCGCCGAACCGCGAGGAAGCATCAGAGAACAATTGAACGTCATCGAGATAAAAGCCAACGCCCTGGGTATTCCCGAAACCACCAAGGCCGCGCACGGTTACATTGGGAAATCCATCGGCCCGTGTACTGAGTTGAAGGTTTGGAACGGCCAAACCGACATCGTCGATATCCTGGATATTCGCTCGTGCAAGTGTTTCCGCAGAGAACGCGGTGACCGACTCCGGCACCTCTAGGTTGGTCTCGGAGCGCTTGCGAGCGGTAACGATGATGACGCCAGGTGAAGTTTCCTCAGCCTCGGCTTCCGCTTGCTGCGCATGAGCCGGCCCAGCGATAACAAGGCTTAAACCAAGTCCTATCAAGGACCCACCGGCCAGTGAGGCTTTAAGCCGCTTGGTCCTTGTCAATCTTGCACTCGACATAACACCCTCCCCATTTGGTTCTTTGGGAGGCTAATGCATGATTATCCTGCGTTTTGCTCTTCCAACTGTGCAAGGCGCACTGTGCCATTTGTGTAACCAAGCACATTTGAATAGTCGGCGTTAGTTACTCAACGCCCCTTTGATTGCCACTCAATGGGCAATCGGCTCCAGTGCTGCTCGGCGTAAATCAGACGGTGAGACACCGTAGGCCGCCTTGATCTTTCGCCCAAAATGCGCGGAATTTGAGAAACCCCAGGAGAAAGCTATGTCGGTTACACTACGATTGGCGTGTTCCGCATTTTGCAGATCTCGCTTGCAGCCTTCAAGCCGCTGCTGAACGACATACCGCCACGGCGTGGTTTCACTCGCTTCGAACAACCAGTGCAGATAGCGCAACGAAATTCGATTTCTCGCAGCGATCATTTCAAGATCCAAATCTGGATCACGCAACATCGGTTCGATCTTGGACTTGACCGTCTCAAGCTGTGCCAAGCGCTGGCTGTTCTCATTCTGGCACTTCGCCATCGGTGCAACCAGGAGTGCAATCGCTGCCTCTGTCAGTGCGTTGTAGCGCATGGGATTTTTTTCGAAATCGATCTCAGAAAGCGAGCGCAGATAACTGCCGAGCATGGCTGCGCTTGGTTCACCACTCTTGAGGTGGCGAGGCAATTCGCGCCATCCGTTTGGAACCCAGTTCTTCAGACGGCTGAGCGGCAATATCAGCGACATCTTGTGCAGCGGTTCTATCACTGAGAATCGCATCGTTTGGGTGTTGTCCCAAACGAAAACGTCGCCCTTTGTCAGGATGGCTTCCTGATCGCCGAGCTGCATGTACTCACGTCCCGACAAGACCAGCTGTATTGTGAGCTGCTCTTCATCAATGCTCTGCGCATCCAACCGACTGCGGCTCGCGCCGCAAGGATCACACAGGCATTCGACCAAGGAGAGCCCTGGCATTGCGCTTGCCTTGACGCGTGCACCGAATTCGCGCCCATCGGGGCGCTCCGGATGCCAGGCGCCAAACGTCTGGTTCAGCTGGGCTACCCAAGCATCATATCTTTCTTTTTCTGCAATGCCAGATGTCGACCAACGGAGCTTGTCTACAGAGCAAGTCATAATCCCCCCCGGACGCACTGTTGATCAGTGCGTTCCATCATCTTTTGGCAAGGTGTCGTCTTCCCGGACGTCTATGCTTATTGGTGAGATTACGCGATTTTCACCCAAAATCCAAATGACCTTAGGCCCGGTCCTCATCCTGCCAGTTTCGCGCCTTGGTCGTTTTGCCAATCCCGGGGTTGCATGAATTGGTGGGATCAAGTTCCCGGTAGAAATCAACGACCGCCTGAGGTGCACGATATAGGTGGCCGAAATTGTGCTCGGCCGGCATCTGCCCGCCCGCCGCTTCAATCAGGGTCTTTACCTCGTCTTCGAAAGCTTGAGGATCGATCCCGGGCTTCAAGACGTAGTCGAGATGAAAGACATGGCACAAGAAATGGCCGTATTCAGCCTTTGCTAGGACCTGACTTTCAAGGTGTTCAGGAAGCTGAGTATGCCAGTCCTCGGTGTTCCTCGGGAGCGCAATATCGAGCGCTACAAGAGCACCGCTGTCCTTCGCCAGGTCGCGCACTCGAACGGTTGCGCCTGCGCTGGCAAAACGAAGTCGAAATGCGGCTGCGGCTTCGCCTTGATCAAGCGTCCGCGAAGTCAGTCCGTCATCTGCAGAGGCGCGATCCAGGATATGTTCAAGCTCTTCGATGCCATCGTCGATTGCGGTGATCAGCAGACAATGTTCATGATCCGCAAAGAGCTTTCGCACTCGCTCTGGCAAAGGGTGCGGAGTGATCGAAAAAAAGGCCTGCGATACTCGGGCTGACGCTGAACTGGATGCCCCGGTCCGCCCCCACAAACTGTCAAACCTGGTCTGTGCCGCGAGAATACGGGGCATGGCAGCGGGGCCAAAAATGCGCAACATGTGGCAGATATCCCGGCCATGGGTTGCCGCCAGTTTGCTGGCACTGCGGTTCATATATTCACATACACTCGGCAGTGTTTTCGTTTCAGCCAGGATCGATTGGCGTAATCTTGAGAGCTTGAGCGTCTCATTGCTGCCAACCAGGAAACTGCGTTCGGTCCTCGGCGCGGGATAGGTCGGCACTCTTACCGCAAAGACAATCAGCTTACCCGCACATCCTGAAGCTTCAAAAAGGCATCGGGGATCGGCATTGTACCGTGCCGGCGTTGCTTTCGAATCTCGCACATAGGCCTTGTAATCGGTGACCTTCGGGCTGTGATGGGGCGTGTCGGTCTGATCCAGGACAAGTTCGTCGGCTATGTTCTTCTGGTCCAATTGCATCAGCATGGCTTCGGCTTCATCGCCCAGATCCACGTCCAGGTGATTGACCAGACGGAGGGATCCATCGCCTTTGACTTGCGCGTAGAGCGCCTGCCGCGTGAACGCCGGCCCCCTATGCACCAACGCTCCGCCAGAGTTGTTGCAGATACCTCCAACAACAGATGCGCCGATACAGGAGGAACCTATAACGGAATGGGGAAGCCTGCCGAATGGCGCTATCGCGTGTTCGAGCTCGGTCAATGTGCTCCCCGCGAGACACAGCGCCTCGCTACCACCATTGACCGCGATGATGCCCTTTATCCTGCGGGTCGAGATCAATACGACAGGGCGATCGTATGAACCAGATGGCGTCGAGCCGCCGGTGAGACCGGTGTTGGCAGCTTGCGTGATGATGATTGCGCCAGCCCGGATGATCGCTTGTGTCGCGCGCCACAGTTCGAGCAATGAATTCGGGCGCACGACAGCAAGCACATCTCCGCCTCCGATGCGATAGCCATGGAGGTAGCTGCGGGCTGTAGACGGATCTGCAATCACATGTTGCGAACCGACGATCGACCGCAGCTCCGCAAGCAAGCGAACGGATTGATCAGCCAGCGTTGGCACCTTGCCAGGCAGCCTGAACAGCATCCCATGTTACCAAAGCCCGCGTTTCGCCGCCGGGCTGGTCGACAAATTGCAGTGGCCCAAGGAAGGTCATGTAGAACTCGCTATCGATCGGGAAATATGTCTTTCCGTGGAATGCGCTGGTGGCTTCATAACCATATGCTGGAGCGGTAACGGTTTCTCCGCCATCATCCACTCCACCGCGAACTTCCATCCGCCCCTTCGTGAGGAAATATTCGCCCGGGCCAATGTGATGGTGGCTATTGAAGGAGGAACCGGCGGGGCAGTCGAAGATTGCCGCCCAGGATCCGAGCTCGGGCGCCACGTTGAGCAACTTCCATCGGATGCCGCCTGCGCTCAACGCTTCAGGAAAGGGAGCCCATTCAAGTTCGTCAATCTGAACTGCGCGACCTTCTACAGGAGCAAATGAATTCTTCATGGTTCTTTTCCCTCTCGCTACTTTTGCGTGTTGTGTCTCAGCTAGCGCAGATGATCGCGCTGTTGGCTGGGTTGAGAATTTCTATCCAGTAACCGTCGGGGTCTTTGATAAACGCGAGCCCCTTCATTTTACCGTCGTTTGGACGTTTCACAAATTCAACTCCGAGCGTTTCGAAGCGGTCGCAAGCTGCATCGACATCAGGCACTGCCAGACCGATATGACCGAAGCCGCGCGGTTCATCGTTTCCATTATGGTAGGGTTCGCCCTCTTCTTTCTCAGTCCCCCAGTTGTGGGTCAGTTCCAACATCGCTGGCTGACCAAAGGCGAACTTCAATCGACCATCGCCGTCATCAGGCAACTTGTCAGGTGACCGAACATAGCCGAGAAAATAGAGCGTAAAATTCATGTCTGGGAACGGGATCTCCTTGACCAGAGTCATACCCAGAACATGCTGATAAAAGGGAAGCGAACGCGCTGGGTCCTTAATGCGCAGCATCGTCTGATTGAATACATATCCGTGAGTTTCAACGGGTGTCGTCGTGTCACCTTCCTCACGTACTGGTGGCAGCTCCTTCATCTTCGAATAGGCCTCATATTGCGAACAACTCAGTTACGATTGATGGAAAACCCTACATCGGCAAAGTTCGTCCGGCTCGCCCATTTCTGCATATTGCTGCGACTGCTTACGCAATCGGCGCGCAATGATCTTCCGGAGTTGAACCATCCTGCGCCCCCCAGGTTACGGAACTGTCCTCTTCTATCAGGCCCTCTCTTCACCCCAACTCGGTGAAATCGCGCGAAGCACGGAAATTCAAAAGGCGACTGTTCGCTCACTCAGCTGATCTACCGCAGGGTCTCGCGTACCGTGCGCAGCAGGTCATGAAGCCCCTTGCCTTACGCGATCGCTCTGCGGGTAGAGAGCCGGTGCTTGAGCGCGTTCCGATTGCCTTAAGGCGCGCCTGAGCCTTGTGCGCCGCCATGCACCCGGTTCGCGATTCTCGCCAGATCGGCGTTCACGCAGGGCCTTGTCACTGACACCAGGTGTCTTGCTCACCGCGCCGCGCGCAAGCTGGTAGATATTCTTGTACCAGGCGGCGAGATCGCTGCACTGAGTAGTGATCCGCCGCTAAGCCGCTGGAGTGCACGGAGCCGGGAAGGGCGCGCAGCACAGTCGACGTGTTTCACATTGGCCATGACAAGAACAATGGCGAAAAGGGGCCAGGAGCTTCGAGGACCTTTGCCATTGGAGGCAAGCGCTTCGATGTTTCGTGCAAGACACTCAGGGCGTGACGATATCAAAGCCGCGTGGCATTGGTTCCAGTGCCTCCAGCATCATCTCCAATGCCTTTACGTCACCATCTACCTTGAGCCCGGCTGCTTCCATTTGCGCTAAGGGTAGCTTCAGGAACATGAGGCCAAGCACCAGCTGCCGTGGGCCAGAGATGGACACGTCTGCAGCCTCATTCCTTTGGCCCATCCGGCCGATCAGGACGCTTCTATTGGCCTCGAGCACGGCGCTCTCGCCCCGGTCGGTGAGGTTGACCTCGACGATAATCGACTGACGCTCCATCCTTTCCGGGGCGAACCGCGTCGCAGCGGAATCCAGCAGCAATTGCGTGGGGATCGCCGCGATCAGATCAGCGCTCTGAGTTGCTGCACCTTCGGCCCGCCCGCTGCGCAAGTTGTTCGCTGCGACCAGGAACTGGTTCCGCCATATTGCGCTTTCCGCCTGATAGCCTTGCTGCTCGTAGCTGTCGGCAAGCAGATCCTTGCCTTCGTCGTTTCCCGGCTCGGCAAAGACCAGCTGCTGCAATAGCTCGGATGACCAGCGATAATCAGCCTCGGCCATGGCATTGCGCGCTAGCGCCAGGACACGATCTGCACCGCCAAGCGCTGCGAGCATCCGCCTTGCGCGAGCAACCGGTGGATGCGGATGCAGATTGGCCGGCACGGCATCATACCAGCCCAAATAGTATTGATAGATTGCCTTCGAGTTATGGCTGTATGTCCCGTAATATCCGCGGTTGGACCATTCCTTTCCCAGCTGCGGAGGGAGCGTCACTGCTTCAGCGATTTCAACCATGGTCGCCCCCCGGTTCATTTGGCGAACGGTCTGGTCATGCAAGTAGCGGTAATTGTCCCGTTGTGCAGTCAGCCATCTGACCCCGGCTTCCGTGCCAAACTGCGGCCAGCAATGGCTCGATATGATGACCTCGCTCTTCGGCGCGAACTCAGTGGCGGCTTCGTCGAGAAACCTGGCCCAAGCCTGCGTGTCGCGGACCTTGGCGCCTCGCGGGGTGAGGATATTATGCATCGTGCAGGTCGCAATTTCCGCCGCGAGAAACGTCCTTGCTGGCTTTACATAGACATTGAATTCAGCCGGCGCTTCGCTCCCTGAAACAACCTGGAACTCCAGATCGATGCCATCGACCCTGCGCGTTTCACCGGTGGATTTGACCGTGTCCGTCGGTTCGATCAGCGTAATCGTTCCGCGCGAAATCGCAGCACCGATCCCGCTGCCCATTTGTCCTTTCGCTCCCGGCAAAAGGCCGGCACCGAACTGGAAAGCGGCGCGCTGCTGCATAGCGCCGCCTGCCATCACGTTTTCTGATGCAGCTTCTTCGACAAAGTTCTCAGGAGCGATGACCTCGATGCGTCCGGCCTCCACGTCTTCGAGGCTCGCAACGCCTCGCACTCCGCCGAAATGATCGGCGTGGCTGTGGCTGTAGAGGACTGCGCTGACAGGCCGCTCTCCCAGTGTGCGATTGACCAACTCCAGCGCGGCTGCGGCGACTTCCTGGGTGGTGAGCGGATCGATTACTATCCAGCCCGTGGCGCCTTGCACGATTGTCATGTTCGACAGGTCGAAGCCGCGAACCTGCCACACACCTTCTGCCACCTCGAACAGGCCGTGGTGCTTGAGATAGCGCATATGCCGCCACAGGCTGGGATGGACGGTTGGTGGTGCCTCGCCCTCGACAAAGGCATAGGCATCGAGATTCCAGACCGGGTCTCCGTTCGCGTTGCGAATGATCGGGTCTTCGCGCGTGGCGAGGAACCCCCGCAGCGCAAAATCCTTATCGCGCTCGCCATCCGGCGGCAGGCCTGCGGCGGCCGCCTGCTGCGCTTCAACGGTCGCGATCGAAGCCGGTTTGGCGCCTTCGTGCGCGGCGAGCGTTGACGTTAGCCAAAGCCCACAAGCGATACTGGCCAGCAAAGCCTTTTGCATTGCGATCTCCCCTCTTCGCGTCGATGGCTCCCTGATAGCGCAGAACGGGGCAGAAGTCCCGCCCTAGGGCGCTCAATTAACGCAGCTTTCTGGACGAAGCAGCGCGAAAGGACAGATACGGAAAATTCCCGGATGCCGAGATGAACAAGAATTTGTCCGGTCGGCTCAATCTCCTGCGGCTGCAGGCGCTTGCTGACCAGCCTTGAGGCGGCTTGTTGCGCGAACGCGGAGCTTTCTTCAAACCACTTGAATGAGGGGCGCTTGACGCTTTTGGACCCATCCATCCCTCGTTGGGCTGGGTATGGCTCGCCCGACCGCCACCACTTCAACCATTAATCACGTGCATTTACTCTGAAAGCGCCGCTCGACAGGGCCCACGGATAGTCACTCGAGCCAGCTGAGATCCTCATGAAACCCAGCAGTCAGCAGCAGATTCCCGCTTCCCTTTATTCAGTATTAGCCGGTTGGTCAGGGTAAATACGTAGCGAAGGTTTAGAGGAAATCTTCCTCTCTGTGTCACCTTAAATCGAATGCATTTTCGGGGTGCGCAATGGCCAAGATACTTATCGCTGACGACGATGTGATCATGACGGAAATACTCCGCTTCAGGCTCGATGGCGCGCGGCACGAGGTAATCAATGCTGCTGACGGCATGGAAGCCTTGGCCATGGCAAAGGCCGAAGATCCAGATCTCATCGTGCTTGATTACATGATGCCGGTTGTCGCCGGGCCCGATGTCCTCGCCAAACTCAAGGCCGAGCCGCGCACCGCCAAGATTCCGGTCATTATGCTCACGGCGCGTAATGGAGAGAAGGACATCGTTTCCGCGCTCAAGGCCGGAGCCAGCGATTACATGACCAAGCCTTTCATTCCTCAGGAATTGCTTGTTCGCATCGAGAAGCTCCTTCTGGCCGTCCAATGAAGGCCCATAGGCTCTTGATGGCCGTGCCATTTGTTATGGCAGCGATCCCGGCGCATGCCGGGCAATCGCAGTTGCCCGAAGAGCGCTCTTCCGCTCAAAAGGCCTACCTCGCCGGGGAATTTCGACAAGCCGAGAGCATCTTGAACGCACTGCTGGCGAAAACCCCCGAGGATCCAGACCTGCTGCGGCGGCTTGCTGCTGTTGAGGCCGCGCTGGGAAACCTTGACCAGGCGCAAGCCACTATTGACCGTGCCATAGCGCTCGCCCCCTTCGACAGAGACATCCAGCTAGCACGGGCTAATATCCTGTTGTGGAGGAAGCGCCACACCGAGGCAGAACGCCAGGCAGACGAGCTGTCGTCAGCCGAGCCCGATTATCCAGGCCTTGGCCAGTTCAGGTCTTCTCTGCTCAATGCGCAGCGAGCACGAAAGTTGCGCTTAAGGTCGGTCGCGGCCGGTGCCAAAGTGTCGGAAGCTGAATTCGCTTCCGGCAGCGAGCAGGTCTGGTCCACACAGCGCGCATCGACATCGATCGGATGGGCAGAAACAGCGATCGCTGTCCTTGAAATCGAGCGTGAAGACCGCCTTGTGACTGACACACGCATTTCGTCGCTCGTCGAGCTTCCGATCGAAACCCACCGGGTCTTCTTTTCTGGAAGTCTCACGCCAAGCGCAGACTTTCGCGAAAGCTGGAGCCTGGGAACAGGTGCGGACATCACGCTTGGTAGTTCGAACCAAGTGCGCATCGATGGGCGGTTCTCGCATTATCGCAGCAATGATGTCGGCACTGTCGGGATTGGCCTTCGTCATAGTTTCGCACCGCACATTTCCATTACCGCTCGTTCGATCCACCTCTTCGGAGGGGGAGAAGATTATCGTTTGGGCGGTGTACTGCGAGCCGACTACAGTCCTTCTCGCCGGCCCAATCTATTCCTGATTCTCGCCAGCTACCCTGACACGGAAGCTGACGGGACGCGTCAGCTGCGGACGGTTGCGGGAGGCGCGCGTTTCAGGCTTTCGAACAGCTTTACGCTGAGTTTCGCAAGCGAATATGAATCTCGCAAGGACAGCTATTCGCGCGCTGCGTTGTCTGCCGATCTCAGCTGGAACTTCGGTGGCTAAGGGTGAGCGCACTAAACGTCTTCTTCGCATGCGCGGGTGTGGCGGGTGCCATGATTGTGGCATTCGCGATCCTGCTCTTCCGCCGCTGGCAATACGACAAACGCAAGCTAGCTGAACGTAAGATCCTCGCCAGTTTGACGAGGAGCTATTTGCTACGGATTGCCGGACAACAGGACGCGGAAACCTCGTCTCAATGGAGCGACGAACTCAAGCTCACCGCGGTCAACCATCTGCATCTGTTGCTGCGCGGGGGCGAGCGGCAACAGCTCATGCAATTGGCCGAACTGGACGGCCTTCTTCGGGCGACGCTGAAGCGATCGCGCAGCTGGCGGGCAGCGAAACGCATTGATGCTATCCGCCTTCTGCAGCAATTTGGGAGCGAAGCATGCATTGCCAGATTGCGCGAGCTGTTCACGCGAGATTGGAAGTACGAAGTCCGCATGGAAGCAGCTTTCGCCCTTGCTGCGATCCACGCCTTGCCGCCGCCGCGCGAGACTATCCGCATACTCGGAATGTTCAATCGCGAGACCAATCACCTCGATGCAGCGCTTCTTCGGGCATCGGCCAGCCAATATACTGAACAGTTTGAGATTCTTCTGGCCGACCCTTTGTCAGACAACAAGCGAGCGCTTCTTATAGATGCCCTGGGATGGTCGGGCGATCCGTCTGTAATCCCGCTGGTAGCCGCGGCGGGGAAGGCCGATAATCCGGAGTTACGAAGCGCTGCCCTTCGCGCCGCTGCGAAACTTGGCCATCCTCTGAAATCCGATTGGGTCATTCCACTGCTCGAAGACCCGGTGAGCTTTGTTCGCATTCAGGCGGCGAACACGTGTGCGTCGCTTGGCCTTGTCGGCGCAGTGCCATTTCTGGAGAAAGCATTGCAGGATGAAGATATCTGGGTTCGTGTGCGCGCTGAGCAGGCCTTGGGTGAACTCGATCATACGTCTCTGCAACATCCATCAATGAGAATTTCTGCATGAGCTTTAACGAACTTCACATCGCTGCAGCGAATGCCGTGCTCTTTCTTGCTCTCAGCTGCTTCGTGGTGGTTGCGGCCCGCAACACGATCAGCTTGCTGCAACTCGTCGTTGCGACCTGGGTCTTTGCTAACCGAACGAGGCCGGGCAAGGATTCGGTTGAGCTATGGCAACGTTATGCTGACTTCGTTCCTCCCGTTTCGGTCATCGCGCCAGCCTTTAACGAAGAGCTTTCGATTGTGCAGAGTGTCAAGGCGCTTTTGGCGCTCGAGTATCCCCAGCACGAGGTTATCGTAGTCAACGACGGGTCCAGCGACGACACGCTCGATGTGCTGATCCGCGGCTTTGACCTGGAAGCCTGCGACCGGTCACAAATAGCAGTCTTGCAGAAGACGACAATCCGCGGCACCTGGCGTTCGCGGCGCTATCCAAACCTGCTTGTTGTCGACAAAGAAAACGGCCGCAAAGCCGATGCCGCCAACGCCGGGATCGGTTTCGCCAGGACGCCGCTTGTTTGCGTGATCGACGCTGATTCTATCATCGAGACTGACGGTTTGCTTCGAGCCGCAGAGCCATTCATGCATGATAACGGTCGTCTCGTCGCAGTGGGCGGCACAATCAGGGTTGCCAATGGCTGCGAGATCGAAGGTGGAGCCTTGCGCAAGCTCGGTGTTCCCAAGAACCTTGTTCCCCGCTTTCAGATCGTGGAATATTTGCGCGCTTTTCTGACTAACCGTGTCGCCAATGCACACACCAATACACTGATGCTCATCTCGGGCGCCTTCGGCATGTTTCGACGCGATGTTCTGCTTGAGATCGGCGGCTATCGTCACGACACTGTCGGGGAAGATCTCGAACTCGTTGTCCGGATTCATCGCTACATGCGCGAACAACGGCGCGACTATGCGATCAAGTTCGTTCCAGACATTGTTTGCTGGACCGAGGCGCCAGAAAACCTGAAAGGATTGCAAGGACAACGCGCGCGTTGGCAGCAGGGTGCGCTCGAAACGCTTCGGTTCCATTGGCAAATGATATTCAATCCTCGATATGGCCGGGTTGGTCTGATTGGCCTGCCGCAGATGATCCTCGAGGATGTGATCGGGCCACCGGCCGAGGTAATTGGCTATCTGGTCGTACCGGCGGCGATTTTATTGGGCGTTCTGGATCCGATGATGGCTCTCGCCTTTCTCGGCGTGACAGTCTTGTTCGGCACCGGTCTGAGCCTTGGCAGCCTGGTTCTCGAAGAGATGCAGCTCAGACGCACTCCCAACGCGAGTGACCTCTATAAGATTGGTGAAGCAGCCTTGCTTGAGAATTTCGGCTTCCGCCAGATGAACCTGGTGTACCGTTTGCGAGGGATCCGCAGCTTCCTGCGTAGCGAGACGAAATGGGAAGCGGTGCCGAGGATCGGATTTAACACTCCTGCCTGACCAGATCGGACCGCCCGCCCGTCAGCTACGTGCGGCGCTCGCAACAGGGTGAATTCTTCTACCTGGGCAGGTTGGAGGGGGCGAGCCTCTCGGCTCGATTCCAGCGGATGTCGTGCCTGGCTCGCTCGCTATGCTGCAAGAAGATCGCGCAGCTTGCTCAACGCGCCCATGGAATCGATTGCGCCTGCCTGAAGCTCCTTCTCCAGTTTCCGGCTTTCTTCTCCGAGCAGGTCCTGCCCAAAGTAGGCCGCGACGCCGGCGATCTGATGCAATTGTGAGGCGAGCTCAGAGAGCGATGCGCCTTCGAGGGACCCACGCCTTACCGCCTCGTTTACAAGCGCAAGGGCATCTTGCTTGCGCATTGCAAACAGCTCGAAAACCTCAGAGCTGATGGCTTCTTCCTCGCGCTCGGCATTCACAGGTTCGATTGTCTTCGCCCATCGTTGCAGGGCGGATCGCAGCTCGCGCAGTTTCACCGGCTTGGCAAGATGTGCCTGCATCCCCGAGGCAAGGCAGGCTTCGATATCGTCCCGGTACGCGTTGGCAGTCAGCGCGATTATTGGAAGCGTTTCCGGTGTCAAACCGGCCGCGCGGAGCTTGCGTGTTGCCTCGAGCCCATCGAGCTTCGGCATCTGCAGGTCCATGAGCACGATATCGAAAGCGTCCTGCGTGCCAAGACGACTTCGGATCATCTCGATTGCCTCTGCGCCGTCCGACGCAAGACTTGCCGAACATCCGACCTTTTCGAGCATCTTCAGGGTCAAATGCTGGTTGATCTGGTTGTCTTCGGCAACCAGCACCTTGAGGGGATAAAGGACTTGCGGCGAGTTCGAGCCGATCGCCTCGCACTCTACCTCTTGCGGCGCTTCACATTCGTTTAGCGGGAGCGTCAGGACAAAGGTAGATCCGACACCCAGTTCGCTTTCTGCGGTCAAAGATCCTCCGAGCAATCCCGCCAGCTGAGAGCAGATCGGCAATCCTAGACCTGTCCCGCCAAATCGGCGCGCGATCCCTGCATCTGCTTGAGTGAATTTCTCGAAGACCAGTTCGATCTGATCCTCAGGAATTCCGATACCGGTGTCGGTTACTGAGATTTTCAGCAGTTTATCGGCCGGATCTTTCGATACAACGACTGACACCGAACCTTGCTCGGTGAATTTAAGAGCATTGCCGACGAGGTTCAGAATAATCTGCCGAAGTCTCATCGGATCGGAAAGTAACCAATTGGGGACATCGGACTGCACCTGGCTATGCAATCGGAGACCTTTTTGTAACGCGACCGGCTCCATGATGCGCAGCGCGCTCTGAAGCTTGTGACGAATGTCCGTAGGCTCAGACGTGACCCGCATCTGGCCCGCCTCGATTTTTGCGAAATCGAGCAGATCATTAAGTAACCGCAGCATCGCCCGACCCGAATCCGCTATCAGCTCCAGGTTCTGACGCTGATCCTCAGTCAACTCTCCGGCCAGAGCGAGCTCGGTAAAGCCGATGACGCCGTTCATCGGAGTGCGAATTTCATGGCTCATGTTGGCCAAAAAGGCAGACTTGGCTTCTGCTGCCGCCTCGGCCCGCTCCTTTGCTTCCAACAATTCGGCTTCGAGCTGTTTCGTTTCATCGATATTGCGCAGCGAGGCGATGATTTCCTGCGGCTGCCCTGTTGCTGGGTCGCGCACCAATCCGCAGTTCGCCTCCAACCACTGGAATTTGCCATTCTCGGTGAGGCTTGGTGACCGAAATGCGATCCGCACCCGTTCGACCTCACCGGCCTTCAGAGCGTGGAAATTGTCCTCCACGCGGGATTGGTCGGCTTCGTGGAACCCTGCGATCAACTGTCTGCCGACCAGCGATCCGGGGTCTAGCCCGAACAGCTGTTGTGCGGACGGGGAAGCATAGGTGCAGGTGCCATCGAGATTTAATCTGAATACGGCATCTGTCGCATTGTCGGCCAACAGAGCGAGCTGCTCTTCTCGTTCGGCCAGCCGCTCCGTTGCCCGGCGCTGTTCGGTGATATCGTGCAGGACACCGATGAAGCCGGAAATCTTGCCGGCTTCGTCGAACTCGGCGGCATTGACGGTCTCGCACCAAAAATCCTCACCGCTGCTGTCCCTGAAGCGGATCACCCGCCGCCTGACATCGCCATGCATGTGGAAGCCGGTAAACGCCAGATCGTCCTCGTACTCCTCGCCAGTGGCAAGCGCCGACTTCCATCCGTCACCCAACATGTCTTCGTGTTTGAGACCAAAGCGGTCCAACCATACTGAATTCACATAGGTTATCTGGCCCGTCGCATCAGCTTGGAAGATGCCGACCGGTGATGCCTCTGCCAAGTTGCGGAAGCGAGCCTCACTCTCTGCCAGGGCGTGGTTACGGGCAAGCATCTCTGTGACATCAGTGCCGGTCCCAATTGCGCCAGTGAAGGTGCCGACATCGTCAAACTGCGCCTCGAGACCAATTTCGATCTGTATAATCCGTCCGTCGGCGGTCGATGTCTGAACGACATGTTTCCTCTCGATATCGTGACCGGCCTCAATCGCCATCTTCTGTTTGCGCAGGTCCAACGTGCTGCTGTCGAGCAATTCGTCGAACGGCGTCTGGCCGAGCAGGTCCTCGCACGAATAACCTGTCACCTCCTCCCAACGGCGATTGACGTAGGTAAACCGCCAGTCCGCATCGACCCTGAATACGAGGTCCCCGATCCCGTCGAGGATGGCGTTTACGAAGTCGCGGCTTTCCTTCAATTCGGTCCTGATTGCCTTCCGATTGGCTAGCGCCACCGCAACAGGCAGGCCGATTGCCATGCACGACGCGAGAAACGCCTGCAGGGCGATTACTTCTTCGCGTGCACCTCCGCGAACGAGCGCTATCGGGCCGGAATCAAGGATCGTGGATACCACTGCAGCATAGGCGAAAATCGAGACGGCTATCGCGGTGCCAAGCCTGCCTGTCAGAAAGGCGGAAAAGACTACGACGGGGAGGGCGAGAAAAAGGAAGGGGTAAGTACTCTGAGCGAAGATTACCGGCACAGTGATCGCGACCGCCGTAAGCACCGCGATCCATCTGCGGCGTGATGCCTGGTCGAGCTTATGGAGATCAGTTGACGCATATCGAATGACGAGCACCAATGACCCGAATATCGGAATAGGAAAACAATGTGCCGTGAGCCATTTTGCCAGCGAGGCAGCAAAGCCGGCATCGGCGAAGCTGGTCAGCGCGGTCGCGGCAATCAGGCCGGGAACAACTGGTGCGAGGCAGCCAATCAGCGTCAACTTTCCGAATTCGCGCAGCGATTGGAATTGCTCGCCGCGGTCCACAAACCTCTCAAGCATGTAGATCGCAACGGAGACTTCGATCAGGTTGGCCGATGCGAGGGTGAGCGCCAACGGTGTAGTGTCACCGACAGCCAGATTCGCGAGGACGAGAGCCGCGAAGCAGAGAGCCAGAACAAACACCTGAAATTTAGATGGTTTATGTAGCAAAATGCCGATCAGCAAGGCATTGCCGATCCAGAATGCGGCGACGCGCCCGGTCTCCAGTGTCAGCTGAATGCTGAAGTAGGCGAGCAAGCCGAAGATCGCCGCGAGCAGGAACGCGCCAAGCGGGCTGTAAGCACCCTCATAGTCACCCTGTGACTTCGCGCTGTTGTTTCGCAATCCCATTGCCAGGCAATGGAACGAGTAGGGTTAATTGCCAGTTAGGGGCGTATAGGTGATGTTACCGGTGCTTTACTTGCGTCAGTTTAACTTCAGCTGGTCTCCACTTTGCGCAAGCGCCCCTGCCCGAGCCGGATCTCAAGTGCCGCCCTGAAGCTTGATCGCCTTGAGCCTGCGGCCCTGCTCATCGCGCAGGTCGCGCAAGTTTTCGCGCGCCTACCGGTCCAGCATGGCTTGGTAGCGTGAAATGAGATGCTGTTTCTTGACAACAAGTGATCTCGCCTTCGCTATCGATGCCGAGAATTGGGCGGGTGTAGAGCCCTTCGGCGATCACTTGCGGAACAACCCTGATGCCCGAGAACAATTGCCTCCGAGCAATAGAGTGATGTTGCTGAGGTTGGAGCTGGCAGCTGTGTCTCCCCGAGGAGTATTGTGCTGAGGCACTGAAGCCCCTTAGCGAATTTCTCTGAGTGTCTCGCGTGCTTCGCGTAGCAGGTCATAAAGCTCTCTGCGCTGCGCGATCGCTTCGCGGGTATAAAGCCCATGCTTGAACGCGTTGGCGTTGCCCTTGGGAGCGCCTGAGCCTGATGCGCCCCCATGCATCCGGCAGCGCTTTTTGCCATGGACTGCGGGAGACCTGCAGGGGGTGCCTGCGCGCGTCCGCGCGCCGCAGCGCTGCGCTTCCATCATCGGTCCGGTATTTCTTGGATGGGTGCCTACGCGCTTCTTTGCCACTTTTAAGGTTTCCCCTTTGGGGCAGGGGCCTTCCTGGGTTTCAGGGCCTGTTTGAGCTCCTCACCATCAAGGCTCGCCGCGCTGCCATCTTCAAGCGCCCGCTGGGCTTTAGCCGGCTTTGGAGCGTCGTCACTCGGGCCGGCCTTCGCACCTGCTTCCACATTTCCGACAATCGCCTGGCCGCCAGCATGGACGTTGACATGCTCGACCGTGATCTTCTGTTTGCCTTTGCCGCGGTGCTTGCCGAGCGCTTCGATCTGGCGAGCATAGGTCGAGGTAAGTTTTGCCGCGTGTTTGAGGTTCATGTCGCGCGCCTCGAAGGTCTGCTCGGGGACCATCGCCCGGCGAAAGCATTCCATCGAGGCTTCATGGACTGCCAGCATTTGCGCTGCCAGCATGCGTTCGACTTCGTCGCGCGGCTTGAATCCGGCCATCGACTGCAACGCCGTTGCCAGCCCATCGAGTTCTGTGCCCTTGCCGGTATCAACTTGCTGGAGAGTTTTTAGAAGCTGCGCGTAAAGATGCTGCGCGCGTTCTTCGTGTTCGGTGCTGAATACAGCCTTCGCCGCTTTGACCATGGCCTCATGAGCTCTGGTGCGCGGGCCTCTCTCAGCGTCCTTGTCGCCGCTTGTGTTCCTGCCTGTCTTGCGTCTTGCCATGATATCCGCCTTTGGTTCCAGGAGGATGTTACCATGGGATGGAGCGCCGGGGGAGGGCGTTACATGGGATAATGCCCGCTGTTTTCTACTGTGCATAGGGTTGAATTGCGATTTAATTTTCAGACCCTCCCCCCTAGGGGGGCTCGCGCGATAACGCATTCTGCCATGCAATGATTATGGATCAGGCGGCAAAGGGTGCTCCTGCGATTGAATTGCTCGCTGTAGCGGACCTACGCCGCTGGGGATCTATCGAAGGCGAGGGCCAGCCTTCAGCAATGCCTGACCAATAGGAGCGGCCGGGCTTTTGCGCTGCGAGCGCAGTGTCTCCGATCCGCGCAGTTCCGCTTTATCTCGCCAGAATTGCATAAGCCAAGTAAGGCCGGTCGATATCCGATCGGCTTTCTTTGTTTTACTGAACCAGATTGCGATTGCTTTCCCGATTTCCTGGCCAAGAACGAAAGCCGGGATCGGGCAGGGTAAAAGGGAGAGCTACCCGTGGGTCTAAACCATGCCAGCATGAAAATTGCGTATTCTGTCATAGCGATCGCGTTTGCGGCATGGCTTCTGACCAATGTCGATCAATCCCTTTTTGGCTATGTCATTCCCCAGATCCAGACCGAGTTCGGTCTTGGCCTGGAAGGCATTGGCTACATAATCTCACTCTCGTTTGTCGCCGGCATGATCCTGCCGGTTGGCATAGGCGTCTTGACTGATCGTTTTGGCGCCAGGCTGACACTGCCCCTTTGCCTCTTCGTCTCGGCGGTGCTGGTTGGAATGCAGGGTCTGTTGACGGGCCTTTACGCTTTTGCACTGGCGCGCATCCTCTCCTTTGCGTTCAGCGCTGCCCTTTCACCCATAACCAACTCTATTGTTGCGACAGCGGCACCCGTGAAGTGGCGGGCGATCTGGGTGGCATTATTGCAATGCGCCTATCCGCTGGGTTGGCTGGTTTCAGCGATGGTCGTGGCTCCGCTGATCGAACATATAAGCTGGCGCAGCCTGTTCTTCGTCGGGTTTATCATTGCCCCCATCGCGCTCATCCTCGGTTACCTCTTGCCCAAGGACATGTTCGGCGTGGCGACAGCGCCCTCGAGGCGGGTGGAAAGCACCACGGCAAGGCCGTTTGCTGCGCTTTTCGCCCCGGAATTCAGGAAGAGGACTGCCTTGCTCAGCCTGGCGTTCTTTTCCTATTCAGGCGCAGTTGCATCCACCGCGTTCTACCTCCCCACATTTTTGCATGAGGTGCGCGGCTATAGCCTTCCCGACGCGGCCATTATCGTCGGATCAGGCTATGGCATCAGCGTGATCGGTTATCTCGGCTCAGCCGTGGTCAGTACATACCTGCTGCCACTCAGGACAACGATCGTGATCTGGAACGTGCTTGCCGCGCTCCTTGTGACCATCATGATCTGGCTTCCCACCTCGTTCTGGCAGGACTTTTTAGCCTTCGCAGTCATGGGCATTTTCTACTTTGGCACCGCCGCCATCCTGATCACCTATGTCCTGGAAAGCTTCCCCGATGACATGCGAACAACCGCTGCCGCAGTTTGCGGAACGGCCTGTGTGAGCGCAGCCATGGCACTGTTTCCTACGATCGTCGCAATCCTTGTGCCCTCGCTGGGCTGGCAAGTGACCTTCACCGCTATCATCACGCCCTGCCTGATCATTTCTGCATTGGCTACCTTGTCGCTCAAAGGTGCAGATCAGCTATTTCGGGGCACTTAGGCAATAAGAATACCGGGCAGGTTCGTGCCGGCTTTTCCTGCGTTGCTTGCATTTGGCATGCATCTCGGGCGAGCTCCTTGCGGCCAGGCTTGTGTTATCTCGCCTGCCCGTTGGGTTCCCAGGACGGCTATCAGACCGCTAGCCACGGACGGCCCCACTTGCCCAGGCGATGATCGCGCTCGCAGGCATGGCGCCTGACCGCCGGGCAATTTCCTGGCCCTTCGCAATCAGGATTATCGTCGGGATCGAGCGGATCCCATAGCGCCCTGCCAGTTCTTGCTCGGCTTCCGTATCGAGCTTTCCCAAGACGCATGCCCGGCTCGAGTTCTGCGGCAGCTGCAGCAAAAGCTGGTGCCATCTGCAGGCACGGTCCGCACCATCCCGCCCAGAAATCAACCAGCAGCGGCAGGTCACTCTTGCTCGCATGGCTTGTAAAATTGGCGCTGGTGAGATTTACTGGCGCACTCTGGAACAGCAGCGCTCCGCATTTGCCGCACTTGCCGCCAGCACCAAGCTTGGTCTCGGGGACCCGGTTGAGAGCCGCACAGGCGGGACAGGCGATGATCTTTGCAGCTTGTTCTGCCATGGCTGTACCTCCTTTGTCGATGTAGGCGATGGAGTTGCAAGTAAAAGCACTATCCTCGTCTGGCTATGGTCCGGGCCTTGGGCGCTCGGGGCCAGTCAATCACATATACTGCTTCCAGATCAGGAGATTACTGGAGATCGACGAAATTAGCCAAAGTCGCCAACACTTCTTCTGCGATCCGCTGCTCTCGCTCTTGCATGAGCGGCGTCAATCCAGCGATGGCAAAAACATAGGTTGATGCCGATCCAACGCGAGTAAGTGGGAAAGCCAGGGCGCCCAACCCATCGATGGCCTGATCGTATCCAGCGTAATAGCCCTGCTTTCTGCACAAGGTCACCCGCCTGTTGATCTCAGCAAACTGGCTATCTTCGACTTGTCCGAGCTTCTTCGCCGTTTGCCAAAGCTCATCCATTTTTTTGGGTGTGGTCACTGCGAGTGCGGCCGTTCCCACGGCAGAACCGAAGAGACTAAATGTATCCCCGGGGTCTACATTCATAACGACCGTGTTGGTGCCCAGCATGATCTCTACAAATTCCATCGAAAGACCGCGCCTTACGCTGAGGGTAGTGGTCTCCCCGTACTGATCGCGCATAGCGCTCATCAAGGCGCGCACATCAGACCCAGTGGCGAAGACTTCATCTTCGATCCACCGGGTCAATGCATTGAGCCGCACTGATGGGAAGTACTTCTTCCCTCGTTCGGACTGCAGGAAATAGCTGCCTTTGGCGAGGCTTTTAAGTAGGGCCGTGGTCGACGAGAGGGGCCAACCGGTTTCTGCGCAAATTTCGCTTGCAGTGAGAGGGCATCGCCGCCTGGCAAAGAGCTCGAGAAGCATGAATACTCGGTCGGCCGATTTGACCGTGCTCATCTCTTGCTCCGTGGCTCTTTGCCGTAACGGCCTTAATACTTCACATTGAGCGATACCATATACATCCGCGGCTCGCCTGGATAGGCTGGTGCAAAGCCTAGACCCGAGAAATCGAGCAGCGAATGAAAGTACTCCTCGTCAAAGCAATTCCGGCAACTTAGCGTCACGCCGAAGCGCTCGTCCGCGCGTTCCCAACCGATGCTTGCATTAGCGATCTGGTACTTGGTCTCACTGATCGGCGCGTTGGTGATGGCTGTGTAGTGCTTGCCAATGAAAGAGTAGTCGAAGTTGGCCTTGATTGTGCCCGCATCTCCGTCGAGCGGGTAATAGGCCGACATGCCGACCTTGCCTTGTGTGGTTGGCAGGCGCTGCAGTTCGTCGCCCAGGACCGCTGCTAGCCCAGCCGGTATGTCTCCCTTATAATTGCCTTCCATCCAGGCAAAGTTTGCGAAAGCATCGAGCCACGAGACAATGCGCCAGGTCCCTTCGAACTCGATGCCATAGATCTCGGCATCGGTGGTTGTACCTGAAAAGCCCCCGTTGACGTTCGTGAAGGTGTTAAAAAGGTCAGTGAAATCCGTGTAGAAAGCGGCGATGTTTGTCCGAACGCTGTTTCCGAACAATTCGGCTTTTAGCCCAGTTTCATAGCTATCGACGATTTCCGGTGGGAAGGGGCTGACTTGGTTGGGGGTCGGGAATACAAGGCGAGCGAGCCAACCGCCTGACTTGAAGCCACGCGACCAACTGGCATAGAGGTTGAGGTCGTCGTTGGCTTCGAAGCGCAACCCGACACGCGGCGTGAATTCCTCAAAATCGAGCTCGACTGGAATATTCAAGGCGATCAGATCATCGTTATCAAAGGCCAGGACCTGACCTTCGGCATCGAAACCAGCTGGAGTTCCTCCGACGAAGAATTGGGTCGCAAAGTCCTTCTTTTCCCAAGTGTAGCGCGCGCCTGCAAAGGCGGAGAGGCGATCGGTGAAGTTGTAGGTCAGTTCGCCGTAGATCGCATAGCTGGTGCTATCCGTCTGGATATACTGTTCGTTGTAGATCGTCGGGATGATGACGAATGGCGGGTCCGCTACCCCGCTCGGAACTCTCAGGTTGAATTCGTTGCCGAGATAGGAGGTCGAATCCTCGCGGAAGTAATAGATACCACCCGTGTATTCGAAATCCCCTGCGGCACCGGAAATGTTGAATTCCTGTGACCACTGATCGGAATCGTTATCAGTGAAAAGCTCGTAGATCGGCGTGACGCTATCCGAGAGGTCGAGATTGTAGACTTGTTGTGTTTCGCGATAACCACTGATCGACTTGAGTGTCGCGGACCCGATCTCCCAGGTCGCGGTTAGACCCATGCCCCAAGTCTTCCCGAGATTGCCTTGCTCAGTGTCTGAAAAGATCCGAAACAAGCTGTCTGAAGAAGCTTCACCGGGCAAGGAGGCTAGATTAGACGGATAAACCGAATTGGAATTGTCCTCCATATAGTCAGCCGTCAACTGAATGCTGAAGGTTTCGCTCGGCTCGAACAGGAGTGCGCCGCGGGCCCCGAAGAAATTCATGTCATTGACATTCTTGTCGAGGGTTTCGTTGTACGAATACCCGTCGTGGTTTTCCGTCATCAGGTTGATGCGGAAAGCCAGCTTGTCGTCGATAATCGGACCTGAAAAACTTCCGCGCGCGAGGAAGTGATTATAATTGCCATAGCCTAGCGTTCCGTTTGCTTCGAAATCGAAGCTGGGGTCTTTGGTTACCACTTTGACCGCACCGGCTGATGAGTTGCGGCCATAGAGTGTTCCCTGAGGACCGCGGAGCACTTCGATGCGTTCGACATCGTAAAAGCCGAAATTGTTCACGCCCTGCCGGGCAATGTAGATGTCATCGACGTAAACGCCCACTGCGGGGTCCACCGTGACAATCGACTCGGTGTTACCGACGCCGCGCAGGAAAAACGTCACAGCGGTCGACTGCCCGACGTTGTTTGAGCCGATCAGGCCGGGAACTTCCGAAAAGACATCTTCGATATTGCCGATCTGGCGGCGATCCAGCGACTCGGAATCGAGCGCCGTGACGGCGACAGGCACCTGCTGCAGATCTCCAGCCCTGCGCTGAGCGGTCACGACAATCGCAGACAGGCTCGACCCGTCGTCGGTTTCTGTAGCCTGCGCTTCTTCTCCGCCCGCAGCGGAGTCGCTGGACTGGGCAAATGCAGGCGTGGCGAGGGCTGCAAGTGCGACCCCAGCTGTGAATTTAGCGAGCAGCTTCATAATCAATCTCCACATATGTGTAGTGAAAATACAGATTTGTATTGCCCTCTGCCATCAAACGCCTTAATACGCAAGTAGGTTGAGCGCGTAGCTTGCCATTGATCTGTAGAAATAGGAGCAATTCCTACGTGTCTGGTGCAATCGACATCGTCGTAAACTTGTTCACCCCAAAGATGGTCGCAGAAGGCCGCACAGGCCTCGATGAAACCTTCAAGGAGCAGGTGCGGATGCCTGCCGATATGCGCGGTGGCGTCACTGAAGAGGATTACCTGGAGCGGATGGATCGTGCGGGGATCGAGAAGTCGCTCCTGATAGCGGTGCGTGCTGGCGATATCCGGATGCAAGGCTCGTTCGAGATCCCCTACCAGGATGTTGCAGCGGTGTGCGCTCGCAATCCCGATCGCTACCTCGGTTTAGCGGGCGTCGACCCATACCGCGGGATGGATCAGTTGCGGGAGCTCGAATATGCCGTGAAGGAGCTCGGCTTTGTCGGCGCCCATCTCTATCCGCACTGGATGGAGCTCGCACCCGACCACCGCAAGTACTACCCAATATACGCCAAGTGCTGCGAGCTCGATATTCCCATCATGATGCAGGTGGGGCACAATCTGGTTTATTCACGCGACAGGCGGCTGCCGAGCGTCGGTCGTCCAATATGTCTTGATACTGTTGCGATCGACTTTCCGGAATTGAAGCTGATCGGCATTCACATTGGCGTGCCTTGGACCGACGAGATGATCTCGATGGCCTGGAAGCACGAGAATGTCTTCATCGGTACCGACGCTTATGCACCTAAGCATTGGCCGGCTTCCTTCGTTCATTACATGAACACCTACGGTCAGGATAAGGTCCTGTTTGGAACTGACTGGCCAGTCATCGATCCCGAACGTGCTGTTCGAGAAATTGCGGACTTGGGATTGAGGCCCGAATCCCACGACAAGATCATGCGCCAAAATGCCCGCAAGTTGTTCAAGCTCAAGTGACACCACATGGGCGAGCTAGCTAGGAGTCGATAATGTTTACGATCGACGGAGTTTGCCATCCGTACAATTTCCACCCCGACAATCTCGTCGGTAGATTCGGCCCTGCATTTGCAGACGTTCTGTTCGGCTATCATCCGAATGTGAACCCGCCCGGTGTTGCCATGAACCGAGAGGAGTGGAGCCGTGATTGGCAGCCTGAGGAATTCATGGACGTCATGTTCCTCGAAAGCGAGCTCGACATGGCATGCATGCATTCCTTGCCGATCTACGATGCCTTTCGCGATGGCGGGTCTGCGGCTGAGAAAGGCGCCTATCTCAAGAAGAATTATCCCGACCGGATCCTGTGGTACGCTGGCGTGGACATGTTCGAGGGCGCTAAGGCTGTCGATGAAGCAAAGCGTTACCTCGACCAGGGCGCCGATGGTCTGAAATTCTATCCGGCCCGCTATGTTGATGGCCGCACCGAGGCCTGGCGCATGGATGATGAGGGGCTGGTTTACCCCGTCCTCGAAGCTGCGCGTAACGCAGGTGTGACCAATGTGGCGATCCACAAGGTGCTGCCGATTGGACCCATCAATGCCAATGGGATGAACGTCGATGACCTGGGTGCGGCTGCCAATGCGTTCCCCGACATAGCGTTTCAGATTGTCCATGCCGGCTTCATGTTCGTCGACGAGACCAAGATGCTGTTGGGCAACTTTCCAAATATCTATGCGACGCTGGAAGCCTCGGCATTGCTTGCGATGCTCAACCCGCCGATGATGGACCGGATCATGGATGAATTCCTCCTTTTCGGTGGTCCGGAGCGGATTATCTTTTCTTCCGCAGCAGTGAATCCACATCCGCAAGTCGTGCTGGAAGCTCTTGCGAAATACGATCTCCCGGAGACATCGCCCATACGCCTGGGTGACGATGTCCGGGCCCTGTTCATGGGAGGCAATCTTGCCCGCCTGCACGGTATCGACACCGACGCACGCAAAGCCAAGCTTGCCGATGATCGGTTCTCACAGGAGCGCTCTGTCAATGGCCTTCGGCCGGGCTTTTCAAGTGTTCGTCAACCGGCATGATGGAGAATAAGGTTCTAAGCGACGCGATCTGGAGCGCTCTCGGTTCGCTCAAGGATCCGTGCATGCAAGCCGCTGGGCTTGATATTTCTCTCGTGGGACTTGGGATCGTCAAGTCAGTAGAAGTCGACGACGAAAAGGTAGCGGTAACGATGGCTTTAACCGAGCCTGGCTGCGGCTTCACGCATGTGCTGGTAACGCAGATTGAAGACGCGCTTGCAGGGCTTGTCGGGCAACGCAAGCTCGATGTTTCCTTCGACTGGTCGGAAGGCTGGACTGAGGAGCGCATGCAACCCGGAGCGCGAGCGCAGTTTGATCAGGCTCGCAAACGATCCGCCGGCCTCTTTGCCAATGCCGGACTTGTGAACAGGAAAACCGCTTGATGGCGAGCGCGAGTTCCTGGCCAATCCTGCCATCAGAAGGCATTCGGGCTGCGGCTGAACGCCAGCCCGAGAAAATTGCCCTTCGCCAGTTCGAAGGAGGGCTGGTCGCAAAATCGGTCACATACCGCGAATTCGTCGCCCGGATGAACCGCTTCTCGAATGCAGCCCGCGAAGTCTGGGGCCTTTCCAGAGGCGATCATGTCGCAATCTGCGCTGGCAATTCGATCGACTTCCTCGCCATTGTTTGCGGATTGGGGGCTGTGGGGATCGCCGTCGCAAAACCCAATCCCAAACTGTCTGGATCTGAAATTAATGCCATCTGCCAGGATGCAGGAGCACGTATGGTCTTCTGCGACGAGGCCAGCACGGAAAAACTCGAACAATTCGATCAATGTGCGCCTTTGCTGCAGATCGGCGAGCCTCTTGATAAAGCCCTCGCTGATGTAAGCGACGCCGATCCTAGCCTGACAGATCTTGCAGATGAGGACAGCACGTTCGTCTTACCCTATACGTCTGGCACTACGGGCCTCCCCAAGGGGGTCCAAGTTACCCATCGCAGCCGCTCCCTTACTTTTTACGGTATGGGCGTTGAGTATGGTTGCTATGGTCCCGATGACCGTTTCCTGGGACTTGCGCCTATGTGTCACGGTGCGGGTTTTGCCTTCAATCTCGCGCCCTTATACTTCGGCGGGGCTCTCGACCTTTTTACGTCGTTTGATCCTGTGGCCACGCTGGCACACATTGGCAGCGGCGAGGTGACCGGCATTTTCCTCGTGCCAACGCACTTCCAGGCCTTCTTCGCGCAGAACGAGGCAGTCCTCTCCACTAGCAAGGGACACGCGCTAAAAGCGATTATCTCCAATGCAGCCCCGCTCAGCCAGCCGCTCAAGGAGAAGATCGTAGCGCACTTCGGTGAAGGCCTACTGCATGAGTGCTATGGATCGACCGAAGGGGGTATCGTGACGTCAATGCGACCCGATGATCAGCTTCGAAAGGTCCAATGTGTCGGAAGGCCCTTCGTCAATACGCGGATCCGCCTGCTCGATGATCAGGGTGAACCGGTCAAACAGGGTGAGGTCGGAGAACTCTTCAGCTCCTCTCCTTACGTGTTCACCGGATACCATAACCGGCCTGAGGAGACGGCGAAAAGCCTCAAGAATGGCTGGGTCTCAGCCGGCGACCTTGCTCGACAGGACGAGGAAGGATTTTACTACATCGTCGGTCGCAAGAAAGAGATGATCATTTCGGGCGGCATTAACGTCTATCCGCGCGAGATCGAGACGGTGCTGGAGAAGCATCCCGCGATAGCTGAAAGCGCGGTGGTTGGATTGCCTGACGACTATTGGGGGGAAAGGATTGCAGCCGCTATCGTTCTTGCACCGAGCAATCCAGCGCCGGACGAGGCCGCCCTGACCGAATGGTGTGCGCCGTATATTGGTAAGCAAAAAATTCCGAAGTGCTTTGCCGTGGTCAAGGAGTTGCCTCGCAATCCGATGGGCAAAGTGTTGAAAGCTGAAGTCAGCAAATTCTTCGACCAAGCAAGGTAGAATACATGGAACTCTCGCCAGACAACGCAGCGCTCATCGTCATCGACATGCAGAAAAGCTTTTGCGAGCCCGACGGCAAGGTCGCTGCGATGGGGTTGGATACCAGCGCATGTGCCGCTGCCATCAGGCCATGCGGCGAGGTTATTTCGGCAGCGAGGAAGGCACGTCTACCGATCATTTTCACACGCTACGTCTATACTCCTGATTACAGCGATGGTGGTGTCATGGTGCAGCACAAGATGCCTGGACTGGCTGAACACCGTGCGCTGGTCGCCGGGACAGCAGATGCCGAGATCGTCGACGAGCTTGCACCTCAAAGCGGTGACATCGTGATCGACAAGAACCGGCCAAGTTCGTTTTACGGTACGCAGCTCGACGAAATACTCGAGCGGCAGGGAATCAAACAGCTGGTTGTGTGCGGCGTGACCACGAATTGCTGTGTCGAAACCACGGTCCGCGACGCGAGCCAGCGCGACCTTGAAGTTTTTGTCGTGGGCGAGGCTTGCGGAGAGCTGGACGAGGAGCGCCATAACGTCGCCCTGAGGGCCATGGATATGCTTTTCGCCGACGTCATATCGATCGACCAAATGCGTGTCGCGCTCGAGAAAGCCGCTGCATGAGCCCAGAGGAAAAGCCCTATCCTTCACCCAAGGTCGCTTGGTATGCAGTCTCGGTATTGCTGATTGCATATACGATCGCCTTTATCGATCGGACCATCCTGTCGCTTTTGGTGGGGCCGATACAAGCAGATCTCGGCATCGGCGATACGGCTATGGGCCTTCTCCACGGCATTGCATTCGCGCTTTTCTATTGTTTCCTCGGATTGCCGATAGCGTGGCTCTCTGACCGCTTCTCAAGGCGCTGGATCATAGCGATCGGCATGATCTTGTGGAGCGCAATGACTGCGCTTTGCGGTCTTGCCAAGAACTTCACTCAGCTTTTCCTTGCGAGGATGGGTGTTGGGGTCGGCGAAGCAGCGCTTTCTCCGGCAGCTTATTCGATGATTGCGGATCTGTTTCCGCCTTCGAGCCTGGGCCGAGCGATGGGGGTTTATTCCTCGGGAGTTTTCTTCGGAGCGGGCGTCGCGTTTCTGGTCGGTGGCTTCGTGATTTCGCTGGCTACTGGGGGAGGAGCGTTATGGTTGCCGCTTTTTGGAGAACTGCGGGTCTGGCAATTCGTGTTCGTCATCGTCGGTCTGCCTGGTGTGCTGTTCGCGCTTCTGATGCTGACGGTTCCGGAGCCCGAACGCCGCGCAAAGAATAGTGGAGGGGCAAAAGCTTCAAGCAGCGGTTTGATCACCTTTCTGCGCGAAAATCCAAAGGCATCAATTGGGCACTTCCTCGGTTTTGCGCTGCTTGGTGTGGTGTTCAATGGCTTCGTCGCATGGGGCCCGACCCAGATGATCAGGGATTTCGGTGTTACCGCCAGCGACGCTGGTGCAGCGTTCGGCATCGGCATCTTTATCTGCGGCGGCGGCGGCATCATTCTCGGTGGCCTCGTTGCAGATAAACTTACCCAAAGAGGATATGAGGATGCGGCGATGCGCGCCGGTATCATTGGCGGCATCGGCCTCATTCCGACAGGGCTCGCGGCTCCCTTGATGCCCGACTTCATCTCTAGCGCAATCGCTTATGCGGCCTTCTTCCTGTTTGCGAGCTTTCCATTTGGTGCTGCTGCAGCGGCTCTTCAGCTTATGACGCCTCCAGGGCTGCGCGCGCAGATGTCCGCAATGTACCTGCTCGTGTTGAATTTGATCGGGATTGGCGGTGGCCCGCTGCTGATTGCGGCGATCAGCGATTATGTACTCTCAGGTCCGGCGTCGATCGGGACAGGGATGGCAGTCACGGCAGCCATCACAACGCCGCTCGGCGTCTTGACGCTTATCGCGACGCTTCCTGCCTACCGTTTGCTCAGGGCGAGAAGCTGACGGCTCGAGCGCATGATGAAGCCCGGTTAAGACGCGCTAGCGGATTTCCTTGAGTGTCTCGCGAGCTTCGCGCAGCAATGCGCTAAGCTCCTTGCGCTGCGCGATCGCTTCGCGGGTATCGATACTAACTCCGGGCGCGTGGAGGTCGCCTCGAGGAACTTCAAAGCTGTTACCGGGCGACTTTGGCACTCACCCGGTGGAAAAAGGAGTGAGCCGGAGACTTGCCGGTGCGAACCTCGCTGAAGATACCGCCGCATAGCGACGGCAGACGCGCGGCGATCATGTGGGTTTCTTCGATATTCCTGACATCAATGCGCAAGAACAAGTCCTTCTCGAAGTCAAACGCAATTGTGAGAGCGCCCGGAAACTCCTGGGCGAGCACCCCCTGCAGCCTGCGCAACTCCCGCGAGCCATCGCTGACCCTTGTTTCAGGGCTGATGGCCGAGACATTGCTTGCAGATGGTTGGGTTTCGCCTGTCATCCCCAGCTCACGAATTGCTGATCGGAAAAGGTAGGCGCGAGCGCTGTGCAAGATCTATCCGCTTAGCATGAGCTGTCTCAGAATGTGCCAGCAATGTCGCCCAGCACCAGTGCTGGACGCCTCGCCACCTCAAGATAAAAAAGCATTATATATCGTGGGGTTGTATCGATCTACGTTTCTATTTATGTCGACTTTTGGACTACTTTTAGTCCCCCAAAGGCACCCTCCCTCGCGCGATAACGCGGTCTGCCATGCAACTGCTCAGGATCAACGGGTGGGAAGGGGGCTCCCGCGATTGGCTTGCTTGCGCCAGCGGCCTTTCAGCGCTGAGGGACCGGTCCAGCACCCGAGAGCGCTTCATCCCGCTTTCGCATCAGGCGCTAGCGTGGTCAAAAGCACGCCAGCGTTGCGCGGCTTGCCTCGCCCAGGCGATGATCGCGCCCGCAGGCATCGCGCCTGACCGCCGGGCAATTTCCTGGCCCCTTGCAATGAGGATCATGGTCGGGATCGAGCGGATCCCATAACGCCCCGCAAGCGCCTGCTCGGCTTCCGTATCGATTTTTCCAAGACGCATGCCCGGCTCGAGTTCTGCAGCAGCCGCAGCAATCGCTGGAGCCATCTGCAGAGACGGCCCGCGTGGTGGAATTCAAATCTAATCGGCCGACAACACCCCTGAGAACAGATTATTTGGATCGTATTTCTTTTTGACCTCACATAGACGATCGTAGTTAGGGCCAAATCCGGCGCGCTTGCGAGCGGCCTCGTCGCGGTCGAGATAGTTCAAATACACCGTTCCATCAGAGAATTGCTTCAATTTTTCAAACCAGGCCCGCGCTGCCGACACAGCTTGCTTATCTTGCGCACTGTCGAGCCAGCCGGCCGACAGTCCGAGATTGTAGCGCGCATGACGGTTGGGGAACGCTGTCTCGTCTACGCCTACTCTGCTTACCGCCCCACCGAGTGTTTCCATGAACACGAGAGTGTATTTACCTGGTAGGGATGAAATCCCCTCTGCCATGACATCGACGAGGTCGTCGCTCAGGTCATCGACGAAGATTGATTTCCAGTAGAAACGCCCGCCTTCCGGCGATGCTCCTGCAAAGGTTTTTTGAAATTCCAGGTATGGCATTTCATCAATGAAGCCGAAGATCAGGTCGCCCAATTCCAGCAAGGGCTGCAATTCTGCTTTTGCTGCCGTTTGTTCCCCGACATGACACGCGATAACAGCGAGGCATGGCAAACCATGCCAGTCTGGTGGGAAGATATCGACCGCAGGCACCTTCATGAAAGCTGGCACCAACGTTACGTCATCAGTGGCGCTGTGCATGAATTCGCGCACGAAGCGCATCACTTCCCGTGCTTTTGCTAGCGGATAATAGGAGTGCGCGACGATTATATCCGGCCCGACGGGATGGACGCGAAAATCGAAACGAGTGACAATTCCGAATTGTCCGCCGCCGCCGCGCAAGGCCCAGAACAGGTCGGCATGCACCTCTTCGTTTGCCTCGACAATGGTTCCGTCGGCCAAGACAACTTGTGCGCCGATCAGGTTATCGATTGTCAGGCCGAGTTTGCGACAAAGAAATCCAATACCTCCACCTAGAGTAAGCCCTCCAACGCCTGTCTCTGGTTCAATCCCAGCGGTTACAGCCAAACCATGAGCTTGTGTGGCAGCGTCCAATTCGCCAAGGAGCACGCCGCCACCCACTCGCGCGATTTGTGCCTTTGGATCGACCGAGATTTCCTTTAGCCCGGAAAGATCAATCACAAGGCCGCTCTCCGGAAGTGAAGCACCAGAAACGGAGTGAGCCCCACATCGGGCTGCTGCTTTCATACTTGCGTGTGAAGCATGGGATACGGCAGCAACGACATCATCGACACTTTCGCAGACAGCGATGAGTGCTGGTTTTCGGTCGATCATGTGGTTCCAGCCGAAGCGAGCGGACTCGAACTCTTCGTGCGTTGGATCGATCACTGCACCGCAGAAGCCAGAAATTTCCATATCCCCTCCCAGAGTTGGCACTTCGGAAAGGACCACAAGAACTAGGATCGTGTCAAATTAAGGCGACATTGAAGATAAGACTGTTCTCCACCCCATGAGCTGCCGGTATTTGGTTCCAGGCGGCATCTTGAAAGCCGACAGTCCCTTTCGCGTCGTTAACAGCCTAAAGCGGACCGGCTGCTTACGACCCAATTGCGGACATTCCGGGAGCCCCGAAAGTTTTGAGCGCTCGAAGGCTCAGCCGTTCAGCGCCAGATTTCGTTATCGATTGAGCCGGACAAGGGCATCGCCCAGTCCCGAGACGAAGATTGGCCTGTTGCCGCCGTCGACGATGATCCCGGTTAATACGCCGGGCATCTCTCCTTGCAGGTCGGGCCCGAGAATATCCAGCCTGCTTTCGCCCCTCTCTCCTCGGCTGTTCCATTCAACCAGCAATTCTGCACCCTTTTCGGACTGTGCATCGAACACAATTCGGGTTTCACCGGTCTCAGTGTCCAGCGCATAAACCCTGTTGGCGAGCGGGGACGCCACCCAAAGAGAGCCGTCATCGGCAAGTCTCATGTTATCTGGCGTAGGTATTTCTGCCAAAGTCTTACGGGCACCCACCGATCCTGACTCGATATCCAGATCGAAGGCCAGCACGCGATTTGCCACGGTTTCTGAAAGGTAGAGCGTTCGCTTGTCTTCATCGAGATAGAAGCCATTCGCGAAATCGAGCCCCTCGACAAGCAGCTCAGGCTCCTCCGCATATGTGCCATCAGTATTGCGTGCGAGACGGTAAAGGGCGCCGTCACCCATGGGGGTATCGACGGCTGCAAACATGCGTTCTTCGCCAATGCCGTCCGTGGATTGGGTGAACCAGATAGCACCGGTGCTATCACTGATTGCGGTATTCACGGTTGACTTGTGATTGAAGACAACTTCGGTCGTCTCGCTGGCAATTTCAGTGCGATAGATTTTCCCTGAAAAGACATCTGCCACGAGAATATATTTCCCGTCATGCGACAGGTGGACACCGTTCGGCCCGCCTTGCTGAGGCCCGGGTGCGCTGGAAAAGCCCGCCGCTTCAAAATTGCCAAATGGTGTGGCTGACCCGTTAGCTGCGAGTTTGATCAGGCCGTACCGCAGATCTGCGACAATCAGGCGTCCATCTGCCAGGAAGACACCATCTTCCGGCCTGACAAGCGAGCGGTCCGCAGGAAACAGAACTGTATCGGCAATCGTCCAGCTGACCGGTTCAGTTTCCTCATTTGCACTGTCTGACCCGTTACTGCACCCGGCGAGCAAGACGCTTGCCAATAGTACCTGGAAATAGAGCTTCATTCGGACACCCCCCTTTTTACCCCCCCGGTTTGGAGAGAACTTGGCCACCATGGTCGCGCTGTCAAGCGACCACCAGGTACAAGAGCATCATCGTGTGTGATGCGAACAGATGAAATAGCCGCCGCTTCACTGATAAAGCGGTCATACCGCTAACGACCCAATTGCAACCGGATAGCTATGTCGATGCCGAGTTAGAGACTCGCCGGTTAAGCCTTGGCATTTCTGCAGCACGCACCCATTAGACTACTATTCCAATTCAATTGATTTCTTGAATGCATCTGCATTGACCGGGCGACCGAGGAAATCCTCGATCAATTCGGCGGCCGGCTTGCTACCACCTGCTCCCAGCACAAGCGTGCGATAGGCCCGAGCGGTTTCGCGATCACGTAAGCCCGCGCGCTCGAAGAGGCTGAAGAGATCGGCTGCGATTACTCGTGACCAGCCATAGGTGTAATAGCCAGCCGAATACCCATCGAGGTGGCTAAAAGTCGCCTCCTGGTGAGTGCCTTCAGGTCGCCTTCCGTAGGGATCATAAACCGCGTGATAATCCTTGAACGCCTCGCTGATCGCAGACGCAGATGGATCGGCAGGCGCTCCTTGATGGAAACGCAGCGAGGCATTGGAATTGCCAAGCTGGGATAGTTCGAAAACACCTCGCCCGAAGTTTCGCGCCGCAATCATCCTTTCCACCAGATCGCGCGGGATTGTCACTCCCGCTTCATTGCGCGCAAACCGGATCAGGGTGTCGTAATCATAGACCCAGTTCTCCAGCATCTGAGATGGTGCTTCAACGAAGTCTCGCTCGGTCGTGACTCCCGCCACACCATACCAGCGCTTCTCGCCACCTAGGATATTGTGCAGAAGATGGCCAAATTCATGCAGAAAAGTCTCTACATCGGAATGCTCCATCAGTCCTGTATCGTAACCGCCCTTCGGCAGGTTCATCGTCAAGACCGAGACTGGCTTGCTTTCACTAGCAACCCCGGACCGCAAGGTAATATGATTGGCGTGCTGATACTTCCCCTCGCGCGGATGGGCATCGAGGTAGAACGCCCCAAGTAGAGCACCATTTTCATAAACTTCGAAGGCCTCGACATCGGGATGCCATAATGGCGTATCCCACTTTCGTATCTCGATCTGGAACAGGTCCTGCGAAAGCTCGAAAATACCGTTCCGAACGTTGTCATAGGCAAAATACTGACGCACTTCCTGTGGATCGAGGTCAAACTTGTCTTTCAGAACCTGCTGCTTCGCCCAAGCTGAATTGAAGACATTCAGCTGCGTTCCCGGCCGCTTTTCATCCAGTGCCGCTTGCAAGAACGTCTTGTCTCTTTCAGCAGCATTCGAGGCCGCTTTGGCCAATTCCTCCATATGGGCTTCAACCTGCTCGGGTGTGCGCAACATCCGGTTCTCGAGCAATAAAGCAGCATAATCAGGGCGCCCCAGCAGGCGCGCAAGTTCATCTCGCTTGGTAAATATCTGGCCCAAGATGGTGCTGTTTTCCGGGTAAGCGAGAGAATAATATGCTCGCGCAATCCGCTCCCGCAGATTGTCATCTTCCGCATATTGCATGACTGGGAAAAAATCCGGCGCATCGGTCGAGATTTCGACCATGCCGTCAACGCCTGGAGGATGAGCTTCGATCCAGTCCTGCGGCATACCTGCAAGCTCGCGCGGCAATGCCTTTATGACCCCTCTTGCGTTCGCATAGTTGCTGGAAAACTCTGAACTGAGCGCAGTCAGCTCTTCCTGGAGTTGTCTGAAGCGTGCTCCGTCTTCGTCATTCAGAGCTACACCGCTACGCTCGAAACCCGCGAGAACCTCGCTGAGGAAATATTGCGTCACGCTATCCTGATCGCTGGCATCGATGGCAGCTAGGCGCTCGTAAACTGGACGCGAAAGACCAATGCGCGTTTCTATTTCGGAAATACGCCGATAGCATTCGAACCCCGCGGCACGCTTTTCAGCCGTGTCCATTGACTGGCTAAAGGAATAGAACTCTCCCCCACCAGCATTAATGACGGCTATCAATTCATCGAAAGGCTTCAGCGTGGAAGTGACGGTCGCGCGACCAGTTTGCTGCTCCAATGCCGTAAAACGGCTCTCAATCTCATGGATATACTGGTCACAGCGCTGACCCAATGCAGCTGCATCGGGCGCATCTGCATAAATGTTGCCAGCGAAGGTCCCTGGATTGGAGAAGCTATGGTGCGGCTCGTGGGCCATTGCCGGAGACACGAAGCATGAAGACATGAGCAGGGTTGCTGCCAAGCAAAATCGCATAGGTGATACTTTCTGAGACTGCATTTTGATGCGCGATCTAGTCGGGCAAAGCTGTTTGATCAATGAAGGTTCGCAATTCTGGCAACCGCCCCTGGGTTGGGAGAATGTTTCTTGGGGAATACGTGATTAAGCTATACGCCTTCCCAGTATAGAACAGATTCCAAACGATTAATTCGTTATCTAACTATCAAGATGGGTTATCAGCTAACGACCCAATTGCGGACCTCTCGCCGACCAGTGTCCACCCAGCCGACGCTTTGGCCCTGAATGAGTTATCCATGACAGTTTGGATTGGCTCTGTTACCCCTTATTCGGGACTGGGGTTCAAATATGAAACAAATCAAACGCGCCTTGACTTTTTGCGGCTTTGCATCGGCTTTTGCGTTTTCAGGACAAACATTTGCTCAAACGACGGTTGGCGACACGAGCGTGCCATGTGCCGAAGATCGGGCATGCATGAACCGGATGCATCCCGAAATTCCGATGGTGGCAGAAGCGGATATTGGCGAACCTATCATATTCGTGACCCGTGATGCTTTCGATCTGACCCTTGATCCTGACGTTTCCACAAGCGCAAAGCGCAAGCCGAGGGAAGGCGCTGGTATTGCCCACGCGCTCACCGGACCAGTTCATATTCGCGGGGCCAAAGCCGGAGACGTTATAGCTGTGACTATCGAGGCGCTCGATCCGGCAAATGTCGGCTGGACCGACGTATCGGCTTTTGGTTTTGCTGGAGATCAATTCGGAACCGACGAACGGTTTATAGTTTGGCGTCTAAATGATGATTACGCTGAAAGCGACGCATTACCCGGCGTGCGTATTCCGAACGCAAGTTTTCCTGGCGTTGTAACAACCTTGCCGGATGAAAGGCTGCACGCCGAAATTCTTGAACGAGAGACGGATCTTCTTGAAGCGGGTGGTCTCGTCCTCCCTCCTAACCCATCTGAAGCGAAACCGGCTGAGCTTTGCGGAGCCGAGGGCACAAAACTTTTGGAATGCTTGCGGACGGTGCCGCCGCGCGAGAACGGCGGAAACATGGACATCCGATATCTCACGACAGGTACGACTTTGTATCTGCCATGTTTGATAGATGGATGCGGCCTAGCCGTTGGAGACTTTCATTATGCGCAGGGCGATGGAGAGGTCTCTGGCACAGCAATCGAGATGGGCGGCAAGCTCACTGTGACCGTTCGCGTGGTCGAGAATCCACCAGACTTGTCTCGCGGCCCACATCTTGAAGGATCGGCGGCAGCGCTTGGTATTCCTTCAAAGCGATTCTACGCCGTAACCGGCTTCCCGCTCAAAGAAAAAGGAAGCGTCCCCGCGAATCTCGCATACCTAGAATCCCCAAAGATAGCGGCTCTGAGCAACTTGTCAGGCGATATCCATCTTGCTGCACGCAATGCCCTTGCTGCGATGATTGACTATATCATGGCGGAATACGGCTACGACCAGACGCAGGCGTACATGATCGCCAGCGTTGCCGTCGACATGCGGATTGCGCAGCTTGTTGATGTGCCTAATCTAGGGGTCACCGCAGTCCTACCGTTGGATATTTTTGTAGAACGCGATTAGACCTTCATTGCGGGACTTATCCTATGCGCCAAGCCAGGAGCAGCTTATAGTCCGTTTTCCGCCCATTTGCGGACATTCACTCGAACAGAACTCTTGGAGCGATCGTTCGCTTAGTTCTGACCTTGAAGGGGAACCGACACAGCATTGATAGCGTTCATCCCGGGTTGGGAGAGCGTGTCAATGTCATATACTGTCGAGAAGGTGACAAAGGTCCATCATTGGAACGAGGGCTTATTCTCCTTCTCAATCACGCGCCCATCAAGCTTCCGTTTCCTGTCTGGTCAGTTTGTCATGCTCGGCCTGATGGTCGACGGCAAACCACTGTTGCGCGCCTATTCCATGGCAAGTCAGCATTATGCTGAAGAGCTAGAGTTCTTGAGCATAATTGTTCCCGATGGTCCGTTAACATCGAGGTTGCAGCACGTCCTTCCGGGAGACGAGATCCTTCTAGGTACAAAACCTGTCGGCAGCTTGGTCATTGATGCGGTGATCCCAGGTAGGAAGCTTCATATGATCGGCACTGGAACAGGATTGGCGCCTTGGCTTAGTCTGGTTCATGATCCTGAAGTCTATGAGCGGTTCGACCAGGTTATCGTCCAACATACAGTTCGTCACAGCGAGGATCTAGCATACCGGCAGCTCTTAGAGGAGCTCCTGTCACAAGATCCGTTGGTCGGTGAAGAAGCCTCCGCCAAGCTGCACTATGACTGGGTCGCAACCCGCGACCATCACAGCAGCAATGGTGATCACCGCCGGATCACAGACCGAATTAAAGATGGGAGCTACCCACTTGATGCCACATCAGATCGAGTCATGCTTTGCGGCTCTATGGCAATGATCAAGGAATGCGCGAGCCTATTAGATGATCTCGGTTTCACAGAGGGAACGCTTTCGCACCCAGCTTCCTACGTCCTTGAGCGTGCTTTTGTGGGTTAGTTCAAAGGGAGCGAACGTCCGCTTCCCACCCCATGAGCTGACGCCTCATCAATAGATTGCCGCGTCTTATAGCGGCCTGGCAGCTTTGCCACTCAAGCTGAGAAAAGCAGCCCGGCTGGTAACGACCCAATAGCGGACATTTCGAGCAGGCCGCATTTCGCTATTGTAGTCAATGCCTGCTATCGTCCCTCTAAACAGGAGGGGTAACACTATGACGATGGAATCCGACGCGCTGGCATTTTTTGATGCTTGTGAAACAGGTAGGGGTTGGGAGGTGTGCAAAAAGTACTGCGCACAAGATGCCACTTTTTCTGCGCAGGCCGATGCGTTGGAAGATATCCAAACCTTAGAGGGCTATACTGACTGGATGTGTGGGATCACCGCGGCCATGCCCGATGCCCGCTACGAGATGCTTGCCTTTGGTGTCGACCAGGAAAGAAGCGCCATCGCAGCAGCAGCGGTGTTCCATGCTACGCACACTGAGGAAGGTGGGCCGGTACCCCCGACGGGCAAGTCAGTTTCGAGCGATTATTGCTACTTCATCAAGTTCGAAGCCGGCAAGGTAGTCCACATGACCAAAATTTGGAATGACGTACAGGCTTTGCGTGCGGCCGGATGGGCGTAGCTTAAGTGGCCCTGTTCATGACGCTTTGAGCCTGTGCGGTAGTTGCCAGTACTGACCAGCCGACAACGACCCAATTGCAGACGCTAAACAGGTGAGCATTCAATGAGTAATCTTTTGCTATTTGATCAGGCTAATCGGGCAATGCCCTCGGGTCGCCAGCCACCAGCCGGCCATGCTCGCACCAGGCGGCGAGCGAGGGGCTGAACTCGGCCTTCACCTTCGCCGCGTAGCGGGCGAGATCGTCCTCGCGGAACACCCCTTCCCAGCGCTTGTTCGTGCCTTTGTTTAGGAAGGTGTTGGCGCCGCCTTTCCACACGCCCTCTGCGCCGGGCATCAGCCTTGCTGCATCGCCCTTCATCGCTTCGAAGCCTGCTGCGGCGACGATTTCGGACCAGGTATCTGCGGGCAGCTCGATCCCGAGGAACTCGGCAATGCGGCGCATCTCGCCCTCGCGGTCGGCCTTGAGATCGTTGAAATGCACCAGCAAGACGTTGGGATCGCCGCGGGCTTCCCAGAAGCTTTTCTCCAACTCGAAATAGCTCGCGCCCGGATCACCCTGGTGATCTTCCGGCCCGTCGACCCACCGGGTGAAATGCGCGACCGGATCCTGCGGCGAGAAATCATAGCTGTCGCCGTCGCCGAACCTAGGGTCACCATTGCTGAGTTCGATCCAGCGCTCGACCATTTCAGGGGTGTAGTTGGCCTTGTGGTTGAAGAAGCTCATCGCCGCATCGCGCCCGTCGCGCGCGACATGGATGTATTTGACGCCTTCGTGCTGCGGCAAGGCGTCGAACGGCAGGTGCGACTTCAGGAACCGGCGGTGGGTCTGGCTCTCGGCCAGTTCAAGCATTGCGCCGGGCGGCGGCGCGCGGAAATCGAGCCAGGGAACGATATTGTGAACGGCGAAGGGATCGGCGCTGCCGAACACCATCATGCCGACAATGCGCAGGGTCCAGGTCGTCCCGCACTTGGGATAGGTCGAAACGATGATGTCGTCGGGGCGCATCGGGAAATCGTCCCAGAACGCGCTATCGAATACCCGGTTGCGCACGTAGCGCGTGGCTGGCCGGACCAGTCGCGGTGAAGCGCTCACGGCGAAATCCGATCGATAAGGTTCCGCATTAGGCGTCCTTTCACAATTGGAGCAGCTGACCCGAAGCGGCAAAGCTAAGACAACGGGCCAGGCAAGTCCATTATGATCGACTGGCTGAGAATATTCGCTTCCGTCTGAAAACCAGTCCGTCCGCCAACGATCCAATTGCGGACATTCTTGGTCGAGCAGGTTGCAGTGGGCGCTCAAATTTTGCACCAAAATGTGATGCAGTATTCAAGAATATCCATCGGACTTTTGGCTGGGTCGCTGCTTGTCGCATCTCCATCGCAGGCTATGCCTGATAATGCCGCGGAAATCAGGACCATTGTCGAGACCCAGTTTGCGGGAAATGCCAATGCCTATGTCGAAAAGGAAACTGGTGACTTCCGCCGCATAGGCTGCCGTGGCCGCATTGATCTTATGCAGCAATTGCTCGGGTTAGGACTGGATATTGATGCCGTGGACCTAGATTCTCGCACCGACATGTTCGTGTGTGCAATCTATGAGAAGGAGGCAGATTTTCTACGGGCGTTTCTTACCCCGAAATGGCTTGCCGAGGTTGACGAAAAATATGTTGGGCGCCGACCTATTTCTCCGCTGATGTTTGCTGTAGACGCAAACGATTATTCCCTGAGTGCTGTCTTATTGGCGAATAAGCCCGGCTATTATTTCTGGCGCGGCGGCGGCAACGACAATCTAACGAGGGAAGGGCAGCTGTTGCTGGGCGCATATCGTGCTCGAAAGCAGAAAAAAGATCGCGCGCTTCAGGCTTTCGTGGAAGCACTGCCCGATAATCTGATTGCTGACTCCCGCGACGATGCTTTTGTCGACAAGGTAGAGGACGCTCTTCGGGGCCGCAATCGCACCGAAGATGAAGGCGGTGGCGGCGGTGGAAGTCTTTTCCGCGCTGTTATGGGAGGCGTAGCAGGTGGAGCGCTTGGCGGCACAACCGGAGCGGCGCTGGGCTTTCTTGGCGCTGGATCCGACGATGCCGAAGGAGAGCAGCGAGGCGAGGGCGAGCGGGCAGGAACGGACGCTCCAGGATTTTCGTCAGAACAACGACGACTGGCGACCTATGTGTATGCGGTGCCATACAGCGGGGATGATACCATCATGCGAGCGACACTTGGGCTGCAGTTGGCCCCTGCCATAGGACCAAGGCGCGGGTTGCTCGTGCAACGGGCCGAGCCTGATGGACCCGGTGCGGCGGCAGGTATCCAGCGAGGTGATCTCGTTACCAATATTGCCGGGATGGATGTGGAGCACAACGTGGCGTTGTATGACGCCTTGGAGCAGGCGGGGCAGCTCGATCGATATGAAGTGAAATTCAAGCGCGATTCACAAGAAAAGATCGTCAGCGTTGCAACCCAGCTCACCAATGTTCCCCAAGCGCTTGCACCGGCGCGAGGTCAAAGTGGCTCTGAAAACGGCCGTCAAGAAACGACCGGCGATGCGGCATCGAAAAGTACAAACTCCACACTAGAGGAGCTCAGCAAGCTAGGCGACCTGAGAGACCGCGGGATAATTTCAGACGAAGAGTTCGAGGCGATTAAGGAGAAGATACTCGAGGGAAGCTAGGGGTAGTTTGAACAATCCGAAAGGCGTTCAGTCCTTTTCCTCAAAGCAGATCGGCCGCTTCTAGAATGGAAGCCGAAAGCGGACAGCCTGCTTACAACCCATTAGCCGATGCAGACTAATCAGTAACATTGACTTCGATATTGCCCAGATAGTTTGAGCCATGACGCACCGTATCGCCAGCCTCCAGAAAGTGACCCGACTGTCGTTCGTTCTCGATGAAGGTCGACTTGGCGCTCTTAAGAAAGTCTTCATGAGCGAACGGACCGCCGGTAAGCAGGTAGGTTAGGACGGCTTCTATGATGTCTCCTCTTGTCGGCCCGGTGAAGATCACGCCTTCGGACGTCCCGGACATGATTGTCATATCCTTATCGATTTTGCCTTCCTTGGCGAGAAATTCCCGGCCTGTCCTGTAAAGGAAACGCTGCTCGGACATGTCTGCAAGCGACTTGGCCACCAGCTCGCGAAAATTCAGGGTCATTTCCGCACCGCGTGCATCTTGCCGCGGCTCATTGTTGAGGCTCGTTGTCATCCGCACGTCCGCCACGAAGGATTCCCAGTCACGCGGGATCACGAGAAATGGACCCGATGGGAAGTAATCGGGTCCGCTCTTCGCGTCGCTGAAACCGGACCCTGAATCGAGATTGTCGGGGTCCGCCAGATCGACAAGAGCGTTGCGGTTGGTGAAATCGCCGCACAGGAAAACCCCTTTTACAGCTGCGTCAAAATCATCGACCGAAGCAATGTCACGATCAAACCGCATGCAGAGTTCGACCTCGTAGTCGAGCAGAATGCCGGGCGCCTGCCGAACGTTCGTTCGAGCTGGTGTCGCCTTGCCGAATTTGGGAAACACAAAAACCGAACTACTGTTTGCCTCTTCGGCATGCTCGGGAAAGTTGGTGCCGGTGCCGATATGGCGGCTGCCAATGCTGCCGGAAGGCAGGAGTCGGTCGATGCTCAGGGAAATGGCAGGATAAGTTCCGCTTTGCCCAACCGAATGCGGCAATGCTGGAACACTCGCTAGTGCCTCGAAGGGATCACTGGTGGTTGTCGCTCCAAGTTCCTGCAAATCCATTCCGGTGATTGAACCGTCTTCGATCGCGAGCACCAGTAGTGTCCGGACTGATCCGGTTTCGTCAGCAAATTGAGCAAGCGTGATTGCTTCCTCGAGAGGCGCAATTGCCTCAACGAGAGGAGCATCCTCGAAGCTGGCTCGATTGTATTTTGGGTCGGGCGAGGTCGCCCAGGCCAGAAATACGGCCGCCGCCAGGACCAGAGCGGTCAAGCCGCCAAAGGTTGCAATTCGCTTCAACAATCTCTCCCGGCTGCAAGACAGTCTAGACATTACCGGGTAGCAGAAACAAGACACGTCCACCTTCCACCCCAACCCAGGACATTCAAAATCAGGGCATTTGGCCCCATTTCCGACCAATTGAATCTAGGTGAATGGGAGGTGACAACGCACCCTTCTGCGATAAGGCCACCCGGGGCAACCTGGCATCACAGACACGCTGCTCGCCTGTACGAACCCTAATTTAACCAATCCGGCCTTATGCCCTACCTCTCATCCGCCGCGGAAGTGGAGGAGGCAGTGAGAGTTGCAATAAGGCGAGGCCTCATCATGTCGAAGCGAATGCACGCCATTCTCTTGAGCGCGGTACTCCTGATCGTGATCGCGACCCTGCTCAACTCAACCTTTGTTGCAGGTGGGAGCGCCGTCGTTCTTCTGGTCGCAGTGATCTATGCCTACGTCGTCGCCAAGCGCGAGATCGAGCGCGAGGAGCACAAGATAAACGAGAGATAAGAGAACCGGTCCAAGCCGGCGTAATGATTGCTTGACCCCTTCCGCTGTTCCTGCTGAACTCCTCATGCAATCACCAAGGGTCCATTCCTTGCGAAGGCCCCGCTTCGGCGGGGCCTTCTTATTTTGACTTGGGGCACCGCTGGATTCTTTGCGGCAAGCGCTCAAAGAGTCTGCCGTCGGCCAACCGCTTTTCTAGCCCTTAATCTCATGGACGGACCTGAGCGCACGCAGGGCCTGAGCAAGCGCCAAGAACTCTGGATGCAATTCCTCAGTGTCAAACCGCGAGGCGCTCGCATCAGCCTGCAAACAGCCATGCGGGCAGGGATGTAAAGAACAACAAGGAGGCAAAGACGCCTGCGAAATAGGCGGCATATTGCCCGATCGACCCCGCTCGCGCCTTTCTGTGGAGGCTGACGGCGAGAACGATCGTGACCAATCCGAACAGCGTGCTGGCCGGCAAATACAGCGCATTGTTCTCCAGCAGGACGGTCATGCCAATGACAAAGATGACCCCTGCTGCAATCAATCCGAACCCCAGGGTGCAGCCCACGAATTGGGCGATGTCATCCTTGTCCTTGGCCATGAGACCTCTTTCCATGGGGATATTGTGAGATCAAGATCATTCGACTTTGTGGGGCCTTGGGCAATCCGTGCGCAGCTACACCGGGCTTGGAATCCGATGCGTCCAGCGAAGATGGATCAGCCTATCCGGTTCACGGGTTTCTGATCGCGGACAAGGGCATCCATATCCTGGAGATCATGAACACTGCAGGGCTCGCCGCAGACAACGCTTCCGAGTTCCTTAGCATATTGGGCACCTCGCGCGTTGAAGGCTTGGCCCATGCAATCATCACTCCGTTGGTGATCCGGTGATCGGGGAGCGCGCCCAGCGCGGAGGCACTACTGCCGTCTGGGCAACTTCATCTATCCTGAACCGGGTTTTTGACGGATCTGGCCAGCTGGCTTTGCCTGGGTGAAGACCCCGCAGACATCATTGAGGCGCGGTGAGCGCTTATCCTCGCAGCTGTGAGGGTTGTGCTTTCGCCTTTAGCATTCCAGGCGTCGGTTCAGCAAAGCTGAAGAGGTGCCAACAGCTGCAACGGCTCGGTTTTGCGTGTGGCTGGAGCGTTGATGCAAGCGGTCTGAACCCCCGGAGCGTCCACTTCAGATTTCCTGCACTTTGCCTAACGGCCTGCTGCACGAGGCTTCTTGCAGCTTCGCCTTCGCTGCCGCGCCCCTTTGCCACTATCAAGGGCGGACCATGAGTCTCAAGCGCGGCTCATTTACGCTTGGCTGAAGCTCTCTCTATTGCTGTCTCTCATGATATCCCTTGCGCGATAACGCCTGGACAATGGCAACAATCCGCTATGCCACCCCACCGCCAACATACGCCATGCAGCGAAGCCACACTTGCATGACACACCCACCCAACCTAACCAATTGACCGTGCCCTTCTCACGCCTCCTTAGCGCAATGCGCCAATGGATCGCCAAACGCCTCGGGATAACCGCGCGCGAGGCACGCGATGGACAATGGTGGGAAATCGACTTTTTGCTTGTATTCTTCGCCGGAATCCTGATCCTCGGGCTCGCCGCATTCCTCTGACATCCACATCACTCGTTGCAGGAGCGCAGCACCCGGAGATGTCCCATGCCCGCAGACCAGGCGCTCGTTGCTCTTGATACCGACGAAATCCGCGCAATTCGCGAGAATATCGCCGATGCACGCTCTAGCAAGCTCGGACCCCCTACCCGCATCCTGCCTGAAACGCTGTGCCGCGAGATCGATACAGTCCTATCTCTGCTTGAACGCTATGCCAGCAACAGCAGTCAAGTGCCGGTCGAGCAGGAACCCCGCCAGCCCTAGACCGGCCCGGCCACGAATCCGCTGCCGTGCCGTTTGATCTCGGCTATCCCTCGCACGATTTCAAATCGCCGCGCCCAGGCTATCGCGGGACCAGCTTGCAAACCCTGCACACGCTCTTCCCTGAGGAACGAAGCTGTCTTGATCATGTTTTCAAGGCCCGCTTTGGATCCATGCCCTGCTGCGAATGCAGCAACGCGCCAAAGACGTACTATCCCCGGCAAGGCAAAAGATATTACCAGAGCGTGTGTGGTTGCGCCATCTCGCCGCTGGCCGGAACGCTGTTCCATGCCACCAAACTGCCTCTCTCGTTGTGGTTTTACGCCATGCTGCACGTTGCAAATTCAACGCAAGGGATTTCAGCTCAATTCTTCGCCCGCCATCTGGGAATAACATTACCATTCCGGGCAATATCGGCCCCACCGCGAATGCTGGTCCGGATGCGAGCGTGGGCGGTGGTACCACCGGCTCGCTCGATTGTACGGGATCGAGCGACGGTGATGGCGATCCCATTACCTATCAGTGGACCCAGCTGTCTGGCCCAGCGGTAACGCTGACGGGTGCCACCACAGCAACGCCCAGCTTCACCGCGCCTGCGGCTTCGACTGCCCCGCAAACACTCGTGTTTCAGCTGGTGGTCGACGATGGCTTAATCGCATCGGCAGCGGACACGGTGACAATCACAATTCCCGATAATGCGGCGCCAACCGTCAATGCCGGACCAGATGCGACTGTAGCCGCAGGCAGCAACGTCACCCTCTCCGGATCGGCCAACGATCTTGAGAACGATCCCCTCACCTATCAATGGACCCAGACCAGCGGGCCTGCCGTGACGTTGGCCGGCGCAACCACACTCACCCCCAGCTTCACCGCTCCGGCGAGGACCGCTTCTGCACAGGTTCTCACCTTCATCCTCACGGCCAATGACGGCAACTCCACTTCGACCGGCGACACCGTCAATATCACCGTCCCCGCCAACCAAGCTCCGACGGCAGCGATCAGCGGCCCCGCGACCGCTTCAGGCAGCGCAACCATTTTGCTGGACGGAAGCGGCTCGACCGATCCCGATGGCGATCCGCTGATCTATCAGTGGACCCAGGTGAGCGGGCCTGCAGCGACCATCGCTGATCCCGGCGCAGCAACCACCAATGTCGTGCTGCCTACAGCCACAAACAGCGTGCAAACGGTGGTCTTCCAGCTCTTCGTTGCCGACTCGTTCGACGCGAGCGATGCGGAGCAGATTACTATCCAGATCGCTGCCAATAACGCGCCGGTGGCCGATGCGGGTCCGGATGCGACCGTTGGCGGGGATGCGCAGGTGACGCTGAATGGCTCAGGCTCGAGCGATAGCGACAACGACCCCATCACTTACAGCTGGACGCAGGTGTCCGGACCGCCAGTAACCTTGTCGGACCCGGCGGCCGCCAATCCGACCTTCACCTCACCCGCGCGCCGGAACGGTATTCAGGAACTGGGGTTCCAGCTGGTGGTGAACGACGGGAACGCCAGTTCCGCTCCCGACCTTGTTACCATCACGGTTGAAAGCAACACGCTTCCCGTTCCCGACGCCGGACCGGACCAGACTGTACAGGGCAACAGCACGGTTACGCTTGATGCGAGTGGCACGACCGATGCCGATGGCGACGCGATTAGCTACACATGGACGCAGGTGTCGGGGCCGACGGTGACCCTGAGCGATGCGTCCTTGGCACAACCCACTTTCACCGCCCCGGCCTCCAACGGATCCACGCAGACACTGGTATTCCGCGTCTTCGTCAGCGACGGGATTACCAATGGGCTTGAGGGATTACCGTCAGATACAGTGGTAATCACTGTCGCCGCGAACGCGCCGCCGGTGGCCAATGCCGGGATTGACCAGGGACCCATAGACAGCGGGTCGACTGTGACACTTGATGGAACCGCCTCGACCGATCCGGACGGCGATCCGCTGTTCTATACATGGACGCAGGTATCCGGGCCCACTGTCACCTTGTCCGATCCTGGCAGCGCATCGCCCAGCTTTACGGCACCCAACGTTCAGGGGTTGGAGGATCTGGTGTTCAGCCTTACCGTCAGCGACGGGCAGGTAACATCGGAGTCGGATACCGTAACGGTCGGAGTGCGCGGTGTCGGCACCGTGACGATCGTCCAACGCGTTATCGGCAGCGACGCCAGCTTTGCGTTTACTTCGGATATCGCCGCGCTCAACGGTACAATCGCAACCAGCGGCGGAACCGGCCAGTTGTCAGCAACCAGTGTCGCAGCAGGATCCTATTCCGTCAGTGTGAGTGATTTGGCCAGTTCCGGGCTCGCGCTGACTGACATCAGCTGCAACGACAGCGACTCAGTGGTCGACTTATCCAGCCGCAGCGTCGCACTGGCACTCGCGCCGAACGAAAATTTGGTGTGCATCTTTACCAGTGCCAGTGCACGCGAAGCTGCGATAAGCGCGATCAACAACTTCCTGACTGGCCGCAATGCCTTGATCATGTCGATGCAGCCCGATCTGCAGCGGCGTCTCGACCGGCTCCAGGAAAGCCCTGGCAGCGGCGCGAGCGCCACCGCCTACGGCATGCCCGTGCCTGGATCGGGATCGCTCCCGATCGCGCTGTCCCTTGCCAGCGGTCAAAGCCGGTTGTCGACCAGCCTCGCGACTTTGGCTGCGGCGGCAGGCGATCCCGATCGCGGCAGGCAGCCGCTTGATATCTGGGCGGAGGCATATTTTGCCGATGCGCGGCTGGGCCAACAGGACGGCAGCTTTCGGATCATACACACCGGAATTGACTATCGGGTCAACGAATCTCTGCTACTTGGCGTGCTCGGTCAATTCGATCACTTCTCGAATGACGGACCGCTTGAAGAAGGCGAAGCTGACGGCAATGGCTGGATGGTGGGCCCCTATGTCATGACGCGCCTTGCACCGCAGCTGTTCGGCGAAGTGCGGGCCACCTGGGGCAAGTCGGAAAACAGGGTTTCGCCGCTGGGGACCTATGCCGATGCTTTCGACACCAAGCGGAGCCTTTATTCCGGTTCTCTGGTCGGGCAGTTCGACATCGGTCAATCGATCCAGATCCGGCCTGAGTTCACGCTCCGCTACATGAGCGAGAAGGCGCTTGCCTATACCGACAGCCTAAACATTGCCATTCCGGGCCAGAGGGTTGACCAGGGCGATCTGAGCTTCCGGCCAAGGGTGCACAAGGCGATCGTTCTGCAGAGCGGCTGGACGCTGCGGCCCTTCGCAGAGATCGAAGGCATCTATACATTCGGAACGGGCACGAACGCAGTGCTTGATGATGGGTTGCGCGCAAGGATTGAAGGTGGCTTGGACCTTTTCGGCCAGGGCAGCTTCCGCTCAAGCCTCTCAGCGTTCCATGACGGGATAGGCTCCAGCAGCTTGCGCAGTTCCGGTGTGCATGTCGCCGTGTCCTTCGGCTTCTGAGGTGAAGCTGCTGCACACTCAAGGGCGATCGGAATGGTCGGCATCCGGCCCTCTCGCTTGGAAGTCAATCCTCGGGGTCATCATCGGCATGTTGGTCAACGCCAATGTGATGGTCAGTGCACAGATGCGCTGAACCGCCGGGCTGCCGCCAAGCCTTCAACACGAAAGGAATCCTGCCATGTCTTCGATCCGGACCATAGCTCTGGCCGCCTGTCTGGCTCTCCCGCTCCTTGCCTGCGGCGGGACAAGCGAACGCGGGGCCGATGAGGATGCCAACACAGCCGAAGCGCCACTGAGCGATATGCAGCGCAACTCCGCCATCCGCCAATGTGTGAGCGTGGCGGTGATCCAGCAGGTTCCGAGCGAAGCTGCGAAGGACATTTGCGACTGTACCGTCAACCGGTTGATCGATGCCGGCGAAATGACTGCGCAGACAATGCCCGACGATGCGCAGCAGCAGAGGACTCTCGACGCCTGCATGGCCGAGTACGAACCGGACGGGACATCCGCAGCGCAATAGGAGAAACTGTTATGTCACGCAAAACCTGCTTCAGCGCGCCGCGAATGGCTTCGGCAGGCCTTCTGACATTGGCCGCTCTCGCCACGATTGGCCAAACGCCCGTTATGGGGCAATCTACTCCACCCGTAAAACTGCCAGAGCTGCGGAGATCTGCCCAAACCAATGCGCCAGCTGCGGCAATGGATGCTGCTTCACAGCGCAAGGAACAGCGCCGCCAGGCCGATCTGGTGGAGACGGTTTTCGACAAGATCCGCGATTTCGTTCCCGATCACCGGGCCTTTCTGGCGGACAACGATCAGGCGCAGATCGACGCCATGCAAACGCTCGAACGGTTCCGTGAAGACATGAGCGCGGCAATCACAGCCGATCTGGTCACGATGGCGAATGATCGATCGAACAGCTATGCTGTTCGCACCGCCGCGGCAGCAGACCGGCATGCCGATTACACTGCCCGCACGGTTTCATCGATCGATCTCGATAAGTTTCGCAACAGCGATGGCCGTGACGATCTGGCGATCGCGCAATACTTCCTGATGGCCTACCGCGCCGAACAGATGAACCAGCTGGCCCGATTGTATCCTGACAGCAGCAATATCAGTGCAGCGAGCGGAATTGTCATGGCGGCAATGTCCGACCTTGGGTCGCTCCAGTCGGTCAAGCAGGGAAGGGAAGCTGCTCAGGCGGCACGTGTCGCGACAATGCGGCTTTACCCCGCAGTGCGGCGCGATCCGACAACCGAGAATGATTTTGCCAATGCCTGGAAATCCAGCGTTTGGACACAGGGAGAGTTCGCCGGCAGCGAAGTATTGAAAGTCCATCTCTTGAGTTCTGGCTGGACGGTCCGCCGCAACCCCATCACCGGGATAATCCTGTCGCGCGACCAACGGGCCGACCTCGCGGTCAGGCGAGGGGACGGCAAATGTTTTTCCTATGTGATTGAACTGGAACAAAAGCACCAAGGTGGCGGCACCTACGGCCGAACAGTCATGGCTTCTGGTCTTGATCGGGAAATGCTGTGTGAGAACGTTGCAAGCTGACCGGCTTTTGTCATGCTTTCGCGCCAAGTGGGAATAGCGGAAAGGGTTTAGGCTGCGAAAGGGTCGCCAGCGGAATGGCGGCTTTGCTAGAGTAGCAATCCCAAAACCGGACAGTCCGCTTACAGCCCATTTGCGGATGATAATGTATTTTGGTTAATCCGTTCTCACTATTCTTGCGATGGCAACCAGCCTTCAGCTTGCAGCGCCGTCCAGATCTTCTGGATGACTTTTCCTCCACGTTTCATTACTGCGGTGGCGTCTGCGACTTGCAACAATCCATCACGCACTTGCAGGTGGCCTTGAGTCATCACGTGGCGAACCTGTTGGCCGCTCGCATAAAGCAGGTTGTTGAGTGGTTCGGGTGGCAATGCGCCTCCTCCGACGAGGAAGCCGCTGACATCAATCGCAACAAGGTCAGCCAATGCGCCTTCCTCGATCCGCCCGAGATCACCTCGTCCAAGAGCCTCTGCCGGATAGAGTGTTGCTCCCTTGATCGCATCGAGCATCGTTGGCTCCGCAATCGGCAGCTCCGAAATGTCCTTGAGAAGGTGATACCGCGCCTGCCCCGTGATCACCGCTAGCTTGAGGACTTCGAGATAGTTGTTGGAATGGGTGTCGATCCCGACATTGGTCCTGATACCGTGTCCCAATGCCTCAGGATAGGGCTGGGTCGGGCCACCGAGACCGCTCATTCCAGGGCAATGAGAGTAGATCGCGCCCTTTTGGCTGAGTAGAGGCGCATCCGTGCTCCAATCCGGATAGCCCATATGCGCACCGAAAAACGGACCATCCAAAAGGCCGAAATCATCAAACCACTGCGCTGAAGTTTGCCCCCAGCGCCGCTGCATGGTCGGATTTTCCATCGGGTGCCAGGCGAGGTGCGTATGTATCCCTGTGCCCAGTTCGCTCGCCGCCTTGGCAATGGCTTTCATGGTCTCTGGCGTATGGAAATCGGCTGCCATCGGAGACATCATCGGCAAGATACGGCCATCTGCCTCGCCGGAATACTTGCGGGCAAATGCGAGGTTCTGCTCAATTTCCTCAAGCGTGCCTGCTTCCGCATCATACAATGCGCTGTCATCGGTGGCTGTGATGATCGGGCCAAGCCGCGTAAGATTGGGAAGCATGGCACCGGGATAGCCTCTCGCACCAAATCGTGATGCGACCCGAACGTAGGATTCAGCCTGACGCAGTGTGCAACTCATTTCGAGCTGAGTGGTGCAACCGCTCAGCAAAAGCTCTGCCAAGTTATACTCCGTTAAAGCGTCAAGCTCATCGTCGTCCAGCAGCGCTTCGACCAGTTCCAGAGGCCTGAGGTCATTCCTCCCACTTTCGACCAAACCACGTGTTGGAGTCCCTGCGGAGACATGCGTGTGTCCGCTGATGAAGCCTGGAAGCAACAAACAATTGCCCATTTCCAGTCGAGGCAAAGAAGAGGGGAAAGACTCGCGCTGTATGGACTCGATACGCCCAGCGCGCACCAGGATTTGCATGCCGCGTTCAATCAGGGGCTCACCGTTCGTCCAGCGCAAAAGCAGGCCGGGTTCAAGCACGAGATCACCGCTCGTATGCAACGGTGGCTTCGCCGCCAAGACCGAAGGAAAAGTCGCGAAGGAGGCTGCGAGAAGCCCACCATTAGCTCCAAATCTCAATAAGCTTCTGCGCGAGAGACTGCTGCCCAGCATAATCATTCCTCAGAGGAGTTTTCAGTCGAAACTGTAGCCGATGCTAACCTGGAGCGTCCTAGGTCGCAAAATCGTGAGACTGGGGAATGGCAAGCCTGCCGCGCCACTCACATAATTGACCTCGTCGGTGAGGTTTTGACCTTGCAGGGATAGCTTCCAGCGCCGATCGCTTGTCTCAAGAGAGACAAAGCCGTTTACGCGCGTATAGCCATCAACGAAGTAGCTGTTTGTGACTTCTACCCAATAGTCGCCGACATATCGAGCGTCCGCACCGAAGCTCAGGTATCCTGTGTTACCGAGAGGCGTCTCGTAGGAAAAGCCGCCCTGAAGGGTCCAATCGCTAACCAGCGGCAGGTTTTTTGCGCCTGCTACGAATGCTTGCGATGACGGGTCGAGCGATTTGATGTCGTCATCCTGATAGCCGATATTTGCGAAAAGGTTGAGGCCATCGATTGGCTCTGCTGCAAACTCGATTTCGACGCCAAAGACGGATGCGCTACCGACGTTTTGCTGAGCAAAGGAACCCGGGCCCACGAGAGCAGTTTGCTGAAGCCCCGAAATATCATTGTAATACACAGAGGTATTGGCGGTCAGTCGGCGGTCGGACGACTGCAGCTTGAGACCTCCTTCATATGCCCACACCGTTTGTTCGTCATAGACGGAGGAAAGCACCAGCGGGTTGAGAACCGAAAGGCCGTTGAAACCGCCGGCCTTGAAGCCCTTGGAGATGCTGGCATAGGCAAATGCGTTATCCGACAGTTTTGCTTCCAGCCCGATCTTGGGGGTGAAAGCAGAAAACTTGCGGTCCAGAGCTACCGCTGTCCTTGGGTTCGGCATTCCGAAGCCGGACTGGATCTCTGCATCGAACGATTTGTCATCTTCGGTGTACCTGGCGCCCGCTGTCAGCGCCAAAGTGTCTGTCAGTTCATAAGTCGCCTGGCCAAAAATCGCCCAGCTGTCCGTCTTGATATCGAGCGTGGTCGGATCGAGATTGAACAGGAAGAAGATCGGGATGTTGTCGGTTAAGGATTGATCAGCGCTTTCGCGAAAATAGAATGCGCCCAATATCCACTCAAGGCCGCCATCGGTTGATCCAAGAGCCTGAAGTTCCTGTGTGAACTGGTTGGCATTCGCGATGGATGTACGGTCAAATCCGGGAGAATAAACTCCAGGCGACGCTTCAAACCCGCCTACGAGATCCCAGCGCCAACCGTCGTTCAAATCAACGTACCCTGTTATCGAGCGTAGCGTAACGCTGTCTGAGACATCATATTCTGCATTGAGGGAAATGGCGGTTGTTTCAGTGTAGCCGAAGGAATCCTGCGGAAACTCGGTTACATAAGGATCGTTTCCGAACCTGGGTGTGGCTTCGTCAGCTGAGACAAAATCGGATCGCCCGGTGGGCACTCTGGGAAAGCTACCGGCCGCGGAAATATACCCGTCATTGGTATCCTTGCCGTAGCTGACAGACAGGGCTGCGCGCAAAGGACCTGTATCCAGCGCGAGCTTTCCGCGCACTACAAGATTTTCTTCCTGCCCAACGTCCCTGTCCTGCGCTCGATTGTAGATCCAACCATCGCCCTGATCCCGATAAAGGACTGAAACGGAAGCACCCAAGGTATCTGACAATCCCTGGCCGATCGATGACTGTGCGATGATTGTATCGAAAGTCCCATAGCTGAGCGATGCATTGATCCACTCATTGCTTGGGCTCGGGGTCTTGGTGATGAGTTTGAAAGCGCCCGAGAAATTGTTGCGACCGTACAAGGTACCTTGCGGGCCGCGCAGGACTTCAACACGCTCGATATCACCCAACTGCGCGTTGGCTCCCTGCAGCCGGGCTCGATAGACATCGTCGACATAAATGCCCACCACGGGTTCGGACACAATAAGGCCGCCTGCCTGCTCCGCTCCGCCGCGCAGGCCGATCTGTAAGGCGGAAGGATTGGCCGTGACTGGCAAGACTTGAAGGTTGGGGACTGCCCGACCCAGATCGCCCACTTCAGTGATGGCAAGTTGTTCCAGCTTATCTGCGGTAAGGGCGGAAACCGCGACTGGCGTCTCTTGAAGAGATTCTTCGCGCCGCTGGGCGGTCACGAGAATAACGTTGCCTGCCGCTGTTTCGTCATCAGCTGTTACACCGCCTGCCGCATCGTCTTGGGCTATCGCGAGGGTTGATGCGCTGACGAGTGCACAGGCAAGGACTGACTTGGCGACGCGTAAATTCATAAGGCCCTCCATGAATTGGGCAGGAGTAATGCGCTAAAGCAATGAAGGAGCGAAGTCCGAGGTGGCTTGTGGTCAGCTAGTGGTTAATCGGTACATCAGCGTCGTCTTCCCAACCCGCAAGCGGCCCCAATTCTGCTGCTGGCGCTTTGCAGGGAGCGGTCTGGCAGATGTGCCGTTGAAAACGAGAAAAGCAGAGCAAGTGCTGACAACCCAATTGCGGACGCTCGACGGGGAAATTCCTTGGCTAAATTGCCACGAGTGCGCAGTTCTGGCGCCTGATCGTTCTGACCGCGAAGCAACGCACGATTTGCATTCTAACTGAATGAGGCGCATGCTTCCGAAAGCTACCAGTCGTCGTCGACGGTCTTGGATCGTATCAAGGCGATCCACTTCCTTCCATTTCGCCTCCTAGTTGCGCAGCCGCGTTTGGCTGTCGCTGCCTGCTGACCGGAAGGGATCATGCATGAGAATCTTTGGCAATGTGAGGACTTTCAATAGCCTTCGGGGCACCGGCTTCATCAGCCCGGATGGCGGCGGGCGTCTACTTCCCTTCCGCCAGATCGACGTTCTGCGAGCACCAGATCAAATGATCATCGCGCGTCAGCGGTTGAGCTACGAAGTCGAGATCGATGATTGCGGCGAAAAGCAAGCGGTCAGTTTGGAGATTCCAGCGGGTTCAAAGACTGGGCTCTTTTGAGACCTCTGAAGAAAAAGAAGGGAAGTCCGATGGACCTCAATGAATTACACTTTCACCACCAACTGGCGATCATCAACAGGAACACGGCGCGATCGATTGATCACCGCACCACCTACTTCGATCTGGTTGAGCATTATGCCAAGCGAATACGCCAGGCGCGTGCCGGTGCAGGAATACCGCGAATCAGGTGGGACGATCGAAGCGGAGCGGCGTTTCAACCATTCAGTGTGTTGTGAAAGGCCGGGCAAAATAAACTTAGGTGATCTCAGAGCCCTATGCTATCAGAACCGGGCTGACGTCGAAATTTGCGACGGACTTCGGATTTTGACGACCGCCGCTTGCCTTTGATGGCCCCGGCGAAAACCAGACTACGACTTCCTTTCATCTAACGATTTTATGCACGACCGTTCCGCATGTCGCGGGACGGCAACCCCATGCGTTCTTGAAAGGAACTATCATGAGCAAGACCGGAACCGTAAAATTCTTCAACACTGATAAAGGCTATGGCTTCGTCCAGCCTGACGACGGCTCAAACGACAGCTTCGTCCACATCAGCGCCGTACAGGCAGCAGGTATGCAGACCCTGGATAAGGACCAGCGCCTTAACTACGAGGTCGAAACTGGCCGCAACGGCAAGGAAAGCGCAGTGAATCTCTCTGCCGCTGACTAAACAGTCTTACTGTGTTCTCCTCGCGCACCTCTGCTAACCGGGCGCGGGGGGAACACCTTCCTGTGGAGCCAGCCTCGAAAGATAAGCGATGAAGCAAACATTTGAATTTTACGATGCGCGAGCACGCGAAGCTGCTCTCGAAGCGAAAGAGGCAACGCTCGAAAATGTTAAGGAGCGCAACCTCCGCGCGGAAAAGACTTGGCGTGGGCTGGCGAAACAAGCCCGTAAGGTAGCCTTGGACCGAGCGAAAGCGCTGCAAGTAAAGGCGGAGAAGCGAGATGCTCAACTTGATGTGCAGTAATTGCAAATAGCACAAGAGAACACCGCCATGTCTCTCCCGCCAGGGTTTGCGATGTTCCAGCGAACTGATGGAACAGCAGTGGCCTGCCGAGTTTCACAAATCGTGTTCGTCGGAAGAAGCGAAAGGGGTGTGGTTCTCAATTTCAATGGCGGAGCACAGGTCAATGTGCATGAAGACTTCGATCACGTGATGGCGCTGCTCACACCACCAAGTTGAGCTTCGCACAAGGACTGCTTTCCACTCAAGCGACAGCATTTAGCGTTGGTCGCTCGGGGACCTTTTCTATTTCCCTGCGTCCTGCGACCGCGCCTGCGCGAGGGCATCGCCGAGGTTGGAATATCGGTAAGCTCCGACTGAATAGCTCCCGACAAGGGTCAGAATTACTCCCAACTCGCGAAGCTCTGCCATATCGGCGGCCAATGCTTCACATTGGGCCAAGTCGATCCGCCCTTCTTCACCAAGCATGTGTGGATGGCAGCGCGGAAGAAATGTGTCTCGCATCATAGAGATCCCTTGGCTCGTAAGCGGGAGCGCAGGGTCTCTCAGTCACAGGAGCTTACTATTTCATTCCTGCAATTGTTTCGAGATGGGATTGAAGCGGGAAAATTACTAGAGCACTGTCGATAAATCTCATCCATGTCCGCGTTCCATCCATTAGCTGCCGGTAATTAGCTCCTGGGGGCATCTAAAAAGTCGGCAGGCCGCTTTCCAATAGGCATTACCCAAGACCAGACACTCAGCCTCCGTCCCGAAGGCCGACATTGATTTTACACAGGCACCTTGTTACCTGCCGCGCGTCATCAGGGGAGTAGCCCGCAGCTTCAGGCGGTTCCTTCGCGTCAACAGACTCGGCTGAGGGATCGTGGCGCAGGGGTCCGAAGGGTTCCGTTCGGGCAAGACCAATGGCGCCTGAATTCCGTCTGGCTGGGCGGGACATTGAGTGCCGTTGCAGTCTCGAAGCCCTGCCCGGAGTTAGTCATTGGAAGCTCTTCTTACCTCTACCGCCGTCGTTGCGCTGGCCGAAATCGGCGACAAAACCATGTTGCTTGCGATCGTTCTCGCCACCCGGTTTCGCAAACCGCTGCCGATCATTCTTGGCATCCTTGCCGCGACCCTTGCCAATCACGGCCTTGCTGCCTTTCTGGGTCAAGCGGTTGCAAGCTTGCTAGAGGGGCAGTGGTTTCGCTTCGCCGTCGGTATCAGTTTTATAGCTATGGCACTTTGGACTCTTGTTCCTGATAAACTCGACGAAGGTGATGAGCCCAAGGAACAACGCTTTGGCGCGTTCGTGACGACGACTATTGCTTTCTTCTTTGTGGAGATTGGCGATAAGACACAGGTCGCGACAATAGCTCTCGGCGCACAGTTCCAGAGTCTCGTGCTAGTGACGCTGGGAACAACGCTTGGCATGATGCTCGCCAACGTGCCCGCAGTCTATTTCGGCAATGCGATCGTCGAGCGCGTATCGCTCAAGTTCGTCCGCATCGCGGCAGCGCTGTTGTTTCTAGTTATCGGCGTTTGGATTCTCGGCCAAGCGGCAGGGCTAGACAAGCTTTGACCGCTTTCCACCCCGAGAGCGGTCGGAAATCTATCGCAGGCGCTTCGTTGAGGACGGTCTGGCAGCATTGCCGTTCAAGCCCAGAGGAGCGGACCTGCTGCTAACGGCGCAAACTCCGACATCTCACCCAAAAGCGGATGCCGGACGACCGCTTCCATGTCCGTTCCGCTTGATGCGGACGGGAGTGGCGATAAACGTGCAGCCGGTCGTGACCTGCCGCATTGGCCTGGTGGAAGAATCTCATGGCCTGAAGGGTGAGCGGGGCAGGGATAAATTTGCCAAGCGGAGACCAGCTAGCGTCAGACTAAGAGCACCCCCCCGGGTGTCTCTGGCCAATTCGGTCAACGGCATCGCATCATGACATCATGGGCTAGCCCAATCAGTCGCGGAAGATTGGCCACTCTGGCCTCAGCCTCGGGGCTGCTGGCATTGCCGCGGATGACACGCCCCTTGATGCCGTGGAAAATCGCCGCGAGCCGGAAGAGGTTGAATGCGATGTAATACTCCCAGGAGGGAATTTCGGGGATGCCCACCCTTCGGCAATAGGAAGCCACATAGTCTTCCTCGGATGGGATATTGAGCGCAGCAAGATCGGCATCGTCAAGGCCCGCGACAATGTCTGGCGGCATGCGGTACATCATTGCGTGATAGGCGAAATCGGCGAACGGGTTACCGAGAGTTGACAGTTCCCAGTCGAGCACGGCGAGAATGCGCGGCTCGGTAGGGTGGAAAATCATGTTGTCGCAGCGGAAGTCCCCGTGGGTGATTGTGGTTCGCTCTCCAACAGGAATGTTTTCGGGCAGCCATGCTATCAACTCGTCCATAGCCGGGTCACGGCCAGCCGCCTCGTCGCTTAGATACTGCCGCGTCCACAGCGCAATCTGGCGCTCGAGGTACTGGCCCTTCTTGCCAAAATCCGACAGGCCAATGGCCGCGTAGTCGATGTCATGCAAGCGTGCGATGGTCTCGTTCATGGCATCGAAATAGGCAGGCCGGTCCGCATCTGGCACATCGGGGAATGTTGCATCCCAGAATATCCGACCCTTGACGAGATCCATGACGAAGAAGCCGGTGCCGATGATCGCATCGTCCTCGCAAACAGCGTGAATCTCGGGCACTGGCACCCCAGTGCCTTGTAATGCGCCCATGATGCGAGCTTCACGCTCGACCGCGTGTGCGCCCTTGAGGAGCTTGCCCGGCGGCTTCTTGCGCAGGACGTAGTCGCGCGTCGGAGTGATCAGGCGATAGGTAGGATTGGACTGACCGCCAGCAAAGCGCTCGATGCTGAGCGGCCCCTCAAATTCCGGAACAACTCGCGCGAGCCAGTCTGCTAGTCGTTCAGTGTCGAAATCAGTGGTGCTCATAGTGTTCGAGAGCGGTTGCCCTATCGTATGGCGTCAATTCGGAAAGGCGCCCTTGTTCAACCTTCTGCAACCAGTCCGGGTCGGCAAGCAGCACGCGGCCCAGCGCGACAAGATCGAATTCACCGCGCTCGAACATCGCGACCAGCTCCTCCAGGCGGCTGAGCATCGGTGAGGAAATGCCTTCAACGAAATCTTCCATTAGATCGCGGTCCATCCCGATCGAGCCAACGGTGATGACCGGCTTGCCGGTTACCTCCTTGATCCAACCACCCAGATTCTTTTGGTCGCCTTCGAATTCCGGCTCCCAGAAGCGCCGCTGCGATGCATGGAAAATGTCGACGCCGGCCTTGACCATGGGATCGAGCCAGCGATGCATCTCGTCCGGATCGCGCGCTAGCTTGGCGTCGTAATCATAGGTCTTCCACTGCGAGACGCGCATGATAATGGCGAAGTCTTCACCCACGGCTTCGCGGCAGGCCGCGACGGTTTCCGCCGCGAAGGTCGCCCGGTCGGAAATGTCGGGCCCGCCATAGCGATCATCCCTGAGGTTGGTCTTGTCCCAGAAGAATTGGTCGAAGAGATAGCCGTGCGCACCGTGGAGTTCGATTGCGTCACATCCGATGTCCTTGGCGGACTTCGCGGATTGGGCGAATGCGGCAATCGTGTCTGCGATGTCCTCGTCACTCATGGTGCGACCACCTTCGACATCGGGCCCGCAAAAGCCCGAAGGGCTGACCAGGGGGGCGTGTGGCGAATCCGGATAGTTGAAGTCCAGACACCCGCCGACATGCCAGAGCTGCGGAACAAAGGTACCGCCAGCGGCGTGGACAGCGTCGACTGCGGATTTCCAAGCGGAAAGCGCCTCATCGCCGGCGAACAACGGCACGGTATCGGCCGAGACTGTATGGTCGATCGCAACCCCGGTGCCTTCCGTTATGATCGTGCCGATCCCAGCCGCAGCGCGGCGCCGGTAATATTCCGCCCCATCCTCTGTCAGTACGCCACCTGGCGCGAAATAGCGCGACATCGGAGCCATGCAGAAGCGGTTGGGTGCTTTCAGAGACTTGCACGAAAAAGGTGCGTGCAGTGGGGCCAGCAATGCTGCCAGGTCTTTAGTCGATGCCACGGTTGTCAAGTCAGCCTCCGAACGAATGCGAGCAGCGCCTCGTTATAGGCAGGCGCGTTCTCTAGGTGAGGGGAATGGCCGGTTTCCATAGTCAGCAACTCGCCTTTCTGCGCGCAGTTTGCTGCAAAGCCTGCGATGGCAGGATCGGCAATAGTGTCCTTGGCACCGCCAATCGAAAGTACCGGGAAAATGAAGGAAGCCAGCAACTCGCGCTGGTCCAGCGTTGCTAGATCAGCCAAAGTTGCGCTGGCGCGGGGACCTGAAGCGATGAATCCTCGCTCCACCCAGGATGCCAACGCCTCGCTTACCCCGGGCGCTGCTGCCCCTTCAGCGAGTGCCCGGAAGAAACCGGGCCGGTCAGCGGTGATCGCTTCCCCGATCGCCAGCACGCCTTCAGCGGTGCCTCCGTGCGGGAAGCCTTCTGCCTGAGTGTAGCGCGGTGAAGCGCCGCAAGTCAGCACGATGCCGGCGACCTTGTCTCCGAGGATCTCGGCAGCGGCTACCGCTACTGCGCCGCCCAGTGACCAGCCGTTGAGCACGACCTTGGGAACGGCGCAACGTTTCACGATCGCAGCGACATCGCGGGCTATCGCTGCGATGGACATGTCCGCACAATCACGGTCAGACCGGCCGCATCCTCGATGGTCGATCGCAATCGCGCCATGGCCGGCTCGTATCAGCGCTTCAATCGCCGAAGCCCAGTATTCCCCCGACATGCCCCAGCCATGGATCAGCACCACAGGCAATTTGTCAGCGTGATGATACTCGTAATAGACGCGGCAACCGTCGTCAGTATCGAGATAGGCCATGTATGCTCCTACTCTGGCGGTGAAAGGGTTACGCCCGGCAGCGGGCTAAAGTGATACATCGTCACTTTGCGGTGAGCGATCTTCCAGATGCCTTTCCGGCGTTCGAACCGGTCAAAATAGCTGGCGCTGACCGTTTGCGCCTGTCCGTCAGCTGTTGTGCCGATGCAATCAACATCGCTGACACCGCTTGCCTTGTCGGCGCCGTCGAAAGTGAGCACAAGGTTGGTCGTGAAATGGCTTGAGGCGAGCCAGGCCGGCCACAGGATGTCTTTCACCACATGCTCAATACCTGCGTGAGCTTCGAACTTGCCAAACGGCGGGCCGATATCCCACACTGCTTCGGGCCACCAGATTGCCAGAAAACGGTCCCAGTCGCGCTTGTCGAAGCCATGACAGTAATCGCTGACCAGATCCTGCATGGCAAACCGGCTCTCGATCCGGTCGATCCGGGTCGCAATCTCGCTTTGGTATGGTTCAGGCTGGTTCATGGAAAGTGCGTGGCTCAGTCGAGATAGGCGGCAAACTTCTCGCGCGCCGCTGCCAGTCGTGTGGGCACATGATAGCTGGGGAAGGGGCCATCGGATGGTTTCGCATCTCGCAGCAGGTCCTTGGCAACGACGACCTTGTGCACTTCGGTCGGGCCATCGACGATTCCCATCTCCGGGACATATTGCCACATGTCCATGAGCGGGGTCTCGTTGGACATGCCCAGCGATCCGTGCAGGTGCAGGGCGCGGTAGACCACATCCTTAAGTACACCAGGCATGGCGGCCTTGATTGCGCTAATTTCGCGCCGGACCTCCCGAGTATAAGCCTGGTCACGATCGAGCAGCCAGGCGGCGTATAGGACGTGCAACCGAAACTGGAGGATTTGGGTATAGCTGTCCGCGATTTTCTCCTGGACCATCTGCTTATCGGCTAGCAATTCGCCCTTGGTGGTGCGGCTGACGACCCGTTCCTTCATGTACTCCATCGCCTTGTTTAGCATGCCGACAGTGCGCATCGCATGATGGATGCGTCCTCCGCCGAGGCGAGACTGGGCGACCTTGAATCCTTCGCCCACAGGGCCCAATCGGCTTGCTTCGGGTACGCGGCAATCGGTGAAACGAATATAGCCATGCACTCCGCTGCCGATCTCGTCCTTCGGGCCGACCGCGGTGTTGCGGACGATCTCCATGCCCGGCGTTTCTTTTGGGACGATCAGCATCGTCGAACCTTCGTGCACCTTCACGTCAGGATTGGTTATGGCCATGACGATCAAGAATTCAGCGACACAGGCGTGGCTTGCGAACCACTTTTCCCCGTTGATAACCCACGCATCGCCATCAAGCTGCGCCTGGCACGTGAATTGGCCCGGATCAGCCCCGGCTTGCGGCTCGGTCATAGAATAGCAGGAGACGATCTCGCCATCGAGGAGGGGCTGGAGATACTTGGCCTTCTGCTCTTCGGTCCCGAAGCGGGCGAGGATCTCGGCATTGCCTGTGTCGGGGGCCTGAGTGCCAAACACGGTCGGAGCGAACCGGCTGCGACCTAGGATTTCGTTCATGAGACCAAGCTTGAGCTGGCCAAAGCCCTTGCCGCCCAGATCCGGACCCAAGTGGCAGGCCCACAGCCCGCGCTTTTTGACTTCCTGTTTCAGCGGGGCCATTGCGCGGGCCGCTGGCGATCGGGGGTCAACATGCGCAGCGGGATCACGGAACACCAGATCGAGCGGCTCGATCTCGTCTTTGACGAAACCGCGCATCCATTCGAGCTGCGTTTCGAATTCCGGGTCGGTTGAGAAATCCCAAGCCATCAAGGTTCCTTCTTCTTCATTGTTCCAGCTGGTCGAGTTCACTGCCCGGCGTGCCAGGCGCCGTCCACCAACAATTCCGCTCCTGATACATACTTCGCCTCGTCGGAGGCGAGGTACAGGCTGGCATATGCGACATCCATCGGATCGCCCGCATCGCCCATGGGGATAGCAGCCTTTATGGCGGCATCCTGCTCTGGAGTTATGTCACCCAGGATCGGAGTTTTGATCTGCCCAGGGAAAATCGTGTTCACGCGAATACCCTGTTTCGCGAATTCCAGCGCGGCACCTTTGCTTAAAAGCCGAACCGCCGCTTTGGAAGCGTGGTAGGAAATCGCCCCCGGGCTGCCCATCAGCCCAAACAGCGAACTGATATTGACGATCGATGAATTTCCGGCCGCGAGCAGGGCAGGGGCCGCCGCTTTCATTCCTAGAAATACGCCGGTTTGGTTGATCGCAATCATGCGATCCCAGCCGTCTTTGGTTTCGTCCATGATGCCGCCCGGATGGAATATCCCGGCGTTGTTCACGAGGGTAGTCAACTTGCCAAACCGCGTCACCGCTTGGCTCACTGCTGAAGCCCAGCTGTCTGCATCAGTGACATCAAGCCCGATGAAAGCAGCCTTGCCGCCCGAACCTGCAATGGAGTTGGCAACTTCGCGGCCAAGCTCTTCCTGCACGTCACCGATGAGAACGGCAGCGCCTTCCTGAGCGTACAGCGTCGCCTGCGCCTTGCCGAGACCGCTGGCGCCGCCGGAGATCAGCGCTACCTTACCTTGAAGGCGTTCTGCCATCCCGAAACTCTCCCAAATCTTTCTTCCGAAGACTCGCGCCAACCTTCTACACAGTTAGTAGATGAGAACAAGCAAGAATATCCTCTTGGGTAAACGCGGAGCGAAAAAAATATAATTATCAATAAATTATAAAATTCCCCGTCGCGATTGGATTGAATTGATCGCCTTCCGAAAGCGCCCTGAAACAAAATTTGCTTGTCGAAAGCAAGCAATTAAGCCATGGTGCGATCAGTGCGTGACTCGCGAGATCAGCAACAGCACCGCGAGCAGTCAAAGCGCCGTTCGATGGGAGAGTAATGCCAATGATCAATCGCTTCAAAGCTGTCACCCTTCTGGCTACTGCAGCTGCATTCCCGATGCTCGCTTCAACGGTAAGTGCGCAGGATCAGCCCAACAATGAGGTTGCTGAAGACACAGGGGCTCTTGACCAAATCGTCGTTACTGCGCGCAAGCGGTCCGAAAACATCCAGGACGTGCCGGCATCGATTAGCGCATTGTCAGCATTCGAGCTGAACCGTCGGTTCGATTCCGACGTCCGCGACTTTGCCGACTCCTCGCCCAATATCGTGATCGATGACACGCAGCAGGGGCCAGGCGGTGTGGCCGCGGTTTATATTCGCGGCATTGGGGTCGCTGATGTCGAAAAGTCAGTTGACCCTGCGGTAGGCGTCGTTTTCGACGACATTTACCTGGGCCAGAGTTCGGGAAGCCTTATGAAGGCCATCGACATTGACCGGGTCGAGGTCTTGCGCGGCCCTCAAGGCACCTTGTTCGGTCGGAACGCCACCGGCGGTGTCATTAACCTGGCGCGCTCACGCCCGACATATGATCTCACTGGCAAAGCGCGAGCAACATATGGACGCTTCAACACGTTAAAGCTCGAAGGCGTGGTCAGTGGGGGGCTGACAGACAACGTGGCCGTCAAAGTTTCGGGAGCGTACGAAGAGTCCGACGGTTATTTCTACAATGAGTTCTACGACCAAGATGGGCAACGTTCAGATTTCTTTGCGATAGGCGCTGCTCTTCTGATTGAGCCGACCGACAGCTTTTCCTTGCTGTTCAGCTATGACCATCAGGAAACCGACCAAGATCCGCCGCAGCTGCTGGCGATCAACCGGGACACCGACCTGTTCTGCGTGGCTTTCGACCAGTGCTCACCTGCGCCAGGTGTTCCGACTTCTGGGGATCGTTACGTCAGCATCGGTGACGGGCCGCTCAACAAGAATGCGAGCTTCGAATTCGATATGGCCATAGCAAAGGCGACCTATGAACTCGGATCGGACTTCCAACTCGATTACATTTTTGGCTGGCTCAAGACCGATGAGGAAATCACTCAGGACTTCGATTCCGCGCCGCTCACTTTGTACCATACCGACCGCCCCGCTCGCTGGCGTCAGACAACTAATGAATTGCGTCTGACCAAGGGCGGAACCGGGCCGCTGACCTTCGTAATGGGCGCCTATTTGTGGGACTCGCGTTATACCATTAATCTCAAGAACTATATCGGCTTTGCTGGCCCGACCTTGCTTACCAGCGCGCAGGATGTGACTCAGACAAACAAGTCATGGGCACTCTACGGCGAAGCCGACTACGAACTAACGGATCGCCTCACCCTGACTCTGGGCGCACGTTACACAGATGATAAGAAGACCAGTCTGGTCAACGACGGGACGATCTTCTTTTATGACAACTTCGACGAAATAAACCCGTTTCTGGTGATCGAGCCCAGTCTTGCTACGGGTCAGATTGTCATGACAGAGCCTGTCGAGGAGAGTTGGTCGAAATTCACTCCGCGGGTCTCGGTAAGCTATGATGTGACAGATGAAGCGATGGTTTATGCGCTGTGGTCGCGCGGCTATCGTGGAGGGGGATTCAATGGCAGGCCGTCGACGATCGGCGCTGCAACGATCCCCTATGATCCCGAAACGCTCGACAACTATGAGATCGGCTTCAAGAGTGAATTCGCAGGTGGCAGCATTCGGTTGAACGGCGCCGCTTTCCTCATGAAATACAAGGATATGCAGCAAGATCTTGACGTCCCCGCACCAGGTACTTCAACCGGCCGCGAGAACCGCACGATCAACGCCTCTTCCGCGGAGTTCAAAGGCGTAGAGCTGGATCTTACGGCGAGAGTGAATGAAAATTTGCGCTTTAACGGAAACATTGGATACCTCGATGCGAAGTACGAGGATTTCTTTGGCGACATTTTCAGCACCGGAACTCCTGTGGACGCTACCTTCCTCGACATCCGGCGTGCGCCGAAATGGACGTGGACGCTCGGCGCTACTTACGAGACTGAAATCAGCGACAATGCCACCGCTTGGGTCACGGGCGATGTCCATTACATCGGCGCGCATGAAATCACCTTCCTGAACAATCCCAACCTTCGCAACGGCGGCCAGTATCTGATCGATGCGTCAGTCAACGTGCGCTTCAACGATACAACGGTCAGCCTGTTCGGGAAGAACCTTGCCAATGAGGATGGATGGACGATCGGTTACGATGTTCAGAATATCTGGAGCTACGGGGCACCACGCCCACGCCGGACGTATGGCATTGCCGTAACGCAGACTTTCTAAGAGGGAACAATGGAAGTCCAGGATCCCCGGATGCCGCCTCGCCGGTGGGTGGTGACAGGCGCTTCGCGCGGGATCGGCAGATCGATTGCCGAACGCGCGATCGCCTCGGGGGACCGGGTCTGCCTCGTCGCGCGCAATCCCGATATCACCGAGGTTGCGCGCGAACTGGGGGATCGGGCCATGGGTATCGCAGCCGATGTGACGGACCCTGACCAAGTAAGCCGCTGCTGCGAAGCAGTGGCCGGGGCCTGGGGCGGGGTTGACGTACTCGTCAACAATGCCGGGCTGCATCGCGGCGGACTGGTGGATCGGATTGCGCTAGATGATTTTGAAGCAGTCCTGGACACCAATGTCGGCGGTCCGCTCAACACGATCCGCAGTTGCCTGCCTCACTTCCCGGAAACCGGCGGTGCGATAGTCAATATCGGCGCTGTGGTGGGCATGCGCGGGTTTGCCGGCGATGTTGCCTATGGCTCCAGCAAGGCAGCCCTTTCCGGGATGACCCAGGTTCTGGCGGTCGAGCTGGCCCGGCGCGGCATTCGTGTCAATCTCGTCATTCCCGGGTTCGTTTCTACCGAGATGACTGCCGAGATTCCGGAGAAGGCACGCGCCCGGATCATTGAGGACATCCCACTCCGTCGCGAAGGGAGCGCCGAAGAAATCGCTGATGTCGTATTCTGGGTGGCAGGTTCAAGTTACATGACAGGGTCAATCGTAGCGACCGATGGTGGACTGATGTGCAAGCTGTAATCGATCAGGCAGAGCGCTTGGCCGGGTGGGTTGAACGCAAGACTGGTATTCGTGACGTGCGGATCGTCCGCCGGATGACTGGTGGCAACGCAAATGTGACCAGCTTGGTCGACAGCAGCGATGGCAAGCTTGTGCTTCGCCATCCCCCGGCTGAGGCAGTTTCCGATCTGGCTACGGCGGGGATATCTCGCGAATACCGGTTCGTTTCAGCTATTGCCGGAAGAGCGCCGGTTGCGACTCCGGTGTGCTTTTGCGACGATCCGGCGATCCTTGGCGTACCATTCCTGTTGAGCCGTTTTGTTGGTGGAGAAGCGATAACCGACACGCTACCCGAAACATACGCAGACGAGGTTGCGACGATCGATGCAGTCGGTCACGCGCTAATAGATGCGCTTGCCAGCGTCCACACCATCACGCCAGTCCCCGAGGGGCTAGGCCAGATCGAAAAGGCACAGGAATTCGTTACGCGCCAGATCGCGCGTTGGCGCGAAGTGCGACTCCAGCATGCAGTGCGCGAGCTGCCCTTGATCGACTCACTGGGCGCCTGGCTGGCAGAACATGTGCCCACGCCCCAGTCCGTACGGATAGTACATTGCGATTACCATCTCGACAATGTCTTGATGGATCCGGCTCAACCACAGGTCAACGCGATCCTCGACTGGGAAATGGCAACGCTGGCCGATCCGATGGTGGATGTCGGGCTGGTGACCGCAATGTGGAACCGGGACGAAACTCGACCGCGCGGCTTCGGCTTTGTCCAGCAGGTGTCGAATTGCCCTGGTGCGGTTACTGGTGCGCAGCTGGCAGAACGCTGGTCAGCCCGGACTGGGCTTTCGGATGAGCATCTTGCTTACTTCCAGGCCTTTGCCATGTGGCGGCTGGCCGCAATCGTCGAAGGCGCGTTTGTGCTGTATCGGCAAGGTCAGGTCGATGGCGCATACGAACGGGGGCTTGAGCACGACGTGCCTGCTCTCCTCGACGAGGCTGCGCGATTTGCGCGGCAGGCAGGGAAGCCATGATGGAAGCAACGATGATGCACGAGCCGCTGGGCACAGCCTCGATCGTCGCTCATGGCGAGCGCATTCATGCGACCAGCAGGATCGGACTGTTCGATGGCGAACAGGTAAGCTGGCGCAGTTTCCAGGAGACCGCCCAGCGCGCGCGTAAACTAGCGACTGCACTTGAGGCGGCAGGTGTCGACAAGAACAGACGGGTTGCGACGCTGAGCTGGAACGACTTTGCGCATTTCGAAGCCTATCTGGGGGTTCCTGCGATGGGCGCAGTGCTGCACACGCTCAACCTGCGCCTGCACCCTGAACAACTGCAATTCATTATGGCGGACGCGGAAGACGCGTTCCTGATCGCGGATGGCGAGTTGCTCGCCGGATTGATCGAGCAGGTCAATGCACTACCTTTGCTGGAACGGGTAATAGTCACTGGCAAGTGTGACGGGCTCGACGCGCTGGAAAAGCCATGGACGCCTTACGAGGAGTTCATCGCCGGGCATGAACCCATGGCCAGATTCCCGGAGCCTGACGAGACCGCCGCAGCGGCAGTCTGTTACACTTCCGGCACGACCGGCAATCCCAAGGGCGTGGTCTATTCCCACCGCACCATTTTCCTTCACAGCCTGGCATCAATGGCGGCAAATGCGTTTGCCCTCAGCGACCGTGACCGCATTCTTCTGATGCCGCCAATGTTTCACGCCAATGCCTGGGGTCTGCCTTTCTCAGGCTGGCTGGCCGGGGCGGAATTCGTCCTTCCCGGACCGCACCTCCAGCCGGCGGCGATCCGGCAGATGGTACGTCTGAGTGCTCCGACCTTTACCGCGACAGTGCCAACTATCCTCAACGATCTGCTGCAAACTGACGCTGTCGATCCAGTTGACATGTCAAGCTTTCGGGTGATGGTCTCTGGCGGTTCCGCCGTATCGGAGAGCCTGATCCGCAAGGTCGAGGAGCGCTGGGGCATTCCGCTCATTCAGGGATGGGGAATGACGGAAACGAGTCCGCTGTGTGTGCTCTCGCACCCAGCCGCCGATACAAAGGGAGAAGAGGCTCATCGCCTCCAAGCCAAGAGCGGCCGTCCGGTGGCGGGCGTGCGCGTCAGGCTGGTCGATGATCAGGGTGTTCCCGTGGCCGAGGACGGCAAGTCAGTCGGACGCCTTCAGCTGAAGGGTGCCTGGATCGCCCGTGGGTATCATCGCGGCGTCGGAGCTGAAGTGCTGACCGAAGATGGCTGGCTCGATACAGGCGATGCCGGGACGATTGATGCGCGCGGATATGTGCAGGTGACTGACCGCCTCAAGGATTTGATTAAGTCGGGCGGCGAATGGATTCCTTCGGCAGAGCTTGAGAATACGATTGTCGGCTTGCCTGGCATAGAACTCGCCGCGGTCATTGGCGTGTCAGATCCGCGATGGGAGGAACGCCCCCTTGCAATAGTTACAACGAGTGACCGCGCAGCGCCTGACTTTGCACGATTGCGCAAAGCTTTGCGTGGCCGGGTTGCGCGGTTCTGGATACCTGAATACTGGACCCACGCACAGTCACTGCCTTTGACTGGGGTAGGCAAGATTGACAAACAGGCATTGAGGGCATCGGTTGCCCGAGGCGAGATGCCGTTTGAAAAGGTCGATGAAGTTCATGAGTAAATCGCTGCCCAAACATGAAAAGGCATCGCTTCGAACGGTCGCAGACGTTCCAGCGATCGAGCCGGTGCGCAAGCGCTCGCGACCGCGCAGCCGACGGCGCACACAGGCGGAGAGAACCGCCGAATCCGATGCGCTTATGTTTGAAGCAGCGAAGCAATTGATCATCGAGCAAGGCACTCATGCGACAACGCTGAAGGCGGTGGGCGAGCGCGCTGGATATTCTCGCGGGCTTGCCTCGAACCGCTTCGGCTCAAAGGATGCCCTGTTCGGTCAACTCGTCTTGCGGTTTAACACCAACTGGACTCAGGAGCTTGCGAACAAGGTAGGCGAGCGTACCGGTGCGCAGGCGTGTCTTGCTGCGCTGGACGCGGTAGAAGACTTCTTGCTTAACCACTCGGAATACATGCAGGCCATGTATATTCTGTGGTTTGAATCGATCAGTTCTCACAATGACGTGCGCAGCCATCTTGCTGCATATCACGAAATCTATCGCCGCGATGTCGCGCATTGGGTTAGCGACGGCATCGCAAACGGCGAAATTGACGCGGCAATCGACGCAGAATCCTATGCGGTACAGTTCTGCAGCTTCATTTTCGGCACGATTTACCAATGGCTTGTCGCCCCTGGCAGCATCGATCTGCCGCGCCAGTTTGAAGCCTATCGTCGTGCCACTGCTGACGCCTTTGGCGTGACAACTGAGGTTTAGACAAGAATAACATAAGCATCTGAATAACATTATGTTTTTTGATGCTATTTATACTTGCACTAACATTTGCTAGACGCTAACAAATAACATTGCGACGCTTGTAGAGCGTTGCGGGAGATAAGTTGCAAACAAGCAGATCTGGATGCGGAGATAGGGCGCGTGATGACGTGCGATATAACCTGGAACTGGCCGATCGGAACGCGGCCTCTCAGCTTCGGTAAAACTGGCTCGACTGGTTTACCTTCGCATGATGAGCGACGGGTCTGCGTCTCGTGAACACGACGTTACCTCTTTCAATCGGCGCGACAAGCCACTGGCCCGCCATGAGCCAAAATGCAGGGCGCTTCAGGAAATGAGCCGTTCAGACGCCAATCATAGCGAATTGATGCGGCCTCCTCTTGAAGGGGTACGCATTATCGAGCTCGCCGGTATTGGCCCGGCACCATTTTGCGGAATGATGCTCGCTGATCACGGGGCCGAAGTTATACGCATTGATCGGCCCGGCGGCAGCGATCCGCTGGCGCAAGATCAAGGGCGTGATATTCTGTTGCGGTCCAGGCGCTCCATTACGCTTGACCTCAAGCAGCCTGAATCGGTTGAAATCGTTGCCAAGCTTGCGGAATCTGCCGACGCAGTGATCGAAGGGTTCCGGCCAGGTGTGACCGAACGCCTGGGGCTTGGCCCGGATGTATTGATGAAGCGCAATCCCGCGCTGGTCTACGCTCGAATGACCGGGTGGGGCCAGACCGGCCCATTGTCCGACAAAGCCGGGCATGACCTGAATTACATTTCACTCAATGGCTGCCTTGCAGCGATTGGGCCGGAAGGCCAACCTCCCGTCCCTCCGCTCAACCTGATCGGTGATTATGGGGGCGGGGGCATGCTGCTGGCATTCGGTCTTGTCACCGCGCTGCTGGCCGCGCGCGAAACCGGCCGAGGCAGGATTATCGACTGCAGCATGGCCGATGGTGCGGCGGCGATGATGGCAGGCATGTGGTCGCTCAAGCATAATGGCACATGGGGTGGTGAGCGTGGGCGCAACCTGCTGGACGGCGGCGCGCCTTTCTACAGCTGCTACACCTGCTCCGATGGCACTTTCATTGCGATCGGCGCGATTGAGGTGAAGTTCTATGTGCGCCTCCTGGATGCGCTCGGGCTTGGCGACGACCCGCTATTTGCGAACCAGTTCGACCAAGCGCAGTGGCCTGCGATGAAGGCCCGCCTTGCGGAAATCTTTGCCTCAGCCCCGCGCGCAACCTGGACCAAACGGCTGCAGGACCGTGACTGCTGCTACAGTGAAGTGCTGACCATGGACGAGGCGCCCGCGCACGAACACAACCGAAAGCGCGAAAGCTATATAGAGAGCAATGGTTACATCCAACCGCGCCCTGCACCGCGTTTTGTCGGCACAAAAACCGTCGAACCGACAATGTGGCAGCGCGATTCTCACCGTGAAGCGATCCTGCGCGAAGTCAGTCGCTCTGGAAGCGAAACCGGCTTGCGCGAAGAAATGAAGGAGTACGAGTGATGAGCACTGCAACGGACAACACTGACGTCGCAACCGAGAAGCAGAGCGACAAAAAGAGCGCGTTCGACTTTGACGTGATCGGCATTGGTGCCGGTTTCGCAGGCCTTGCTCTGATCCACCATCTGCGTGAACGAGGCTTGTCGGTTCGTATTTTCGACAAGGCCTCGGACATTGGCGGAACCTGGACTTGGAACCGTTATCCCGGCGCTGCGACCGACAGTGAAAGCTATTACTATTGCCTCACCTTCTCCAAGGAATTGCTTCAGAAATGGTCCTGGACGAAGCGCTATCCCGGGTGGGAAGAAACCCTCAGCTACTTCCACTTCATCGCTGACGAATGCGACATGTGGCCCAACATCCAGCTGAACACGGAAATCGTGGAAGCCGAATATGTCGCCGATCGCGGCTGCTGGAAGGTGACCACCGCAGACGGTCAGAACTACACCAGCAAGTATCTAGTCAGCACGATGGGCATGATCTCGGAACCGATGATCCCCAAAATCAAAGGCATGGACCGGTTCACGGGACCGCTGTTCCATTCGTCCCGCTGGCCAAAGGAAGGCCTGGACTATGCCGGCAAGCGCATCGGGATCATTGGTGCCGGCGCAACGACAGTCCAGATGCTCCCTGTGGTTGCGCAAACGGCAGCCAGTGTGACTGTGTTCCAGCGCACTCCAAACTACATCCTTCCAGCGATGCAGAAACCGATGACGCCGGAATGGGAAAAGGAGATCAAAGACAATTACGATGCGATCGTAGCGAAATGCCGCAATCATATGTTCGGCATGGCATTCGACAGCCCGGTCGGCCGCAACGCAGTTGATACACCGCCCGAAGAGCGGCAACGCATCTTCGAGGAAAACTGGACCGGCAGCTTCCGCTGGGTGTTCGAGACCTTCGACGACTTGCTGGTAAACCCCGATGCCAACCGGATGGCGGCTGAATTCATCACTTCGAAGATGAAGGAGCGCGTCAACGACCCTGAGACCGCGGAACTGCTGGCGCCCAGCTTTGACGACTATCCGCTTTTTGCCAAGCGACCCCCGCTCGATCATGGCTATCTTGAGGCCTACAACCGCGACAATGTTCACTTGGTCGACATCAAGGATCGCGAACCGCTGGTGGAGATCACGGAAACTGGAATCCGCACGACCAAGAACGATTACGAATTCGACATCATCGTGCTCGCAACGGGCTTCAAGGCATACACTGGAGCGCTTGAAGCCTTCCCGATCCGCGGCATTACCGGACAGTCGCTGAACGAGAAATGGGGCACCGCTTCGGAATGTATAATGGGCGTTTGCGTGGCAGACTTCCCCAATCTGTTCGTCGTAACGGGTCCTCAGGCACCCTTCGCCAACTTGCCGACTTCTATCGAGCAAAACGTGATCTGGATCACTCGCTGCATCGATAAGATGGAAAGCGAAGGTTATGACGTGTTCAAACCGCGCAAGGAAGCCGAGCGCGATTGGACCGCCCATACCGCAGAAATCCATGCTCAGACTCTGATGGCGGAGGGAGACAAGGTGAACTCGTGGATGATGGGAGCCAATCGCGATGACAAGCCACCGCGCGTCTTGATCTACTTCGGTGGCGCGAACGCCTATTACGACCTGCTCGATCAATCCGCGGATGCAGGCTTTCCCGAATTGGAATTCGAAAAGCTGGAAAGCTAGAATCGCCTAGTCTTCGCCGCGGGTGTGGCGCAGTGGCCTCAGGCCCTCGCAAGCTCGCAAGCTCGCAGCTTGGGCCGGAGAGCGACCGTTTAATTATCCTTTTTACGAACAGGTCGCAGATCGAGGATGACCTTTTCCAGATGATCGATCACGAGGTTGGTTACGCCTTCATCGATGCCATGGGTCAGCCGGTTGATTGCCATGCCTTCTAGCGTACTTTGAGTCAGCGCCAGGGCAATCTCGAAAGCATTGGGATCATCGCTCCATTCCGGGAACAGCTCAATTGCCAGATCATGCCAGCGCTCGCGGAACTCGAGCCTGACGGGCTCGAGGATAGCCGCGAGTTGCTTGTCCGTTCGCGAGGCGATTGCGAGTTCCTGGAATGCGATGAAATTGGGCCGGGTAAGCTGATCCCAATAGGCATGAAGGAGCGTGTGAGCATTATGATCCAGCGTGCCGGCCGCGCGACGGAATGCTCGGAGTTGTTTGTGATGTAGCTCAACCAATGTCGCCTGCATCAATTGCCGGCCATTCTCGAAATGATGCAGCATCGCACCACGCGACAACCCTGCTTCTTCTGCAACCTTGGGGGTGGTAGTTTTTGAATAACCGAATTTCACAAGGCAGCGGATAGTGGCTTCAATCAAGCGCGCACGGGTCCTAGCGCTCTTGAGTGCCTGGGCGGTAGGTTCGATGAGCGGCCGGGCACTGGCGTGGAGCTCAACCTTGCTGCGCTGCGATGCCGGACTGCGTGACATGGTTTGGGTCCTGAATAAAATAAGCAGGCGTGCTTGCTTTTAATGCAGCCTTATCTTGTGCAGAAAGAGCTAGTCAAACGAATCAGTCGGAGAACTACCAAAATGGGCAAACTGGAAGGCAAGATCGCGCTTGTCACAGGCGGGGGGTCAGGGCTTGGCAAGGCGGATTGCCAGCGTCTCGCGGAAGAAGGCGCGCTGGTTTATGTGACTGATGTGAATGCTGACGCTGCTACCGCCGTGGCAGCAGAGATCGGAGGTGCTGCCGTTGCCTTGAGACACGATGTCTCGTCCGAAGCCGACTGGCAAGCCGTTTATGGACGGATCGCACGTGACCATGCCCGCCTTGATATCCTTGTCAACAATGCCGGAATTGTTGTCGTCGCGGACCCTGAAGCAACCACGGTCGAGCAGTTTGATCGGGTCATGGACGTCATGTGCAAGGGCGTCTTTCTTGGCTGCAAGCTTGGCCTGCCGCTGCTGGCGAAGTCGGAAAATGGCTCGATCATAAACATGTGCTCGACCGCCAGCCATTTTGGCTATGCGCCGTTTTTCGCTTATTCCGCAGCCAAGGGCGCAGTGCGATCGATGAGTAAATCGATTGCGGTGCATTGTCAGGACCAGGGTTACAAAGTGCGCTGCAACACTTTGCACCCCTCATCGATCGAAACACCCTTGATTCAAAGTGCGGAAGGCCGAGCTGGGGAGGAGCACGAAGTTCCTGAAGGTATCTTGCCCCCCGGCGCAACAGGAGCCCCCAATGACGTCGCAAACCTTATCGTCTATCTCTGTAGCGACGAAGCGCGCTTCCTGACTGGCGGCGAATACCTGGTCGACAACGGCCTCAGCATCCGGCCGTGAACCGATCAAGGCCTCCTGATCGTCGGCAGGGCGGCCATGTATTCATCCGCGGGTAAAGAATAAAGGAAATGCAGCACGCGATCGGCGAAGTGCCAGGCGCTTTCCTCGCGGACATATTTGTCATGATAGCGCATCGCGTAGATAATCGGCTGGCCTTTCCAGACAACCTCTGCATGGCTAGAGACCACGCCGCTTGCCGCATCGGGATCAGTCGGATCGAGTTCGATCCAGTGGTCATGCGTAACATGGAAGCCAAACCCGAGGTCCGCGAACCGCACGCGGAATTGTTCGCATACCGCCGCGCGTCCATGCGCATCCATTACCCCGTCGGCTGAGCGAAATCGCCCATCGCTCGCGAAAAGTTCGCCGATGTTGGCGAGGTCATGATCGTCGATATGGACCGTATAGCGGGCCTGTAGTTGCGCGATCGCCAGCCGGTCCTCCAACTGGCGCATGCGCCGCGCTAGCTCGGTTTCCTTCACGAGTGGGAGCGCAGGAAAGTCAGTTGCATGTCTTCGGCGAGGCAATCGATGATCGGTGGTACTAGCCGGTCGTGGAAATCGATTTGCATATGATGGTCGAGGGCCGTTTCGTCTTTGAACGTTGCAATGCAGTAGAACAGGTTCTCGTCCTCTTCGGACTGCATCACCTCGTATACCCACGCATCGGGTTCGTGCTGGTGAACCAGCGCCTTGAGCTCAGTCTGGAGCACGATAAAATCGGCGCGCTTTTCGGGCTTGGTGCGCAGAGTGGCGATAAACGATTTACCCGGCGCGCCTCCGCGTTCAGCCTTTGACATCGTAGAGATACTCCCTGTGATAGGTGCCGTCGATGCAGTCGATCATCCGCGCGATGATCGGCGCGCTGGCCGGATTTTCCTGGTGGGCACGATCTGCCGCTTCGTCTGTAAAGCTTTCGAAGACCGCAAAGGCATTGGGCTCTTCAAGGCGATAGAATTTGTATTGCAGCGTGTCGGCCTCAATGGCGGCATTCGCTTCCATCGCATCGATCAGCTCGACAAATTCGGCCTCGGTGCCCGGCTTGATCTTGAACCGGGATAGGAACGTGGTCGGCATCGTGAACTCCTGCTCTGTTATTTCTCGCCGTTGATGTAGCGATCGAGTTCGACATGGAAGTGGCGCAGCCGGGCCTCCTGTTCGCTCCACAGTGGACCTGCGAAGCCGCGCGAGCGCGCACCCTTCTGCACGATCGGCAACAACTCGCTGTCCTGGTCGAGAACTTCACCCAGTTCAGGCGGCTCGCCGAGCGGTGTGTGGACGATATTCGGCCGGATCATCCCGGTTGGGTCGGCGTCTTCTGACAATCCCATCCAGGCTGGAACGTTGTAGCCCGGTATGTCTTCCGGCTTAAACAGGATGATTGTCTCATAAGTAAACTGCTCGGGGTCGGTCGGATGCGGCATGAAGCGATGGATGAACACGGCTTCTGGGTGACAACCGATCTGGATATTCGGGAAGAGACCGTAGATGGTCGAATCGCTTAGCTGGGTATCGCTGAATTTCTCATAGCCGAGGTTGTAGCTGACCGAACGTTCGCGCTTGGCCTGCTGGATGGCGGCACGGCTTTCCTGGGCGGTACCGGTGAAGGTCTCGGGATCGATACCTGCATCTGCCAGCATCATCTTGATCCCGGCGTTGACAGTTTCCTGATCGGGAAAACGAGGGCTTGGCTGGGCAAAGGGGACGAACTGGCGGCTCATCCCGTTGGGAAAGAGATCAATCTGCGTGCGGTCATCCATAACCGCCTGAGTCTGCGGATGAACCGAATGCAGATGGTAGATCTCGTAAAATGCGTCTACGCCGCCTTTCCAGTTGGCAGCCCAGTCTGATCGCTTGTGCTGCACCACATGCATCTTTCCGATGTCGTAGAGCGCAAGATGTTCTGCCACTTCACCGAGATAATCAGCCAGCGGCATGACATTATCGTTCATCGAAATGAAGATCAGGCCCGCGATGGTTTCACAGCGAACCTGCTTCATGTCGGTACCATGGCACAGCACGTTGGGATGGAATGTTTCAGCATCGGTGACGGAAATGTTCTTTCCATCCAGACCGAATTTCCAGCTGTGGAAGGGGCAAGTGAAATTGTCCGCTGAACCGAAGTCATCGAGCGCGACTTGGCTGCCGCGGTGCGGACAAACATTGTAAAAGGCGCGCACGCTGTCGTCGCCCTGTCGCGCAACCACAAAGGATTCGGTGCCGATGTCGAACCGCAGCCAGTCCCCCTCGTCCGGAATGTCGCATTCGACGCCCGCAAGGAGCCAGGTCTTGGTGAAGACCCGTTCCCATTCCGCGTCCCAGAATTCGCGGGAATAGTAGCGTGCCGGATCGGGTCGCGCAGTCCCGTTATCGGGCCGCGGGCGCTCGGCATTGAAAGGATGGGAATCACCATTGTGGATATCCCAGTTGCGGAAATCGAAGCTCATCCTCGTCATTCTCCCGTGCCAGCCTGTCCGACTGTTACAGCAATGCCATTGCCGATAAATAAAAAACAAGCATGATTGATTGTGATATTTTGCTGTGGCAGGAAGACGGAGTCAAATGGGAAGGGGCCTTTGCCTCGATCCCGAAAAAAACGTGGGAGAAATCTATGTCCAAGTGCGTGCTTAAATGCGGCGTTGCCTTCGCTGCGCTGTCTCTCGGCATCATCCCAGTGGTGGGATATGCGCAGGATACCTCGGATGCGGCGGAAGCTGCGGCTGAAGATGAGGACCAGGGTATTGGTACGATCCTCGTCACTGCGACCCGGCGCGAGACCGACCTGCAGCGCACACCGGTCTCGGTTTCGGCGATTGACCAGACCCTGATCCAGCAAGCCAGCGTGGATACGATTGGAGGGTTGGCGGCCTTTTCACCCAACTTCTCAGCAGAAACCATCACTGGCTTCAACGCCGCAAGCTTCGCAATGCGCGGGGTCGGGCAGAACAATATCATCGTCTATTACGAGCCGCCGGTGGTGGTGCTGGTCGATGACTTCGTCATGCCCTCTGTCCAGACTCAGTTGCTGGATACTTTCGACGTTGCCCAGGTCGAAGTTCTGCGCGGTCCGCAAGGTACGCTGTTTGGCAAGAACTCGACCGGCGGCGCGGTGACTGTTCGGACCAAGCGGCCAGAACTGAACCTCATCGGCGTTGATGGGCAGTTCAGCTATGGCGATTTCGGCACCGTGGCGGTCAAGAGCGCTGTCAATATCCCGCTCGGCGACATCGCAGCACTCCGTCTGGTCGGTGGATACGAAAAGACCGACGGCTATTATCGCAACGGCGCTTGCTATGGCCCGGTTAACAATCTGTCCGGCATTCCTTCTCAGTGGGACGGGGTCCAAGGTTGCCTTGATGGACAGCGCGTTGGCGGCAAGGATGTCTGGAATGCCCGCGCAAAGCTGCTGGTCGAACCGAGCGACAATATTAGTGCGCTGTTCCAATACGAATGGCTGCGCGACCGGTCGGGCACGGTTCCCTCGGTCAATGAAAATGACCGTTATACCGGGAATGTCGGCTTCCTGACGGATTTCCTTGGGCTTAATGTCCCAAACCTCAACAGCAATGACCCGCTTGACAATGCGGGCATTACCCTACGCGGCGATGCCTTCCTCGCACGCAAGCAGAGGATCAATGTCGATGGCCTCTATGCCAATATCGACATCGATACTGAGCTTGGCACTATCAGCTCCGTTTCAGGCTGGCGAAAGCAGTCATCACGCCTGCCCAATTCCTATGCCGGTGTTACGGCTATTGGCACAACGGGACAGCCTCTCTCGGTATTCGACGCGAGTCGCGACGATGACCGCAAGACCTATCAACAGGAAATCCGCTTCGCCAGTGATCTTGGCGGGCCATTCGATTTCGTGGCCGGAGGCTTTTACCAGAACGACAAGGTGGACTTCTGTGTGTCACAGATTCTGGGGTTCCTTGACGTTGTATCTGGACCGCTGCCGTTCGGCGCTTGGAACGATACACCGTACATCCTTTGCAACGCGCAAAAGGCCGAATCGAAGGCTCTGTTTGCTGAAGGAACCTTCGAAATTTCGACCGGCCTGACGCTGACCGCCGGCCTGCGCCAAACATGGGACGACAAGATCTGGCGCGGTCGTCAGCAAACCTTCATTCCCGCTCTGGAAGGCGGTTTCGACTTCGGCATCACGATTGATGAGCCGCTGGATGCAAGCGTCTACAATTTTCCGGCTGGCGTGGTGCGGGTGGAGGACAAGTCCGACCAGCTAACTTATCGGATCAGCCTCGGCTACGAGGTGAATCCTGACCTGTTCTTATTCGCCACGCATGCCACCGGGTACAAAGGGGGCGGTTTCAACGACCAGATTGGCGGGTTTGCGCCTTACGGGACCGACCTTGACTTCTTTGCCAGCGATGCTCGCGCAACCGACCCGGAAAAGGCAAAGAGTTTCGAGGCGGGGGTGAAAGCAGGCCTGATGGATAATCGCATTCGGGCCAATTTGACCGGCTTTTACGTGGAATATTCGGATCTCCAGAAGCAGCTCAATGTGCCGATCGTGGTGAACGGTTCGCCTAACCAGGTCACGCTGTTCTTCAACGCGGCATCGGCGACGGTGAAGGGGGTCGAAGCGGAGTTGACGGCCAAGCCGGTCGACAACCTGACCCTGCGCGGTGTGCTGGGCTACCAAGATGGCGAGTACGATGAATATGACGCGCCGAACGCCGGCTATGATCTATCGACTGCACCGCTTGATCGCGCACCAAAGTGGCAGTGGACCCTGGATGGTACTTACGTCCTTCCGGTCGGCTCCGATTGGGAAATTGCTGTCAATGGCAATGTCGCTTACCAGAGCCGTAACCTGTTCACGCAGGCGATCGACGATCCGCTGGGCAACACTTTCCTCGATGCTCGCACCCTGGTGAACGGTTCTATCACGCTGAAGCACGCGGATGACGATTATTATATCCGACTGGTCGGACAAAACCTTACAGATCAGCGCTATCGCACTGCGTCGCAGAACGTAGCTGGCCTGTGGCTCAACAGCCAATTTGGTCCGCCGCGCTATTTCGGTGTGGAGGTCGGCGTAAGCTTCGGGTCCGGCACCTAATGCTGCGCGCACTCCGGGTCGCGGCGCTGGCATGGGCGGGACTTCTCGTCGCTTGCCAGCCCGCCGGGGAGAAAGAGGGTGACGCAGGGGCGGGTTCCGAAGCAACGCGCGTCAATTCGACCGACGACTTCGTCACGCGGATTGGTACGCCGATCGATCCTGACACGCATCCGGGCAAGGCGCTATTTTATGAAAACTGCGCAGGTTGCCATAGCGGAGCCGTGCCCAAGGCACCCGCCATCGTCTGGCTGGAAATGCTCGAACCGGATATGGTGCTTGATGCCCTGAACAACGGGATAATGAAGCAGCAGGCAGCTCATCTCTCGCCAACACAGCGACAGGAGATTGCCGAGTATCTCGCACGGGTCGAGCTGGACGATTACCAGCCACCGGCACCGCCGCCGACTTGCACCGGAGATGCCGCGCGCTTCGCCGGGCCGCCGCCGGCCGCAGTTGGATGGGGCCATGATACCGGGCGTTTCGTGCCGGCTGAGAACGGTGGCCTCAACGCCGCTGACCTCAAAGGACTGAAGCTCAAATGGGCATTTGCCTATCCCGGCGCAAATCGAGCCAGGTCGCAGCCAACAATAGGGTGGAACACGATCTTCGTCGGCAGCCAGTCGGGCAAGGTCTACGCCTTTGATCTTGCCACTGGCTGCGCCAAATGGACATTCCGCGCGAGTGCGGAAGTGCGCAATGCAATCGTGGCTGATGCCAAGAGCAAGCGTCTTTATTTCGGCGACATTCTCGGCCGGGTCTATGCGCTGGACGCAATGACCGGGAAGCAGGTGTGGCAGGTCAAGGCGGATGATCATCCCAATGCCACGATTACCGGAACGCCGGCGCTTGGCGGAGGAGTACTCGCGGTGCCAATTTCATCGCTGGAGGTGACTTCGGCAGCCGACCCCAAATACGACTGTTGTTCGTTCCGCGGCGCGGTGCTCGCGCTTGATCCGGCTACAGGCAAGCGCCTGTGGAAGACCTACACCGTTCCCGCCGAGCCGCGCGAACAGGGGCGCACCAGCGTCGGTGCAAAGATCCTCGGACCTTCGGGCGCACCGGTTTGGGGAAGCCCCGCCTATGACGCGAAGCGCGACCGCTTCTACTTCGGCTCAGGCGAGAACTACTCCTCGCCCGCCGACGAAAACAGTGATGCCCTGTTCGCGATTGACGCGAGAACGGGCCGCAAGCTGTGGCAAGTACAGTTTACGAAGAACGACGCTTGGAATGTGGGCTGCATGATCGGTAATGAAAACTGCCCGAAAGAAAACGGACCCGATCTCGATCTCGCGGCATCGCCTATCCTCGTACCGATCGGGGATGGCAAGGACATTGTCGTAGTCGGCCAGAAATCGGGCGTTGCCTACGGGGTCGATCCCGACACCGGCAAGATCGTCTGGGACCGCCGACTTGGCCATGGCGGCACGCAGGGCGGCGTTCATTTCGGCATGGCCCGCGAAGGAGTGAGCATCTACGTGCCGATTGTCGACATGGTCGACACTTATGACGATCGAACCTACGACGCCAAGCTCAACGGCGCAGGCATCCATGCGATCGAAGCGGCCACGGGCAAGGTCATCTGGCGTAACAAGGCGAAGGACAATTGCGGTGGCCGGCCTTATTGCGATCCGGGCGTTTCGGCTGCAGCGACGGCCATTCCAGGAGCTGTCCTCGCTGGTCATCTTGATGGTATGTTGCGTGGTTATGATCGCAAGACCGGCAAAATACTTTGGTCTTACGACACCACCAAACCGGTCAAGACTATCACGGGCGTGACAGCTCGGGGCGGTGGGATGAGCGGCCCGGGTCCGGCCGCATACAATGGCCATCTCGTCGTCAACAGCGGTTATGGGCTCTACTTTCACATGCCCGGGAACGTGTTGTTGGTATTCGAGAAGTCGCGCTGACATGGCCTTGGAGATTATTGCCAAGCTAGGGGATGTGCCGCAGAAGGGGACCCTGCCGATTGAGCATGGTGGCGAGCAAATCGTGTTGGTGCGCAGCGATATGGGCGTGTTCGCCGTGGAGAACCAGTGCAGCCATGCCTACCAGGAGTTGCACGGGGGCAAGGTCAAGCAGGTGTTCCTTTTCTGCCCCCTTCATGGAGTGCGGTTTGACCTGCGCAACGGCTGTCCCAGCGGCAATCTGACCGACAAGCCGATCAAAGCGTGGCACTGTGAAGTTCAGGGCGAGAACATCGCTATCGACCTCCAGCGCCGGCTCGACCCAGGGTCTTGAACCACAAGGTATGAGAATGGGAGAACTATCGAATGAAGCATCAGGACAGGCCGGCACGATGAACGGCGAGGTCTTTACGATCGGCAAGATGCTGCGCGAAGGTGCGCGGATGCACGGCAATGATGATGCGCTTGTTTTCCCCGAGAGTAGGTTGACCCACGCAGGCCTCTATAACGCCGCAATGGGTTGGGCTCGCGCACTCGCCGCGCTGGGCGTGAAGCGCGGGGAGCATGTCGGCCTCCTGCTACCGACCTGCCCAGAATTCGTTGAGATCTTTTTCGGCTGCGCGCTGATCGGCGCGGTCGCGGTTCCGGTTAACGCCCGCTACCAGCCGGGCGAACTTGCCTATCTGGTCAAGGACGCGGCGCTGGTTGTGCTGGTGACCACCGGCAAGGTCGCGAACTCGGTTGATTTCGGCGAGCGATTGGCCAAGGCTCTGCCTTCGTTAGCAAATGCTGGTAATGCTCAAGCCATCGCGCTGCCTGAGGCACCGGAATTGCGCCAGGTGATCTGTCTGGAAGAGAATTGCGCGTCCCCCCTGCTTGCGCGCAGCCGCGCCATGGCTTTGGGTGAAAGGGTGCCGCAAAGTAAGGTCGAAGCCATCACTGAGGCGGTCGCTCCTGGTGATGTTGGGCTGATCCTCTACACCTCAGGCACGACCTCTAATCCAAAGGGCTGCATGATCAGCAACCGCGCGATGGTCGGCAACAGCCGCAACCTTGGCAAACGTTATCAGGTAATCGCCAGCGACCGGGTTTGGTCGCCGCTGCCAATCTATCATATCGCCGGAATCCTTCCCATGATGATGGTCATCGATTCCGGCGGCGCTTATCTCACCGTTCCTTACTTCGATGCCGGGACGGCACTTGCTATGCTGGAACGTGAACGCGCGACGGTGGCTTATCCCGCCTTCGTGACTATCATGCAGGACCTGATCACGCATGAAAGCTTTGCGAAGACCGATCTTTCGAACATGCGGCTGATGAACAGCAACTTCGCCGTCCAGCCCGAGTGGATCAAGCATGCGATGGTCAAAGCAATGCCGTCGATCATCCATGTCGGCACCTATGGCCTGACGGAAGGGGCAGGCACGATTTGCACCAGTCGGCCTGACGACAGTTTCGAATTGCGCACAACCCGTCTCGGCGTTCCGCTAGACGAATGGGAAGTTCGGATTGTCGATCCGGAAACTGGGCAGGAATGCGCAACTGGCGAGAAAGGCGAGATCTGCGCGCGGGGCCCCAATATGCTACTTGGGTATTACAACGCGCCGGAGAAAACTGCGGAATCGATCCGCGATGGCTGGCTCCATACCGGCGATATCGGCTCCTTCGACGAACATGGCACGATCATGTTCCATGGCCGCACAAAGGACATGCTCAAGGTCGGAGGCGAGAATGTCGCGGCAGCCGAGATCGAAAGCGCGCTGCAAACCCACGAAGCGGTCAAGCTTGCCCAGGTTGTTGGTATTCCCGACGCACGCTATGTTGAAGTACCGGCGGCCTTCATTGAACTTGCCCCCGGGGGCCAAGTCACCCAGGAAGAGCTGATCGAACACTGCCGCGGGCAGATCGCCAATTTCAAGCTTCCGCGCCACGTGCGTTTCGTGGATAGCTGGCCGATGTCAACTTCCAAGATCCAGAAATTCCGACTGCGCGAGGAATTGGTCCAGGAACTCGGGGCGGAGGCGTGAGTCTGCTCTTGCGAAGTAAGGTCACGGCCGAGAAGGAGAACTGATTTGCAAATATCAAGCGGCCTTCTGACTGATGAATTGCTGTCTCATATTGGCCGGACGTCTGCGCCGCGGATCGAAATAGCCTCGCGCCGAGAAATTCGGAAGTATTCCATCGCCACAGGTTGGAAGAAAAAGGAATATCTTGATGGAGACGTAGCGCCGCCCTTGTTCCATGTCGCCTTATTCTGGGACATCGTCGAACTTGACGAATTGAGCCCTGATGGCGTTTCAATCGATCGGCTGCTGCCAAAGTTCCCACTGGAGAAGGCCATGGCCGGCGGCCTGAGCATCGATTACTTCCGGCCGATCATGGCCGGCGACGTACTGGTCGCCACCCGAACCTTGACAAACATCTACGAGAAAGCTGGCTCTCAGGGGCCGATTATTTTCTATGAAGTTGTTATGCGGGTCGAAACCGAGGCTGGCGAACTTGTCCTTACTGAAAAAACAACCCGGCTTTTGAGATAATGCTATGTCCAAGATAACCACAGCGAAGCCGGACGATGTCTTGCCAGGCCGCGCCTATCGCCCTGATAATGTTCAGAATTTCATGTACAGCGCAGCTCTATGGAATGCCCATCGCATCCATTTCGATATGCCCTACGCCACTGAAGTCGAAGGCTATCCCGGCATCGTGGTGTCAGGGCCGATGCTTGGCGACTGGCTTACCCAGTGTGTCATAGAATGGCTCGACGGCAAGGGCCGGATGACGCATCTTGAATACTCGAACCGCAAGGCCGCCTTTATCGGTGAGACGGTCACGTCGGGCGGCCGTGTGATTTCGGTGGATCACGAAAACAATTCCGCCGAAGTTGAGCTTTTCATCAAGAATGAAGCTGGCGAGGTGATTGTCCCTGGCACAGCCGTCGTTGCCTTCGGCAATGACTGATCGGAAGTAATGTTGGACAGCTTGCGCGGAAAAGTTGCCATTGTTGGGGCTGCAGATACCGAGGTGGGGAATCTCCCCCAGTTCAGTCCCACCGGACTGTGCATTAATGCCGCGCGCCGCGCCATGGCAGATGCGCAAATCACCAAGGACAAGATCGACGGGCTCATCACCTGCAATTCGATGGCCGAACCTTATATGTATCACGCAGAGGCAATGGCTGAGTATCTGCAGATATTTCCGCGTTATTGCATCGGCGTGAACGCTGGCGGCAGCACCACCTTTTCCGTCCTGCACCATGCCGCAGCCGCGATCGTCAGCGGCATGTGCACTACCGTCCTGATTACAATGGCGGATAGTTTGCGCAGCGGCCTGACACGCGACCAGGCGATGAAGATGCAGTCGTCAGCCGGTCATTCTCAGTTCGAAATTCCGTTCGGCCCGACAGTCCCGGCCTTTTATGCCCTCATTGCTCGCGCCCACATGGACAAGTATGGCACCACCGCTGAACAGTTCGCGGCCATCGCCGTCGCCTGCCGCAATCATGCCTGCCTCAATCCGGCGGCTGAAATGCGCACACCGATCACCGTCGAGGATGTGATCAATTCGCGGATGATTGCTGATCCCTTGCACCTGCTTGATTGCTCGCTGGTATCGGACGGTGGTTCTGCGATTATCATGACCTCGGCGGAAAGAGCGGCAGATTTCCCGCACGATCCTGTCTATATCCTGGGCTTTGGCGAAGGTCATGGCCATGAACATATTAGCCAAGCTCAAAGCCTTACCACGTCTTTTGCTGTCGAATCGGGCCGCCGGGCCTATGCCATGGCCGGGCTTGGGCCGCGCGATATGGACTTTGCGCAACTTTACGATTGTTTCACGCCCACGGTGCTGGTGGAACTTGAAGACCTTGGCTTTTGCGAGAAAGGCGAGGGTGGCGCGTTTGTTGCAGACGGCAACATTGAGCTGGGCGGCATTTTGCCGGTCAATACCCATGGGGGTCTTTTATCCCATTGCCATCCGGGCAATCCTGGGTCGATGTTCGCGCTAACTGAGACGGTGACGCAGCTTCGCGGCAAGGCCGGCAGGCGTCAGGTTGAGGATGCCCAAGTCGGACTCGTGCACGGCCAGGGAGGCATTATGTCAAGCCACACTACAGCTATCCTCGGCAGGGAGCGCCACTGATGGAGCGACAGGTGGAAAAATTCCTTCCTCGCCCCACCCCGGAATCCGCACCCTTTTGGGAAGGGTGCCAGGAGCACAAGCTCTTGCTCCAATACTGCATGGCCTGTTCCACCTATCAATTCTATCCGCGTGTGATTTGTGCGAACTGCATGTCAGAACAGATTGAGTGGCGCGAAGCGAGCGGGCGCGGAACCGTGGAAAGCTATACGATCGTGACGCGCGCCGTTTCGGAGGCTTATGCCGCCGATGTCCCCTATGTCATCGCCCTTATCATTCTCGCAGAGGGCCCCCGCATGATGAGCAATGTCATCGGTTGCGATGTCGACAGTGTCCAAAGCGGCATGGCCGTTGAAGTGGTTTATGAACCATGGTCTGCTGACATCACAATGCCGAAGTTCCGGCCCGTCGCGGGTGGAGGCGAGTAGGCGTAAGACTGACAAATCCTTATCGTCCGACATCCACAATCAGAATGGGGAACAGACCGCGCGCGCGTCCAGTCCATCGAACCAAAAAATCGCGCGCAAAACTAGTCAAACTGCTCCTTCGCTTCACGTGCATAAGTCCGACTGACTGGGACCTCCAATCCGCTCTCCATTATCACAAACATGCGGTCACCCTCTCGTGCGAGGCGCTCGACAAACTTCTTGTTGACCCACCATGACCTATGAACTTGTACGCCCATATCGTCTTCGATCTCAGCGATCGCATCGCCGAAACGATAAAGGATCGTTTTCTGTCCGGTCTTTGCGTGTATCTTGATATAGTGTTGCTGCGCCTCGATCGCTTCAATGGTATCGATCGAACCTAATCGGGCACGTGCGAGGAAGTTGGGAGGCGCCCTTTCTTCGCTGTCTGAAGCGGCGGTTCGCGACCATTTGCTGCTTACAAGGCCGGGTGGGGCATCATAGCCGAACCGGGGTATCCCGAACACCTTCCAAGCGAGCATATTGAGCAACAACCAGGTAACAATAGTTGGGAGCCCGGTTTGGATGGTTGTCGCCATAGTAAATTCGACCACGCGCCCGCCCGTCGCGCTTGCTGGTAACAGCTTGTCAAACAGCGGCACCACAAACCGGACATAGGCCTTGATGACTTCTCCCGCAGCAAGCACGCCTGCAACAAGCAAGACCCACAGGGGCATCCTGAGCGCTCGCGCGATGCGCGCGAGCAGGTGGCAGGCAAGTCCAGAGGACCACATCACGATTAGCGCCAGCGGCAGATAGTAGGCTATCCGGAAGCCCAGCGGCCAGCCGCTCGTCCGCCCCGATCCCTGCATCGCAGAAATAAACCCTGCGAACAGGGGAAACAGCACATAGAGCAAGAGCGCAAACTGTGTGCGCCTTGAAGTCAGAAATTCGCGCAAGCCGGAGATTGAGCCATCCTCAACTTCCTCACCATTTCTCCATTCGCGTTTTCCAGCGGTCATTCGTGCTTCCCGAATGGCATAAGTGAACAATTCTCCCCCGGACCGGGAAATTTGGCTCGCTCCTCGGGGACGATTGCTGAAAGCTCTGTTTGTTCTGCACTCGGGCTATGGGTTTGGCAAGTGAGGCTTTGATTTGGCCACATCCATTCCGGGTCGCCAGAGGAATACGATCCAGATTACGGGGAATGGAAAAATGGGGAAGATCACTGCCTGCCGCTCGCGCCTGAATGGCGCTGTCGCTTTAGCTGCCATAGCTATCATGTCCGGCACACCTGCCCTTGCGCAGGATGAGGCCGAGGATAATGAAGAGAGCTACACCGGCAATCAGATTATTGTGACAGCATCAGGCCGCGAACAGACTCTGCAGGACACTCCGATTTCGATCTCCGCATTTAGCGAGGAACAAATCGACCGCTACGCGATCGAGAATTTCGAAGATCTCGCAAAGCGTACGCCGGGTCTTAATTGGTCGAGCGTTTCAACACTGACCGACACCAATCCCAGTATCCGTGGTGTCGGCACGGCGCGTGCCGCAGGCATTCCCTCGGTCGGCGTCTTCATTGACGGGATCGACATCGGAAACGGCACATTCGGCAATGTTCCGACTTTCGATCTGCAACGCGTTGAAGTTGTCCGCGGGCCGCAGTCTGCGTTGTTCGGCCGCGGTGTGCTGGCTGGTGCCGTCAACTACATCACGCGGCGTCCATCCTTCACTGAAGCGAGCGGGATGGTACAAGCTTCCATCGCTGAGGGCGGCGAATACGTCTTTCAGGGTCGTGTAGAGACACCGATCTCCGACGTCTTCGCGGTCTCAGTTGCCGGACGCTACACGGACCTTGACGGTTTCTTCGAAAACACCGCATCGGGCAAGACCATCGGCGGACGAGAATCATACCTGATCGACGGCTCTGCACGCCTTCAATTTGGTGGTGAAGGGCAAGGCGAAGCTTACCTGCGCCTGAGCTACACCGACGAAGTTCAGGAACAGGCAGATTGGCATCAGGTCCCATCCAATTCCACAAGTCCGAGGTGGTTCATCGGTGAGGTTGAGTTCGATCCATCACTGGTCGCGAACAATGGGGATGACTACGCGGGCATCGACCGGCAGTTTTTCCGCGCAAGCCTTCATCTCGATTATGAGTTCGGTTTCGCTACGCTCACTTCGCGCACGTCGCTGGCAGATTATGATTTCCTGATCGACCAGGACTTTGATTTCACGGCTCAGCCCGACTTGCCACTGGGCGCGAGCCTGTTCGGCAACTTCCGCTTCCTCGACACGCAGGATATCAGCGATTTCAGCCAGGAAGTGCGACTGACCGGCGATACAGGCAGTGGTTTTAAGTGGATCTTGGGCGGATATTACCGCACCGAAGACACCGACGAGGAAAACTTCAGCTTCACCGGAGCAAGCGGCAGCGCAACACCGGATCCGGTAAATCCCAACCTGCTTGGCCGCGATCTCGAAACAATCGCGATCTTCGGTAGTCTCACCGCAGAACTCAGCGATGCCTTCGCCATAACAGGCGAGCTGCGGTGGGCGCAGGATTCAGTGACTGAAGTCTCGCAGCCCCGCACAGCCGCCACAGCACAGGAATTCTCAGCAAAGTTTGACAATATCCTGCCGCGCGTGATTGCCGAACTGCGCCCCAGCGATGACGTGCTGGTTTACGCAAGCGCTGCCAAGGGTAACAAGCCGGGCGGGTTCAACAACTCGCCGGGCGCTGGCTTTGCACCCGTTCCGCTTGAACTTCGGGCGTTCGACGAGGAAATCGCCTGGAATTACGAGCTTGGCGCGAAGCTGCAATTGCTCGACAACCGCGTAACGCTCAACGGCGCGGTGTTCTATATCGACTGGACGGATATCCAGGTTAATTCGCAAATCGTCATTGACGGGCGTTCGGTTGGGTACACCGCCAACGCCAACAGCGCGGATTCGCTCGGCTTCGAAGTCGAATTCAGCGCAGAGCCGAGCGACAGTCTCACTGTCTATGGCGGGCTTTCCTATTCGCCAATCCGAATCAAGGATTACGTCGACCGGCGTGTTGCGACGGCGGGGATCACGACAGACGGCAGCGACCAGCTTGGCAATACGCCTGACTGGACCGGGAACATCGGCGTCGAGTTCCGCCAGCCGATATCCGACGATTGGGACTTCTTCTGGCAAACCGACGCGAGCTATAATTCCACTATGTATGCGTCAGTGGCCAACCTGGCTGAGACTGGCGACAAGACCATCGTCGACATGTATGTCGGCTTTGGCAGCGAAGCTATCGAGTTCACGATCTTCGCCAACAATCTGTTCGACAACAAGACCCCCTCGAATGTTGCGCCATTCGTCAACCCGACGACCTTTGCCCGGACCTTCATCGTTCAAGCACCCCGGCCGCAGCAGTTCGGCGCCCGGGTCAAGTTCAGCTTCTGATTTGCGCGTGGCCAACATGATCTCCCTCATGTCGTCTCGGCGTTCTTTCCTTGTCGGCGCATCCTCATTAACCGCCGCCACGGCTTTGCCGAGACCCGCCCGCGCAAGTCAGAAGTTCGATGTGATTGTCATTGGAGCCGGGCTTTCCGGCCTCCATGCGGCAAACCTCCTCCATGACCAGGGTTACAAGGTGAAAGTCCTCGAAGGGAAGTCGCGCGTCGGAGGCCGGGTCGAAACGGCCTATGGGCTGGAGACCCGGCCCGAGCTTGGAGCGAGCCAGATCGGCAGGGCCTATGCCCGAGTGATCGCGGCATGTGACCGGTTCGGCCTCACTCTGATCCCTGAGGATCGCGATCTGCTGACATTCTGTTCGAACCTTGACGGACAGTGGATTAAAGCAGACCAATGGCAATCATCGCCCCTCAATCCTTTTTCACAGGGCGACCGCGACATCCCGCCGCTCATGGCGGGACCGCGCCTGCTCGACAGGCTCAATCCGCTTGAGGAACTGACTGACTGGCTTGATCCCAAATTCGCGCATCTCGACATTTCAGCGCGGCAATTGTTCGAACAGCATGGCTATTCTGAAGAGGTCATTCGCCTCGCCGGGCTGAATGTCCTCGCAAATGACATCGATTCCGCATCATGTCTCACCATGATGCAGGAACAGCATCGCGGGCGCTGGAGTATCAAGAATTTTTCGAATGCCGATGCCGTGACAGACGCGCCTTATGGGTTTCAGGAGATTGGCGAGTCCGCACCTGAAAACCTGGCGATCATAAGCAATATCAAAGAAGGTGCTGAAGCACTGCCCAAAGCGATGGCAGCCCATCTTGATGAGGGATCGATCGAACTCAACAAGATCGTCATGAAGATTGATATGTTCGGACCAGTGGCTGAGGTGCAGACGCTAGACGGCGCAAAATATCAGGCCGACTTCGTGATATCGGCAGTCCCATTCACGACGCTGCGGCGGATCGGGATTGAACCAGGATTGCCGCCAATCCAGGCAAAGGCTGTTCACGAGCTAGGCTACAGCAACACCAGCCGCGCCCATTTGGTGATCAGGGAGCCGTTCTGGAAAGAAGACGGGCTTGACCCGTCATTCTTCTCGGACGGGGCGATCAAGATGTTCTGGGCAGTCGATAATCATACTGGCGAAGGCGAGCATGTTGGCTATCTTGTCATGACAGGCGATTCAGCTTCGCGAATGGACATGATGCCCCGCGAAGATGCGAGCCGTTTCCTGATGGAAGAGCTTGCACGAGTGCGCCCTGCCTCTGCTGGCAAGGTTGAACTGCTGACCTACAAATCATGGGAAAATGATCCCCTCATCCGCGGTGTGCGGCACAGCTTTGCTCCGGGACAGGTAACCGCGTTCGCCAATGAAATGATCCAGCCTCATGGCAGGCTGCATTTTGCCGGTGAGCATACCCGCCGGACTGAGCTTGGTATGGAAGCCGCAATGGAGAGCGGGGAGCGCGTAGCTATCGAGATCATCAGCGCCAGCAGCTAGGCTATGCGTAAAGCAGGTTTCATTCTTGGTTTCGGCCTGCTGCTCGCCGTCGCTGCAGTTAGCATCGATTGGGGCTTCTGGTCCCGATACCTGGCAAGGCCGCAGACGGCCGCAGACCTTTCGGTCGACTCTTACCAGCCGCAATTTGCAGTCAAAGGGGATTACGTGCCGCTCGCACGCGCCTCCAGCTCAGCTGATAAGCCCTTTGAGGCTGCAGTGGACATTGCCGAAGGCTACAACTCAAGTGCGTTGTTGATAGCTAGCGGAGATGAGATCATACTTGAGCGTTATTGGGACGGCGCAAGTGCAAGCACTCGGCACCTTACATTCTCGTTCCACAAGACGATCAGTGCGTTGCTGCTGGGCAAGGCAATCGACGATGGCTACATTTCAGGCGTTGATGCGTCGGTTGGCAATTACATCACGCGATGGGAGGATGATCCGCGCGGTCGCCCAACCCTGCGCAGCGTGATGCAGATGTCAGCAGGTTACAGTCAGCCCAACAGCGAAGGTGGACCATTCTCGCAAGCCGCATACTTCTCCTTCGGTTCCGATATCGAGGAAGCCACGCTAGCAGGCGACATCGCTCAATCATCGGAAGCACCTGTGTTCGACTACAGCGATCGCAACGCTCAAATCCTCGGATTGGCACTACAATCGGCGTTACCCTCGTCCTACGAAGCCTACCTGTCTCAGGTACTCTGGCAGCCCTTGCACGCAAGCGATGCAGCGGTGACAAAGCGAACGGAGAACGGGCCCACCGTTACCTATTGCTGCCTGATGGCAACCGCCGAGGATTGGTTGCGCATTGGCATGTTGCTGCGTGATCGCGGCCTCTTTCAGGGACGTCAGGTCATTCCTGCTCAGTGGATCGACGATATGACAAGCCCTGCTGCAGCAAACGCCAATTTCGGTCTGTTTCTCTGGCTTGGGTCTCCGTTCAATCCTGAGCGTGCCTACACGTCAGCATCGCCCGCGAGGGTGCGGTCGGAGCATCCTTTTGCTGTCCACGACGTGCTGTTTCTGGACGGCGCTGGAGGACAGCGCATCTACATCTCGCGGGCGCTTGATCTGGTTGTCGTAAGGATTGGCGAATACCGTGCGGATTGGGATGACACGCGTCTGTTCAACGCGGTTGCTGGCGCACTTCAAGTCACAAATCTGAAATCAAGGAAAGTAACATGATGTCGAAGGTCCTTGCGTTCTCGCTCGCGGCACTTGGTCTGTCGATCGCTGTTTCAAACCAGCAAACGCTTGCAGCCAAGACGTGCAAGACTGAGGTTCGGATGAAGCAGCCTTCCGCTGCTGTAGAAGCTGGTCGCAAGACCTTTATTGCCTGCGCCTCCTGCCATGAACTGGGGAACGGAAAGAGCCTCAAGATTGGACCATCGCTGGCCACAATGTTCAATGGCAAGCCTCTGTCCGCACCATACAATTACTCGAAAGCTTTTCGCGATGCGGCGCCGGACTGGCGCAATACTGAAAAGCTTGATGCCTTCCTGGCCAAGCCCTCTGCGGCAATCCCCGGCACGAAGATGGTGTTCATGGGCATTCCCAAGAAAGAAGATCGCGCCAATCTGATTGCATATCTCAAGAGCGAGACAAGCAAGAATACATGCCAATAGGTAAGATACTTTGGCGCGGGAACTGAGCCGATGAAAGCCAGCAGACGTGGGTTCTTCGGGGGAGCGGCGACAGCCGCTGTGTTGCCCGGCATTGGCTTCGCTGCACCAGTGATAAATCAGAAGCGCAAGGACTTTGTTCTGTTGCACGGAACCTGGCACGGCGGCTGGGCCTGGCATTCAGTTGCCACCTTGCTGCGCGCGGAGGGGCACCGTGTGATCACCCCGACGATGACGGGATGCGGCGAACGCTTTCATTTGATCCGGCCCGACACGGGCCTCAGCACGCATATCGAGGATCTCGTAAATGCGATCGAGTGGGAGGAGTTAGAGGATGTCATCCTGGTTTGCCACTCATTCGCTGGGACGACAGCTACTGGCGCAGCGGATCGGTTGCAGGACCGGGTCAAACACCTGGTTTTCTATGACGCCTTGATCCCAACGGCTGATCGGCCCGCAGCGATCATGCCTGATCCGGAAACCGGAGAATTCTCCGAGAGCTGGCAAGAGAGGGTCAAGACGTTCCGCGACGGTTACAAGATGATCTTCTGGGATCATTACCCGGTCGAGATGCTTGTGCCCAAGGAAGACAGTGAGAATATCGCGCTACTGAAACGTCGGCTTACGTGGCATCCTGCGAGGCAGTGGACTGAACCTTTGCGTCTCAAAAATGGCGGCTGGGAGGCTTTCCCGCGCACCTGCATTGAAGCTGCAGGACAGATCCATGCACCAAGTTCTGAAGCGATGATCGGACCCGGCCGAGGACCGGGCTGGAATTTCATTTCGCTGGATATTGCTCGTAATGGATTTCTGACTGATCCAGCCATGCTGGCGGAATGCCTCGCATCAATTGGCTGAGTGCTCGACTGCTTCACTGAGGAGCACGGGGCGTGACGCCAATCGGAGAAGGATGTTGGCTTTGCGGATCGGGCTCGCAGTGTCATCGGTAAAACTCACGGCCTCCAGGCGATGTTCAAGAGAGAAGATGCCGTATTTGGCAGAGTCCGGATCAGCATGCCGCGCCGGATTGCTCATCGTCTTGTGATCCCGGTGCTTCCTGGCCATGCATGATATTCTTGCAAAGCTTCGGTGCCATTGTTGTTCAGAGCGTGCTTCTGCTCATCTGTGAATGCTGCAGATTGTCTGAACAAGCCTCGTGCTATTGTACAGCCGGACTGCAACTGGCCTGGACCCAGCGCAGGTTAATGCCGATCAGCGAGGCATCAGGCGATGCCCAGGCGTAGCTTTCGGCGCGTTCGGGATCATTGCGGTGGACATAGAGGACCAGCGAAGGCTTGTTTGAACTGTCTTTGGCCCAGGTCACATTGCGCAGCCGGATAAGAACATCTGGCGCCTCGCCATTGCCTGGAACCGAAATCCGTCCACCCTGATCGTGGATGCTGAGCCCGCGCGAAAAGCTCCAGTCCTCCGTGCCATCTGGCTTGCCAGCGAATTTGCGGACCGATGCCCAGCATGAGAAGAGTCGCGCCTTGCGAAGCTCGCTGCCGTCAAGCGACCATCCACTTTCGGCGCTGTATACCAGGCCAGGCATTAAACCTGCTTGCCACTCCTCAAGGGGTTGTCCGAAGGGGTCCGTCCTGCGCCATCGTTTGTCTTCGGAAACCTCGATGCTGACCCATACTGGTTTTTCGCGACCTTCTGCTTCAGCAAAATATGCGTCTTCCGTATTGGTCCAGATCCCTTCTTCGGGACTTTCCTCGGCAAGCAGAGGCGCTGAAAAAGCGAACGTCAATGCGATCGCAAATGTCATAAGCTTCATAAGGCTTGCTTATAGTGGAATCGCATGGTTTGAAAGAGTTGTCCGGACAAGAAGGAGGGCAGTAGCGGTGTTTACTGGAAGATTGGGGCTTGCATTGCTTCTTGCCGCGTTTCTTCCGGGGGCAATCCATGCCCAACAGCAAGCTCCTCGCGAAATCGTCGAGCAGGCGGTCGACGCCCATGGAGGAGAGCTCTGGCTCTCACCGGGTACGCTCCGGCTTCGCGGCCACGCTGAATTCTATTCACCCGGCGGCACACAACCGCGCAGCTCAGCCGATGATTATCGGATGTGGCGTGTCATGGGCTCCGAGCGTGACAGCGCGCATGGCGCTGACGGCAAGGTCCGGATCTCCGCGAGATCTGGCAGTACCACTATCTTTGAAGTGGGCTTCAACGGCGAAACGACGTGGACCAACAATGGCATCATGCCCAAAGCAGAAGCTGATGCCTATTGGGCGAGCAATTTTGGTTTCGGGATCATCCGCTCAGCTTTGAACGAGGGCTTCAAGCTGGAAAGCGCGCCGCCACGCGATGTCGAGGGGGCACCGGTCGATCTTGTGCGGATAATCGACCCGACAGGTCAGATCACATTGTTTGGCTTCGACCAGGACAGCCGCTTCATTCGGTATATGGGATTTCGTACTCCGCGCGGCTGGCACGAGCGGACATACAGCGACTTCATCAAGCTGCCGGAAAGCGGCTGGGTGCAAGCGCGCAGTGTCAAATTGTACTATGATGGTGTACTTTCGAACACGGTATTCTGGGAGGAGACCATCGTCGGTGAGCCTTTGTCAAACGACTTGTTTGATCCTCCGTTCGCCAGACATGGGTTAGAGACAGATAATGACACTGGAGACTGACCCTTCCCGATTGAACTCTTCCGAGTCTGCTTATCAGCTGCTTCGCCAGCAAATTCTCGATGGCACGCTCAAGAGCGGCGTGGCTCTCAAGGAACGCGACCTGTGCTCTGATCTTGGTATCAGCCGAACTCCCGTTCGCGAGGCTTTGCGCCGGCTTTCGGCGGATGGCTTGGTCGATATCTCACCCCGCCGCTCCATTCGTGTGACGCAGATCGGCCCTCATGAATTGAAGGAGATCTATGAAGTTGGGAGCGTCCTTCAGACCTATGTCACCGGTCTCGCGGCGGTAAAATCGACCAAGACTGATGTCCAAAGCCTGACCGGGCTCGTCGACAAGATGGAGCGGCTGCTGGCTGCCGGAAGTGAAAATCTCGCGGCGGAATATGCGCAGCTTGATCACGCGTTTCATGATCGTATTGCTGAGATTGCGCGTAATTCTCGCATTCTGCAAATCATCAGGCAGGCCGTTGATGTCCGTCTCCTCGCCAATGTCATGGATCGGTATGAAGCGGACGACTTCCGCGCATCGCTAGAAGAGCACCGGTTGATTCTCGCAGCAATCGCGAGCAAGGATCAGCGCGCTGCTCGCGCCGCGATCGCCAAACATGTAAGGCATCCTGAGCTCGCTGACACTTAGGCGCCGGCCATTCTTGATTTGGTATACCAAATGGCCTAAGCGATATTCGTCGAGTTTGGACCGGGTTGTCTCCTGCGTGCGCGCCTTCCTGCCACCGAGGTTGCGAATTCTCGTTGTCCGACTTCAGGAGAGACGATGACGGACATCATCAAGCGCACCACTTTGATGGTCCGTGATGCTGAAAAAGCAGCTCGCTGGTACGAAGACGTACTGGGAATGACGCGCTGGATGGATACACCATTCACCCTCTCTGGTGCTCAGCTTGCTGCGGGCAAAAAAGGTGACCGGACGCGCCTCATCATCATGAAGGCCCAGGATGATACGATCGGGATGATCGGCCTGCTGCAATGGGTTGATCCGGTTCGCAGTGACATGCCGCCCATGCTTCCGGAAGAAATCGGTTTCGGTACCCCTATCTTCGTCGTTGCAGCGGAAGATTGTCGGGCTTCCACTGAACGCGCCCGGAAGGCGGGGTCGCGCATTCATTGCGAGCCGCATGATTGGAAGGTCACGGGGGCTGACGGAAAGATCAAGGACATGATCGGTGCGAGCTTCTGGGATCTCGATGGATATTTCTTTGAAGTGAACCAGCTGGTCAGAGTTCATGGCTGAAGGGGATACTGCCTTGGAAAAGTCGCCAGTCCGGTTCCAGAGAGCCAATTTCGTGGTAGCGGATCTTGACCGTGCGCTGTCCTTTTATGAAGGCGTGCTTGGCTTCGAAGTCACCTACCGCAAGGGCCATAATCCTGACAGCTACTCGATCCCTGTTTTCGAGATCCCCGAGGGTGCCGAGCTTGGCTTCGCGATCCTGTCTCTGCCAGGCCAGCCGCGCGTGATGGCGTTGAGCGAAATCGGTGCGATCGACTTGCGCGAAGTCCCTCTTCCGCGGCGCAGTGCGATTGTGCTTGAAGTGCAGGAGCTGGACACCGTGATGGAAAAGGCCGGAAAACTTGGCCTGCAGGTTTATCCTGAAGGGCGGCTGGAAACCCATGACGGGAGGATTGGGAGAGAGGTCGGGATTGTCGATTTCGACGGGAACCTCGTGGTGATCTACTTAATTCCGGAAGACACGCAGTGAGCGAGCCCGAACTGGGCCGACAAGCCGCAGGGGTCGCTGTCCCATGGCCATCCGCTCGGGCGGGATGGACCCTGGTCGTCCTCCTGACTGTCGCCTATGTTTTCAGCTTCGTTGACCGCTACATTCTTGGCCTCCTGATTGAGCCTATCAAGGCCGATCTGGGGCTGACAGATGAGCAGATTGGCTGGGTGATTGGTCCTGCGTTCGCAGTTTTCTACGCCACAATGGGGCTCCCGCTAGGCTGGCTGGTTGATCGCAAGCGGCGGGCCTGGATTGTGGCTGCGGGCATTGCGGTCTGGTCACTTGCCACCGCTGCATCAGGGCTTGCGACCAAATTCTGGCACCTTTTTGCCGCTCGAATGCTGGTCGGTGCGGGCGAGGCCACGTTGAGTCCGGCTGCCTTCTCCATGATCGGAGACAGCTTCCCGCCGGAAAAGCGCGGCAAGCCCGTCGCCTTCTATTCCATGGCCTTGACCTTGGGTGCTGGGATCGCCAGCCTTATTGGCGGAGCGGTGCTGGTATGGGCCAAGTCAACCCAGAGCGTCGATCTTGGCGCAGTCGGCACAATCAAGCCTTGGCAATTGACGTTCTTCGCGGTTGGCTTGCCAGGCTTGGTCGTCGCGGCTTTTTTCATGGTCATTGCAGAGCCGCCACGCCGCACGACAACCGAGGTCACTCCCGATCTAGCAGGTAACAGCTTCCGCGATGCGATGGGTTACACCGCGCGTCACTGGAAACCCTATCTGGGATTTGTTTCTCTCGTCTGCGTTATGACGATCATTGCATACAGCCAGGGTTTCCTCCCTTCGGTCTTTGAACGCACATGGGACTGGCCGCGCGAGCAATATGCTTTTGCAAACGGCATAGCGCTGCTTGCGATCGGACCGGTGACGGTGTTTGCTGCCGGCTGGCTTTCCGACCGGATGAGCCAAAACGGGAGGCTGGATGCGCCCTTCCGACTTCTTGCGATCGGATATGTGATTATGTTCGCGAGCGGATTTGGCCCCTATTTCATCGAGCAGGGCTGGCTGGCCTTTGCTTTGCTTTGCATCAACACCGTCGGGATCGCGACCGTAAGTGCTGTCGGCGTGACCTCCCTGCTGCTGATCACGCCTGCTCCGATCCGCGGTCAGATCGTAGCGCTCTATTACGTGGTTATTAGCATGACGGGCCTGCTGCTTGGCCCGACAACGGTTGGCTCGTTGTCGACGCGCGTGTTCGGGGAAGAGGAAATACGATATGCCATGGCATCAGTCGTACTGCTTTACGGAACGATTCCCCTGATGCTGATCCCGATTGTTGGTCGTCTGTTTCGCAAGCAGATGAAAGAACTGAGCGGCGATACGGAATGACGTTGCAGATCAGGAAAGCCTATGCCGATCTTCCAGCGGGGCAATTGCACTACCGCGTGAGTGGAAGGGGCGGAGTGCCTCTGGTCTGTCTCGCACCGGCCCCGTTCAGCGGCCTCGCGTTCGCCAATATTCTACCCCTGCTTGGCAAGAGCCGCGCCGCGTTCGCACCGGACTATCCAGGCTATGGTGGATCAGACGAGATCGCTGAATGTTCCTCCATCGCGGACTATGCGGCGGCGATGCTGGCTTTTTGCAAGGCAATATTGCCCGGGCAGAAGATCGACGTGCTCGGCTTTCACAGCGGATGCCTCGTCGCGGCCGAGATGGCATTGCAAGCAGGCCCCTCCGTTCGAGAGATCGTGCTGATCGATGTGCCCGCGTTCGAACCAGAGCAACGCAAGAGGATGGCCAGGCGTTTTGTCGGCGAGAGATATGACACGGAGGAGCTTGGTGCGCTGGAATCCCTGTGGGATCGGGCTGTGGTGTCGCGCAGGGCGACTCAACCCATCGGGCAACGTCTTGCGCTGTTTGCTGAAATGGTGGCGAGGGGCGAAGGCCTTGACCGCATGTTTGAAGCTGCTTTTTCCTATTCTGTCGAAGAGCGGTTTGCTGCGCTGACGTTGCCTGTCAGCGTGATTGCCACCAACGGCTCGCTCAAGGAGCCAACCCATCGAGCCGCCAGCCTGTTGCCAGCAGCCAATTTGTCGGATTGTGACGACATTTCCGGCTCGGTACTGGATGCGCATGCCGCGCAAACGGCCGCAGTAGTCGACGCCGTACTGAATTCTTGACCAAATGTCCGGACAACTTATGGTATACCAGAATTCAAGGAGGATGTAGGATGAAATATCGATATCTTGCGGCTGCCGCTATCGCGGCATGCACTATCACAGTCCCTTCCCACGCGCGCACGCTCGACCCGGATGTCCCGGAAGACGCGCTGGAGATCGCCAAGCGGATGCAGTGCGGAGCCAAGGACGGCGAAACGGCGGTCTATCATTTTTCTGGCAATATCTATTCGCGTCGTCCTGGCGAGGCTGACAAGTTGCTGTTCAAGGGCGAGGGCATGAATGTGCGCCGCTGCGTCTCTGTTGAGGACCCTGATCGCGGTACGGGCTGGAAAATCATCAGCCGGGAGATCGTCATCCATCTCGATCCCGAGACCGGCGAAATCGTCAATCGCTGGGAGAACCCCTGGACTGGCGAAACAGTGGACGTGATGCAGATCCACAATGACCCGGTCAACAGTCGTCCGAGCTTTGCGATCAATGCAGACGGCTCGCCCTACACTTTGGGCTCATACCGCGAAGAGGGACCTTTTGTGTTCATGCCGGTGGAGGTGCCGCTGTTCTATACCAATCCGCTTGGCGGGGCTTACCAGCCGTATGTCGGCGGCACATACCACGCGATGGAAATCTTCAACTTCGCGGCGCTCAAGGACGAGTTGCTCGATACGAGGAAAAAAGTCGCTTACCCGATGGTGGCCTGGACCCGCATTTCGCAATGGGCTCCCTGGATGGAGATGGGCGACCGGCCGGGTCTGATGGTGTTCAATTTCATGGGCCGCAAGCTGCCTGGCGGGTTTGAGGAATTGCCTGATGTCCTGAAGCAGGAAATCCGCGCGAATTTCCCGATCTACGAGGATGCTCCGCCTGAAGATGATACGAGGCGCAACGAGACGACCTGGACCAAGTTCAAGCTGCTCGAGGACCAGCGGCGCGAGAAGGAAGGCGATGCTCCCAAGAGAAGCGGCGGGCATTAACTGCGCGCCCTTTGTGTCGTCTCATATCGTCGCCAAATCTCATATCGTGGCTAAAACTGAAACGGCGGTTTCCTCACAGAGAGGAGCCCGCCGTTTCCTTTACAGAGGCCCACCGCAATCGCTAGACATTGGTTCGAGCGCGTATGCGCACAGGCGCTTTCAGCCGACTTCCCTCAGAAGGTGGTGCTCACAATAACGCCGATCCTGCGTCCGGGGCGTAGCCCCGCGATGAAGTTGCGGCGGAAGCTCGGATCCGCGTAGCGGATGATTTGCTGCACAGCATCTTCATCTGTCAGGTTCTTGACGTAGCCCTGAATCCTGAAGCGATCGTTCGTGACCCCAAATCGCGCGTCGACCACGATCGAGTCGCCGGTTCCAGCGAGATTGTGCACCTGCGCGTAGCTGTTTGAAGTGAGCGTGACGTTGGCCCCGGTGAAGAATTCCCAATCACCATCGCCGAGCGGGAAGCGGAAGTCTGCGTCGGCGAAGATCCGATGCACTGGCGCACGGGGGATTTTCCGCCCGACGATCGAACCGTAAAGGCTGTTGCTGGAACTGCCCACGGTGCAGGGAAGTGCCGGGAATTCAAATCCGGTGGAGCAATTAACTCGTCCATCATCCGCCACGTCGAGCAGTACGCCTTCGTTCTGATCCGTGCCTTCAGTGAATTTGGAATCGGCCAATGCATAGTTAGCCGTGATCGTGACGTTGCGGCTTGGCCGGGCGACCAGTTCCAGCTCCATCCCGTTGATGCGGGCATCCCCCGCATTGACGATGGCCGTGACCGAATTGGTCGCGGTCTGCGCCAGTTGGCTGAGCTGGTATCCCTTCACCTCGTTGTGGAACAGCGAGATGTTTGCGATCAGCGTGCCATCGAGGAAAGTGTTCTTGAGACCCACTTCGTAGGAGGTCACATCTTCTGGCTCGTAAGTCGGTAAGCCTGCTTCGATCGCAACCGTACCATTGAATCCGCCTGGCTTCTGACCTTCGGAATAAATCGCGTACAGAAGATTGTCGGGCGAAAGCTGATAGTCAGCTGTAATGCGAGGCGTGAATTCCTTGAAGGTCGCCGTGGAAGATGAGTAGTTGCTGTCGCCCGGCCCTGGTCGATCGTCGCCGAGGTCGTAATCAAACGCCGTCTGGCGGATTTTCTCCTCTGCATACCGCCCTTCGAACCCGATATTGAATTCTGGCGTGACATGCCATTCCACCGCGCCGAAGATCGCTGTGTTGCGAATGTCGAGCAGGTTCTCGTCGCGCGGGACTGCAATCGGGCTGAGCGGCGAAAACGGATTGGCGAACAGACACCCCGCTGTCGCGGCGCAGCGTGCCGCCACGGCTGCCGTCAGATTGGACGCCGCCAGAGCGTTGGCATTATCGGGCAGGTTACGGATCGAATAGCTGTCGTCGCTCTGGTCGAAGTAGTAGCCACCGAGAATGACGTCGAACTGGTCGCTCTCGTAGGAAAGACGCAACTCCTGAGACCAGTCCTTGGTCTTTGAACGGCTGGCAAAGGTGAAATCGGTAACGTCAGGTGAGTTTACAGCACCATAGGCCGGAGATCCCGGAGGGCCAAGGCGCACGAACGCAAAGATGGCCGAGGTGAAATTCTCGTCCGAATAATCCCCGTCAGTCAACGTCGTCTGTTCGCGATTGTTGTAGCCGGTGAGCGATGTAAGTGTAAGGCCGTCGCCGAGCTCGTATTCCATCCGCAGGCTGACATTGTAGGTGTCGGCTTCAATACCGACATCTTCCAAGTCTTCTGGCGCAAACTGGCGTGAGTAATCGGTACTGATTGGCCGAGGCTCGATCGTTCCGCAGAAATAGCGACCAGCGCCATTATAGAGCCCGCCAAGGTCAAACAGGCAATTGTTGTCCGCATTCGCGGTCGCAAAGGTTGCTGGCTGGCCGTCGTCGGTGCGGTTGTAATATCCGCGCAGGGTTGCGGTGAATGGCCCGCCCTTGTCGAAATCAAGCACACCGGCAACGGACCATGATTGCTGCTGCCCAAGCTTCTCACCATCGAACTGGTTGGTGTATTCGCCGCCGAATTCGTAATAGCGGCCATTGATGCCAATGCCGATGCCATCAGTGATTGGCCCGCGAATCCCGGCGGTAACATCATAGCGGTCGTGCTCTGAAATATCCGCTGAAACCCGGCCTTCCCATGTTTCGCCGGGAGCTTTTGAAATGATGTTGATCGCGCCAGAGTAGGTGTTGCGACCATAGAGCGCACTTTGAGGCCCTTTGACGACTTCGATCCGTTCGATCGTATCGACGTCATAATCGGCTAGCGTGCCTGTGTAGTAGATTCCGTCGATGAAGTAGGCGACGCCCGACTGGCCGAGGATGTTGGCCTGTCCGCGAATGACCGGGCGATTGCCATCGCGGCCAAAGGAGTCGTCAAAGATCAGGCCCGGGGTGGTCTTGGCAATGTCCTGAAGGTTGTCGAGGCCAAGATTCTCGATTGTCTCAGCTGTCGCTACTGCCACGGAAGTCGGCACCGATTGAAGTGCTTCTGAGCGCTTGCGGGCCGTCACGATAATCTCTCCGACCCTTTCCTCGGCGGCAGGCCCATCGCTAGCCTGAGCCCATACAGGCAGCGGGGTCATCATGGTGGCGGCCAAAATCGAGGCTTGAAGCTTGCGGCGCATTATTCCCTCCCTGAAACGCGATCTGGTATACCAGATATCTGCACCGCCTGATTTGTCCAGACAATTTTCAGGAATCGCTGAGTTCCTGCCGCGCCGTTGCATTATTGCACGTTGAAGGGGTTCCAGAACCTCAGTCAAATTGCCTCTTTTGAAGGCGCGTTTTGATGGTATGGCTCTCTCAAGATGAGAAGAGCAGCTATCGTTTCGCCTGTGCGTACCGCTGTCGGGCGCTTTCTTGGAACCCTTGCGCCGCTTAATGCCGGAGAGCTTGGGGCGATCATCCTGAAAGCGCTGGTCGAGCGCAGCGGTATAGATCCCGCCCGCGTTGATGATGTCGTATTTTCGCAAGGATACGGCAATGCTGAAGCGCCCGCGATCGGCCATTGGAGCTGGCTTGCCGCTGGCCTGCCGCTGGACGTGCCGGGCTATCAGCTCGACCGGCGGTGCGGTTCTGGCCTGCAGGCGATCGCCAATGCCGCGATGATGGTCGAAACCGGCATGGCCGACGTGGTCGTCGCAGGCGGGTGCGAAAGCATGTCCAATGTCGAGCACTATACGACTGACTTGCGCGGCGGTGTCCGTATGGGCGACATGACCCTGCACGATCGCCTTTCTCGCGGGCGCTTGATGAGCCAGCCGATCGAGCGGTTCGGCGTGATCACCGGCATGATCGAGACTGCGGAGAACCTCGCCAAGGATTACGGGATCACCCGTGAACAGGCTGATGAATATGCGGTTCGCTCGCACTGCAATGCAGCGGCGGCATGGGAGGCGGGCAAGTTCGAAGCGCAATTGGTGCCGGTAGATGTCCTGCAGAAAAGGGGAGACCCCACCCGTTTTGCGCAAGATGAAGGCTACCGTACCGATGCTTCGATGGAGACGCTGGGCGCCTTGCGTCCGATTGACGGCAAGCGCGATCCAGACGCGATCGTGACTGCGGGCAATGCCAGCCAGCAGAATGATGCAGCGGCGGCCTGTCTCGTCGTCGCGGAAGACAAGCTGGACGAGCTGGGGCTTGAACCAATGCTGTGGTTTGGCGGATGGGCCGCGGCAGGCTGCGACCCTTCACGCATGGGGATCGGCCCGGTCCCGGCAGTCGAGCGCTTGTTTGAACGACGCGGCTATGGCTGGGACGATATTGGCCTCATCGAACTCAACGAAGCCTTCGCGCCGCAAGTGCTCGCAGTGCTCAAGGGCTGGGGCTGGAGCGAGGACGATTCCCGCAGAGACATCCTCAACGTGAATGGATCAGGTATATCGCTCGGCCATCCGATCGGTGCGACCGGCGGGCGGATCCTTGCCGACATGGCCCACGAGATGCACCGGCGCGAGGTTCGCTATGGCCTCGAGACGATGTGCATCGGCGGCGGGCAGGGCATCGCAGCGGTGTTCGAGCGGGCGGCTTAGCGCATGAGTGCTCGCAGGGTGAATAATCTCCTTCGCGCTTCGGATTCTGAGCTCTCACAGGAAATATAGATCAGACCATGACCGAGATCCCCCAACTCAAGGCCGAGCTTCGCGCCGCTATCGATTCTGCAAATCCGAATGGCACGTATGAAGAAGGCACGGTCGACCGCATCCACGAACTGATGCAGCAACTCGCCGATATCACTCCGATGCCGCGACCAATTGACGAGCAGGACAAGGTTGCTGGACCCTGGGCGTCATATTTCGCTCAGTTTGGCCCCAAGCATACGGCAGGCAAGCCCATCGAGCATGAAACCAGCATGAAGCTGCTCAGCTTCAACAAATTCCCAGACGCGCCCATCCGAATGCTGGAGATCGAGCAGGAAATCCACCACGAGAGCAAGGATTACAACAATGTGCAGGTGATCGAGAATATCGCCGGCACGAAGCGCGCGCATTTCATTGTCTATGGCCGGTATGACATCGCCGAAGAGACCCCCCAGCGCTACCAGGTGGAATTTTATAAGATTGCCCTGGTTGGCCTTGAGGGTGAGAGCGATGATGAATTGCGCGAGTCATTCGGCCTTGCCCCGGATACCCCGCTGGAAGTCGAAATGAAGCCACCGAAACTGCATTCGGATGTCGTTTTCTGCGATGACGATATGCGGATCAATTTTGGTTCGATGGGCGGGGCCTATGTCATGAACCGCAGTCATCATTCTGGCTACTCAGTGCGCTTTTCATGAACGAAGGCGCAGCTTCCGTTCTTCCCGGAACAGCCTCATGGATTGCGATCGAACGGCAAGCTGTACTCAGCGATGATCAGGTGCCAAAGTCAGGTTTTCAGCTGGTGGGATCACAACAACAATGAGTATCGCGTCAACACCGGTTGCGGCTGAAGGATCTCACGTCGGCAAGCTGCCAATCAAGCTGAAGCTCGGCTGGGCGACCGGCGCGTTTGGCGTCGCCATGCTGATGAATGGTATTTCGACCTTTATCCTGTTCTATGCCGTATCGGTGCTGGGCATATCGCCATGGCTCGCCGGTCTGGTGATTCTGCTTTCCAAACTGTTCGATGTCATCACTGACCCCATCGTAGGCCGGTGGAGCGACAGCATTGAATCGCCCAAAGGGAGGCGCCGACCGTTCCTGGTCTGGGGCGCGATCATCAGCGCGATCAGCATGGCCATGGTGTTCACGACACCTGTATTTGCCAATGAGTGGCTGACAGCGACCTACCTGTTCTTCGCTTTGTGCGTCTATGCGGCGGGTTTCACGATCTTCAACATCCCCTACCTCGCCATGCCCGCAGAGATGACTGATGACTATCACGAAAGGTCGTCCATTCACGGCTACCGGATCGTGTTCGTCGCTTCGGGTGCGTTTCTGGCCGCGGCGATCTTGCCAGGCACTATTCTCGAAGCCTTCGGACGCGAGGAATGGATCGCGTATGTCTATTATGCGTTGGGTTGCTCGGGGCTGATCTTCATCACCATGATGATCGCCTATTTCTCCACGGCCAAGGCCCGTTTCACCAAACGCCCCAGCATAATGACCAATCTCACGCAGGAGTTTGACGCGGTCTGGGGTAACCGGCATTTCCTGCGCCTGATCGGCGTAAAGTTCGCGCAGCTTCTGGGCGTGCAACTGACGGGCGGCGCATTCCTGTTCTTTCTCGTCCAGACGCTTGAGCTGACCTTCTACACCTTGATAGTCTATGCGACCGCGCTGACGATCGCGACAATTGTCGCGGCACCAGTGCTTGTGCGCATCTCACGCAAGTTCGGCAAACGAGAGGCCTATTGCGTGGCGGCCGTTTGCTACATCGTTGGAGTGCTTAGCTGGCTCCTCGCTGGACCGGGTGAGCCCAATTGGTCGATTGTGGCGCGAGGCATCGTTATTGGTACCGCTGCGACCGGTAATGTGGTTCTGGCCATGTCCATGCTGACTGACATCATCGAATGGGACAGCCGCAGGACCGGGGTGCGCCGGGAAGGGGCCTACACGGCTCTTTACAGCTTCGTGGAGAAACTGACGGGAGCGCTGGGGCCGTTTATCGTCGGCATTGCGCTTAGCATTGGCGGCTTTGACAATTCCTTGCCGCCTGACGTCTCGCAAGGCGAAAACGTGCATACGGCGCTCTACATGACAGTGGCAGTCTTGCCCGCCATCTGCGGAGCGATCGGTCTGTGGCTGCTGCTTGGCTATCGCCTGACCGAGAAGGAGCTCAAGGGCGCGCCAGTTGCCAGCGAACCTTCACCGGCAACATGACCAGTCGGGACCTTTTTTCAGGGGTCAGTCCAGGGACACTGGATAACCCGACCAGGCTTTGACTTCCCGGATGGAAAAGCTGCTCTTCATCGAGAGGACGCCGGGCAATTGGGACAGGCAATCTCGATGAAGCCGGTCAAAATGATCGAGATCCCGCGCAGCAACGCGCAGCATATAGTCGCTGTCGCCTGACAGCAGGTGGCAGCTCAAAATCTCTTCGAAACTTCGTGCGGCTTCCTCGAACCGCTCCATCGATTGCTGGCTTTGCTCACTCAGCCTGATCTCCACGAAGGCCTGAAGGCGTAATCCCAACGCACGGGCACTGAGATCTGCCGAGTATCCGATTATGACTCCAGTATCTTCGAGCGCCTTGATCCTGCGGTGACAAGCCGATGTCGAAAGCGAAACCTTCTCCGCAATCTGTGCAATCGATTGACCCGAGTCTGTTTGTAGCTCCTGCAGAATTCTTGCATCTGTCTTCTGCACAAAATCCTCCCGATACTGGCAATTACATCGTAATTTTTCCCGGCTTAACCGCATTTGGCCGGAAGAAAAGGACAATTTGGCACCCATTTCATGCTATCATGATAGCTCATTGGAAAGGTGAGAGAAGATGCGTGTCGGTTGCCCAAAAGAGATCAAGAATCACGAATATCGCGTTGGTTTGACGCCAGAGAGCGCGCGTGAACTGGTTGCAAACGGTCATGAAGTCTGGATCGAAAGCGGTGCTGGTCAGGGCATTGGCGCATTGGACGCGGCCTATGTTGCGGCGGGAGCGACGATCGTTGATGGGCCGGACCCGATCTTTGCCGAGTGCGAGATGGTGGTCAAAGTCAAGGAACCGCAATCGGCAGAACGAGCCAAGCTGCGCGAAGGGCAGATCCTCTACACTTATCTCCATCTGGCACCTGATCCGGACCAGACCGCTGACCTTGTCGCTTCGGGCGTGACAGCCATCGCTTATGAGACCGTCACAGGGCCGGGCCGCACCTTGCCGCTGCTCAAGCCGATGAGCCAGGTAGCTGGCCGGATGAGCATTCAGGCTGGCGCGACCGCGCTGGAAAAGGCCCATGGCGGACGCGGTGTTCTGATCGGCGGTGTGCCCGGCGTGATGCCGGCCAAGGTCGCGATTATTGGCGGCGGGGTGGTTGGCTTCAACGCGGCGCAGATGGCGGCAGGGCTGGGCGCGGATGTCACTATTCTTGATCGCGATCCGGAAGTGCTGGAGCGGGTTGGAATCCACTTTGAGAGCCGCGCGAAGACGCGTTTCTCAAACGTCGCCAATCTCTACGATTCAGTGTGTGACGCGGACCTTGTTATTGGCGCGGTGCTGATCCCGGGCGCGGCAGCTCCGAAGCTGGTCAGCCGCGAGATGCTGAAAGACATGCAAACCGGAGCAGTGCTGGTTGACGTTGCGATCGATCAGGGCGGCTGCTTCGAGACGTCGCGGCCTACAACCCATGCTGACCCGACCTATGTGGTGGACGATATCGTGCATTACTGTGTTGCGAACATGCCCGGAGCCGTCGCACGTACGAGCACATATGCCCTCAATAATGTCACTCTGCCGCACGCGCTCAGGATTGCGACCCTTGGCTGGAAAGAAGCCATGAAAGCTGACCCGCATCTTGCGGCTGGGCTCAACGTGCATGGCGGCAAGGTCGCCTATCAAGCGGTCGCGCAAGAGCTGGGTTATGAGCATGTGCCCGTCGACGCCATCTTGTCCTGAGAATTGGCTGCTGTCTTGCACAGATAGCGCCTAGGCCATTGTAAGGCGGCGGAGGGTGAGGCAAAGCTCATGCCGGATGAAACACCCAACTGGAAAGATCTGGGATATCTCGCAGCGGATCGGTCCGCGGACGCCGCTATGGCCGGGTGAACCGGAACTGGCGGTAAAGCGCCATGCGCAGATTGGCGAGGACTGCCCGGTCAATGTTGGCTCGATCAGCCTTGCATTGCACACCGGAACGCATGCAGATGCGCCGCTGCATTACAGCAATGGCGGGGCCGCGAGCGCGGATGTGGCGCTGGATGCCTATCTGGGGCCATGCGTGGTCACGGATGTTCGCCATTGCGAGGGGAGAGTGGAAATTTCCGACTGCGACTGGAGTGCAATCCAAGGGGCAAAGCGCGTCCTCTTTCGAACCTATGACCGGTTTCCGCACGAAGCCTGGGATCCGGAATTCGCCGCGATTGCTCCAGAGGTCATCATCCGGCTGCGAGAGAACGGCACGATCCTGATTGGTACGGATGCTCCGTCGCTGGATCCGCAGAATTCGAAGACCATGGATGCCCACCATGAGATCCTTTCCGGCGATATGCGGATCCTTGAAGGCCTGGTGCTTGAGGCTGTTCCCGCAGGCCGCTACGAACTGATCGCGCTTCCGCTGGCGATTGAGAATGCCGATGCAAGCCCGGTCCGCGCGATCCTGCGGGAGCTTGACTGATGGCATCCCAACGTGACGAGATTGCCGCATGGGATGCAGCCGATCCGATGCGCCACTTCCGCGATCAATTCCTCCTGCGAGACGGGCTTGTCTATCTCGACGGAAACTCCCTTGGGGCCTTGCCCAAGGCAACTGCCGAGCGAATGCAGACAGTTGTCTCGCAAGAGTGGGGCGAGGGACTGATCGATAGCTGGATGAGCGCGAATTGGGTCGAGGCCCCGCGCCGGATTGGCGACAAGATCGCCCGCCTGATCGGAGCCGGGCCGGGAGAGGTCATTGTCGCAGATTCGACCTCCATCAATATTTTCAAGGCTTTGACTGCTGCACTTTCGCTGCGAGAGGGTCGGAAGGTCCTTCTGACCGAGGCCGGGAACTTCCCCACTGACGGCTACATGATGCAAGGTCTTGCGCGCTTCAAAGGGAACGGCACCGAATGCCGCGCGGTCGCGCGGGAACAATTGCTCAATGCCTTGACCGACGAAGTGGCAGTGCTGCTCCTGACGCAGGTGCATTACAAGACCGCGAGGATGCACGATCTGGCGCAATTGACGCGGCGCGCGCATGAGGTTGGTGCGCTTGTCGTCTGGGATTTGAGCCATAGCACTGGCGCTATCGAGGTGGATCTCAACGCTGCGGAGGCAGACTTCGCGGTGGGGTGCGGCTACAAATTTCTCAATGGCGGTCCGGGTGCTCCGGCCTTTCTGTTTGCAGCGCATCGGCACCATGGGGCGCATCCGGTGCTGTCTGGCTGGTTTGGCCACGCCAGACCTTTCGACTTTGAAGAAGGCTTTGAACCAGCCCCCGGCATCGATCGCTTTCAGTGCGGAACCCCGACAATTCTCGGCATGTCCGCGCTGGAATCCGGGGTCGACCTGATGCTTCGCGCAGACATGGGCGAGGTTCGGCGCAAGTCGATTGCGCTGTCAGAGCTCTTGATCCGGGAAATGCAGCCCTTGTGCGACGAATTCGGCTTTTCCTTGGCCAGTCCGCCCGAGAGCGCAGAGCGCGGGAGCCATGTCGCTTATGCTCACCCGCAGGCCTATGCGATGATGCAGGCGCTCAAGGCGCGTGACGTAATCGGAGACTTCCGCATGCCTGATGTCATGCGGTTTGGAATTACCCCGCTCTATCTGGGTTACGCGGATATTGTGGAAGCGGTGGATCGATTACGCGCGGTATGCGCGAACCGCGACTGGGATCGTGCAGCGTATCGCGACAAGGCGTTTGTCACGTGAGCAAGCGCCCGCTGAACAGGTTTCGCAAGGTAGCCATGGATCGGGTCGCCGCACCCCTCTATAGCAGCCGAGCATTTCGCCAGGGAGGACATCGATCATGAAGACCAGAGCCGCCGTCGCCTTTGAAGCCAAGCAGCCGCTTGAGATTGTCGAACTTGACCTTGAAGGGCCGAAGCAAGGCGAAGTGCTGGTCGAGATCATGGCGACCGGTATCTGCCACACCGATGCCTATACCCTCGATGGGCTCGACAGCGAGGGCATCTTCCCTTCGATCCTCGGTCACGAAGGCTGCGGCGTGGTGCGCGAAGTGGGCGCAGGCGTGACCAGCGTGAAGCCCGGCGACCATGTGATCCCGCTCTACACGCCCGAATGCCGGCAGTGCAAAATGTGCCTATCCGGCAAGACGAACCTTTGCAGCGCAATCCGTGCGACACAGGGCAAGGGCCTGATGCCAGACGGGACGAGCCGCTTCAGCTACAAGGGCGAAACGATCTACCACTATATGGGTTGCTCGACCTTTTCGAACTTCACCGTGCTGCCTGAAATCGCAGTTGCCAAGATCCGCGAGGATGCGCCGTTCGATACCAGCTGTTATGTCGGTTGCGGTGTGACGACGGGCGTCGGCGCAGTGGTCAACACCGCCAAAGTCCAGCCCGGCGACAATGTCGTGGTGTTCGGGCTGGGCGGGATCGGGCTCAACGTCATCCAGGGCGCGAGGATGGCGGGCGCCGACCGCATCGTTGGTGTCGATATCAACACTGCCAAGCGCGAATGGGGCGAGAAATTCGGCATGACCGATTTCGTCAACCCGCGCGAGACCGCAAACGTGGTCGACCACATCGTCGAACTGCTCGACGGCGGGGCCGATTATAGCTTCGACTGCACAGGCAATGTGGAAGTGATGCGCGATGCGCTCGAATGCTGTCACAAGGGGTGGGGCACTTCGATCATTATCGGCGTAGCTGAAGCTGGACGAGAGATCTCGACGCGGCCGTTCCAGCTCGTCACCGGGCGCAACTGGCGCGGCACAGCATTCGGCGGAGCCAAGGGCCGGACCGATGTGCCCAAGATCGTCGACTGGTACATGAACGGCAAGATCAAGATCGATCCAATGATCACCCACCGGTTGACGCTCGACGAAATCAACAAGGGCTTTGACCTGATGCACGCAGGCGAAAGCATCCGCTCAGTCGTTGTCTACTGAGCGGGTGCCGATCCAGAAGGACTGAGTGTCCTCGGCAGGGCTCGCTTGATGAGCCCCTACCCGAAGAACTCGGCGTGCAGTTGCTGTTCGAGCAGGGATTGGCTGGCGAGAGCCAGCTCTCCTGCGATCGCCTCGCCCGGCATCATCCACCCATCGTCGCCGCCTGAGCCGCCGCCTGAGCTGCTGCCCGAACCGGCATCTTGCTTGCCGCCGCTCTCAGGGTCCGCGACCGGATTGTTCAGCTCGCCCGGCTTGCCGCTTGCTGGCGGCTCCTGCCCGCTGCCGCCATAGAGCCAGCTGCCCCAGGTGCTTTCGGTGTAGCCGTTGGCGGTGAGATAATCGATCATCTGCTGCTGCGATTGGTAATTGGCATAACGGATGTTGCCATCGGCATGCATGAAGGCGCGCAGATAGGCGGTACCATCGGTCAGCGCGAAATAGACTTCCCAGATGCCATCGCCATCATAATCATCCGCGCCGAGGACACCGTTGATGTTCTCGATCTGGAGGTCGTTCTGGAAGCGCACCTGACTATCGTTCGGACTGCCGGCGACGACATCGCCCGAGGCCACCAGCGGATCGATGTAGATGCCTGCGACGCGCGTCTCGCCCGCCCAGCTATGGTCAGCGAAATAGACCAGGCCGTCGGGCGCCGTGCCAACGGTGGCAAACCGGCCGATCGCATCATTGACGAGGATCTGGTCGATATCGCCATCGCCATTGATGTCAGCCGCCCCGATGCGCAGCCAGTTGCCATTGCCGCCCAGGGCATTGCCGTCAAAATCGCGAATGCCGTTCATCGCTGTCTGGTAAACACTGGGATCGGCGGTGTTGAAATTGACCGAAATGCCGGTCCCGGGCAGCAGGCGGATGGTCTGGTCAGTGAACTGCAGGAACTCGACGTTGGTGAGCGTATCCGTGCCGTCCGCACCCACGACCCGGAAGACCCCGGTCGATGTCTGCGTCACGGTGTAGGCCGCGCGATTGCCCGAGACCACCGCCGTGTCGACATTGCTCCCGCCATCAAGCGTGTCATTGCCGAGACCGCCAGTGAGGCGGTTCGCCACATCATTTCCAATCAGCTGGTCATTGCCCGAACCGCCCACGGCATTCTCGATGATCGTGCCGCGCGCAATGCTCATATTGCCAACGCTGCCGCCGACATTGGAGAAGGTTTCAGGGTTAAGGTTGATGAGCTGCGCAGCAGAAAAGGTCGAATAGTTGACTGTATCGTTGCCGCCATGATCAATGATCGTAAAGGCCAGCAGATTGCCTGCGTTATTGGTGGCATTCGCGCCCACCCCGAATGAGTCACGACCGGTGTTATTGCCAACGCCATAGGTGCTGTCGCCTGTGCGCGTGGTAGTCGAGGTGCCATAGGAATTCTGGATGGCAACAATATCGGCGCCCATCGGTGTGAGAGTGAAGACGGTGCTGAACCCCTGATCGCGGAAGAACGTGTTCTCGTTCTGGCTGAAATAGGACATGACCGTGGTTGCCCAGCTGTCATTGAGATAGCTGGCATCCTGCGTATAGCTCGCTGAGTTGTTGTAGTTTCCGCCGTGGCCGAGACCTAATGCGTGGCCGATCTCATGCAGGTAGGTCTGGAACGAATAGCTGTCGAGCGTGGTGCCGGAGTTGGCCAGCCAGTCGGTCGAAATATTGACGTTGGAGCGGATGATAAAACCGCCAGAAACGGTCGATGACGCGAAGGCCCCTTCTTCGTTATCGTCAAAAGTGATTTGGGCAGTGCCCGACACTTCTGAAAATGTCACTCCGAGTACATCGCTCCAAAGATTGAGGGCCTCGCGAGCGAGGAATTGTCCCGCTGTTGTGAGGGCCGTGATGTTGACGGTTAGCGTGCCGCCTTCGGAAACGTTGAAACGACGCTCCGTTCCGGTCCCACCCCAATAGCCGCTGAGCAGTTGACCCGCGATCTGATCGTTGGTGTATTCCTGCAGCGGTGGCGCCACAACGCCGGTCAATTGATAGGAGCCTGACGAGCTATCCGCCCAGCCACCAACATCGATGTAATAGGTGCCGGTTGTCTCTACCTCGACGCGGATGCGTGAATAGGTGCCCGAGCTGTCGTCATTCCAGGCGAGTACATTGCCGGAAGCATCGCGCAAGGTAAGGGTCGTATCGGCATCTGCGCCGCCGCCAGTGCTGCTCGTCGTGAATTCGTAAATCTGACCCGCTTCGAGCGTGACTGCATACCAGTCGCGGTCGCCTGTCACATTGAGCGTGCTGTTGACCGTGCTGCCCAATGTGAATGCGGCGCTTCCCGCGACGCTTCCGCCGACATCGTCATTATTCGGGCGTGAGCTGGAGAGGTAATACTGCCCTGTAAGCGTGCTCCAGCTTCCGACATCCAGATAGTAGGTGCCGGTTGTGGGTGCGGTGAAAGTGATCTCGGAGTAATAGAGGCCAGCGCCCGTATTGGCATCGTCATTGGTGGTGATCAGTCCACCTGTGCTGTTGCGCAAGGTCAGCGTGCTATCCTGCAGACCGCCGCCCGGCAGGTACACTGTAAAAGTATAGGTTTCGCCAGCAGTCAGGTTGATCCTGAACCAGTCCTGGTCACTGCCTGTGTCGATCGAGCTGGTTACCGCACTTCCTGGCGCGAGGGTCTCGGTCGTGGCTGTGCTGGCAGGGATCGTGTCCGTTGTTGCAGTGCCGGCCCCACCGGGCTGGAAATCCTTTCCATCATCGTCGTGCGCATGGCATCCAGAGCATGAGCAGCCTTCAAAGTGGAACGGCGTTTTGGTTACCCCAAAACTGCTGTTGGTCAGCGAATTCGTGGCACTGAAGAACTCGCTGCCGCGCCTTGCCTCAAGGCTGGCATCAAGAAGTGACTGCTCAAACATAAACGACCTCACTGGTTCCCTTCAACTGCGCCGACTTCACTGCGGCCCACGCGCTTGCAACTCGCGCGCGATAACCATTGCAACGGAAATGGCGAGATGGTCCAGATCTCTCACTGCAAGGGCTCGATCTGAAACATCCAGAGTAACTTCTGGAAATGCGAATGCTTGATTGACAGTGCGTATTGCGGCTTGTGCCGATATCGAACCCTTCTTCGAGATTGCGATAGCCAATTCCACTTCCTCTGGTTCAACCTGTACAGACTGATCCAGCAATGAATTTACAAGCTGGCGCGAAAAGCTGCGACAGATATCCTCGCTGGTCAGATCCTGGCTGATTACCTCCCCACCGATTGCGCTGCACCTTGGCTCAGGGCCGCGCGCCAAGCCGACACTTTCAAAAGCAAGCACGAGCGCCGCGCATCCAGTCGCAAAGGCCAGAGGTGACATCGATCCAGTCCAAATTCCGTTCAATCTCCGAAGCTTATGGAAGGAGACTTACCAGTGCAATGAAATGAATGGTAAATCGCTTGCAATTCATGATGAAATGATCGTCACAAACAGCAATCGGTCATCTCACCCAAAGAATTCGATATTTTGTTGCTGTTCCGTGAAAGACCATCCCGCCGCCTGAAGAGGCCCTGCCAGGCTGGCGTTCGCGAAATCGGTCATCCACGCGTCGGCGAGCATCGATCCGATCAAGGCGCTGCTCCCATCGCCGCCGCCTGAGCCGCCGCCTGAGCCGCCGCCTGAGCTGCTGCCCGAACCGGCATCTTGCTTGTCGCTGCTCTCAGGGTCCGCGACCGGATCGAGCAGGCTCGAAGCCTTCCCGCTGCTGGCCGGGTCTTCCTGCGCGCCGGAACCATAAAGCCAGCTGCCATACGTGCTTTCATTATAGCCGTTGGCGGTGAGATAATCGATCATCTGCTGCTGCGACTGGTAATTGGCGTAGCGGATGTTGCCGTCGGCATGCATGAAGGCGCGCAGGTAAGCCGTCCCATCGGTCAGCGCGAAATAGACTTCCTGAATACCATCGCCATCATAATCATCCGCGCCGAGAACACGGTTGATATTCTGGATCACCAGATCGTTCTGGAAACGCGTCTGGCTGTCGAAGGGGCCGCCGGCGACGACATCGCCCGACAGCACCAGCGGATCGATATAGATGCCTGCGACGCGCGTCTCGCCCGCCCAGCTATGGTCCGCGAAATAGACGAGGCCATCGGGTGCAGTTCCGACTGTGGCAAACCGGCCGATCTCCGCATTGACGAGGATCTGGTCGACATCGCCATCGCCATTGATGTCCGAAGCACCAATCCAAAGCCAGCTGCTGTAGCCGCCCAGATCATTACCGCTGAAGTCGCGGATATTGGTCATCGCTACCTGGTATGAGAAGGGGTCGGCAGGATCAAAGTTCACGGAGACGCCTTCGCCGCGATATAGGCGAACCCTCTCGTCAGCGAATTCAGCGAATTCGATTGTCTCAAGACGGTCGGTGCCATCCGGTCCGACCACCTCGAACACGCCGAGCTGGATCTGCGTAATGGTGTAGTCGGCGCGGTTGCCGCTGAAAACAGCGGTATCGATATGTTCGCCGCCTTCGAGCCAGTCATTATCAGCGCCGCCGATAAGGCGGTCATCTTCGTCGCCGCCCCGCAGCGTGTCCGCTCCGCCAAACCCTTCGAGGACATCGAAGCCGCCATCGCCAAAGAGGCTATCGTCAACGTTTCCGCCGAACAGGCGGTCATTTCCGCCCCCGCCGACCAGGTTGTTGAACTCCTGCCCGCCATAGATCACATCATCGGACACGTTGCCGAAAACGGTAACGAACTGGCCGGTGACAGCGCGCAGGTCAACTTCATTACCCGCTGCGCTCAGGCGGAGCTGAAGCGGAGCATTGGTAAGCGCCAACGAACCGCCGTCTGCAATCGTCAGATAGCGCAACTGAAGTTCATCGAACCCATTGAGCTGCGCGATTGTCGCAATGACATTGCCTTGCCCCTGGCTTTCGAGAATTTCGATATCGCTGGAAAAGGTGACGCCGGTAATGTCGTAATCGTCAAAATCGTTGCCGGTATCGATGATCAGCCGGTCATAACCATCGCCACCAACCACGCTGTCGCCATTGTCGAGGAATGTGACTCTGATCGTGTCGTCGCCTGCCCCGCCATTAATGCTGAGAACACCCTGGCCACCAATGATGATTTCGTCATTACCTCCGCCACCATTGACGGTGTTGTTTCCATCGCCGCTCAGCAGGAAAAAATCGTCAAACCCGCTACCGGTGAAATTGTTGTTGCCGCCGCCTGAAAGAATGCGGGTGCTGATGTTGCCGGCAACGACCGTATCATTGCCGCCGCGTACGTCGATGCCGACCTGGATTACTTCCCAAGGCTCAGCATCGGAAACGCCGCTGTCAGGTCCGATAATTGTATCATTACCATTACCGGAAACGATGTTGAGGACGTGAACGTTGTTACCAGACAAATCGATGCTGACTCCGCCGTCAGGCAAGGACAATTGGATGACTTCAAAATAGCCTGCCGGATCGAAGGAGCCGTTGTCGGTTATCCGGAGATTGGGGGCTATGATGCGGGTGAATGCGCTGAATTGTGCAATCGTCCCAAGAAGCGCGGTATTGCCGGACAGCTCGAGCCCTTCGATGCTGGTAATCGGAAGGTCACCTGTGCCGAGGTCGTATTCGACGATAGAACTGCCTTGATTCGATCCGATTATTCTGATCGTGTCCGTGCCTGCTCCGCCATTGATCGCTGCATCATTTGCCGGATCCTGGCTTGGATTGAAACCGGGTTCGCCAGTAAAGTCGAAGATGAACAGATCATCTCCGTCTCCGCCGTTCAGCGTGTCGCTGCCTGAACCGCCGATAATCGTGTCATTGCCACCAAGCGCATTGATGATGTCATCGCTGGCTCGGCCATCGATAGTCTCGCCTAGATTGGTGCCGGTGATGTTGTCAGGATTGGGGGTACCGTTGATCGGCGGTCCGTTGGTGGATGTCCCGTCGGGTTCCAGTCCGCCGAAATTGTGCGCGGTAAATTGCGTCGGCGCGATATTGGGAAAGAACAGCGAATATGTAACATTGCCATCCGCGAATGGAGCGAAGCGGATAACCGAACCAGTGCCGCTCGCTTCGAGGATGAAGTGGCCCGTACCAAACGGATTGTCGAAGCCATTGTAATTGAACAGGCTGGTGCGAAGGCCGGAAAAATCAATGGCCTCGCCGCCATCCCCAGCGACAAAATCGGTAATTGTCGCGCTGCCCGGATCGATAGCGGAGAGATTGGAGAGCGCGATGGAATCGGTGCCAGTCCCCAGGGTAATCGTAAGGCCTGTCCCAACCAGTTGCAGATTCAGCGTATCATTATCCGCTCCCAGATCGATGGATCCGCCGGCACCTTCTGACCGGTAGGAAACGAGATCGTTACCGGCCCCGCCGATGATCGTAGAGTTGGTGGGAGCTGGGGCAAATGGGTCGGGATTGAAGCTCGAGAGTTGGACGATGAACTCGTCACTGCCCGCGCCGCCATCAGCGAAGTCAGCTTCGCCATTGACAAGAAGACGATCATCACCATTGCCGCCGCGCAGCGTGTTGGTGCCACTTCCGCCCGAGATGATGTCGTTGCCATCGCCGCCATCGATGGTGTCGTTGCCACCTTCGCCATCGAGGAAATCATCGCCGCTGCCTCCGTCGATGACGTCGTCACCGCCAGCGGCACGCACATCGTCATCACCTCCCCGGGCATCAATGTTGTCAGCGCCAGCGGTGCCTGCGATAAGGTCTCGTTCTTCGGTTCCGACGATGTCGGTCATGTTGTGCGTCCCTTCATGCGAATCCCGACATTCAGGGTCGGCATTTATCGCCTATGTAGAACCACTTAGGGGGGTTATCCATACAGAATTTTGAATCGGAATCGGTTTTCGATCGGCTGTGCCAGAACGTTGCAGAATTGCGCCTGTCAACAGGCTCGGAAATGCCCTTGAGTGCCAGCTGTGAAAGACCTCAAAACCCTTTGCCTGAGGCATGATCTCTGCCAGAAGCAAAGCCTATGGAGAGCACAATAGATTCCGTTTCCATCCCGCAACCCCCTGGTCAGCCGATCATCGGCAACGCACTGACAGTCGATGCATCGCGGATGATCCAGTCACTGATGGAACTGGCTGAAGAATACGGGCCGATTTTTCAGCTGGAGATCATGGGGACGCCTTTGGTGTTTGTCTCCGGCGCGGACCTGGTCGCCGAGGTGTGTGACGAGAAGCGCTTCGACAAGACGGTTCGCGGTCCTCTCAAGCGCTTGCGACTGATCGCGGGCGACGGTCTGTTTACGGGCGATACGGATGATCCCAACTGGGCCAAGGCGCACAATATCCTGCTCCCATCCTTCAGCCAGAAGGCGATGGGCAGCTACCTGCCGATGATGACCGACATCGCCAGCCAGTTGATGCTGAAATGGGAACGGCTCAATTCCGACGACGTGATTGACGTGCCGAAGGACATGATCCGCCTGACGCTCGATACGATTGGCGTGTGCGGCTTCGGATACCGTTTCAATTCATTCTATCGCCAGGATTTCCATCCCTTCATCGCCGCACTCACGCGGACATTGGAAACCACGCAGAAGATGCGCGGGCTGCCCGGTGAAAAACTGCTGAAGCGCCAGCAGATCGAGCAGCTTCATCGCGATGCGGCATACATGAACAACCTCGTCGACGAGATCATTCGTGAACGCCGCAGCGTTGGCCGCTCCGGGGGCGGCGATGGACCGCAGGACCTGCTCGATTTCATGCTGTCGGGCCGCGATGCTGCGACGGGGGAGCGGCTGTCGGACGAGAACATCCGCTACCAGATCAACACCTTTCTCATCGCAGGGCATGAAACGACATCGGGCCTGCTTTCCTTCACCCTCTACTTCCTGCTCAAAAACCGCGACGTGTTGAAGCGCGCTTATGCAGAGGTGGACGCAGTGCTGGGGCGCAATATCGACCAGACCCCGACGCTTTCGCAGATCGGGAAGCTGCCCTACATCCGCGCGATCCTGCTCGAAGCCTTGCGGCTGTGGCCGACTGCGCCTGCCTTCGGCCTCGCGCCTTACAAGGACGAAGTCCTGGGCGGGAAGTATCTCATACCCAAGGGCACGTTCACGACGGTGCTGATCCCGTCCCTGCATCGCGACAAGGCGGTTTGGGGCGACAATCCGGAAGCGTTCAATCCAGACAATTTCAGCGCTGAGGCCGAAGCGAAGCGCGATCCTGCCGCATACAAGCCGTTTGGCAACGGCCAACGCGCCTGCATCGGGCGGCAATTCGCAATTCAGGAATCGATCCTGGTGCTGGCGATGCTGCTGCAGCGCTTCGAGCTGTTCGATCCCAGCAATTACCAGCTCGACATCAAGGAGACGCTCTCGATCAAGCCGGATGACTTCTTCATCAAGGCGCGGCTGCGCGATGATGTGGAGCGAGGCGGCGTAGCAAGATCAGAGGAAACGGCGACGAGCTCAGCGCAGCCCATTGCGCCAGTGGCGACGCATGGCACGAAGCTCACAGTGCTCTATGGTTCCAACCTTGGCTCCAGTGAGAGCTTTGCACGGGAACTGGCGCAGCGCAGCGAGTTCGGCGGCTTCGACGTGACCATGGCTGAGCTCGATGCCTATGTTGGCAAGCTTCCGGCAGAAGGCGCGGTTGCGATTGCCTGCGCATCCTATAACGGCATGCCGCCGGACAACGCCGCGATGTTTGTCGAGTGGCTAGAGCAGACCGATACGCGGCTGGATGATGTCTCTTATCTGGTGCTGGGCTGCGGCAACTCGGATTGGGCAGCGACTTTTCAGGATGTCCCGCGCAAGATCGATGCGCGGATGCAGGCGCTTGGGGCCAGGCGGATTGTCGAGACGACGGAGCTCGATGCGCGCAGCGACGTTGATACCCAGTTCCACACCTGGCTCGACAGCGTTGTACCAGCGGTTGCGAAGTCTTTCGGGATTGATCTGGAGCTGGAAGCTGCTGCGGTTTCTGAACCGCTCTACACAGTGGAGATCACACAGAGTGTGACCGCAAATCAGGTCGCCGATAGAATTGGCGCGCGCGATGTAGAAGTCTTGCGCAACGAAGAGCTCAAGGATGTCAGTATCGACGATCCGCGCTCGACCAGGCATATCGAAGTCCGCCTCGATGAGGGGATGGAATACGAACCGGGCGACCATTTGTGCGTTGTGCCAGTCAATGATGATGCGATTGTCGACCGGCTGCTGCGCCGCTTCCGCCTCGATCGCGACACTTATGTGCGGATTGAATCGCGCAGCGATATGCGCGGGCCGTTCCCGAGTGGCAGCACATTCTCCGTCCTTCGGCTGGCGCAGCATGCAGGCGAGCTTCAGGCAGTCGCTACCCGCAAGGACGTGGCAACACTGGCGCGCTATGCTGAGTGCCCGGCTTCACGAGCGAAGCTCGAAGCACTGGCAAAACCGCCCTCAGACGACGGCGAGGACCTCTATGCCTCAGAGGTGCTGGCCAAGCGCAAATCCATCCTCGAACTGCTGGAAGAATTCCCGGCCTGCGAACTCCCGCTGGCGGTCTTCCTCGAGCTTATCCCCTTCATGAGTCCGCGTTACTATTCGATTTCGTCGGCTCCCGGGGCCGCGCAAGGGCAGTGTTCGATCACCGTCGGTGTAGTGAAGGGGCCGGCACTGTCGGGCAAGGGCGAGTACAAGGGTACGTGCTCCAACTATCTTGCAGAACTGGAGCCGGGCGAGCGTTTCAAGGCGCTTGTGCGCAAGCCGACCGGGAAATTCCGTCTGCCGGAAGACGCTGCGACCCCGATCATCATGGTCGGACCTGGCACCGGCATCGCACCGTTCCGCGGGTTTCTTCAGCAGCGCGCCATGCTCAAAGAACAAGGTGAGACGCTCGGCGATGCGATGCTCTTCTTCGGATGCCGCCATCGCGATCATGATTTCCTGTACCGCGATGAGCTTGAAGCGTTCGATCGGAACGGCATAGTTTCGCTGCACACAGCCTTCAGTCGGGAAGATAGCCGCCGCAGGTATGTGCAGGACCTGATCGCGAAGGAGGCGGATCGCGTATGGGCGCTGATCGAACAGGGCGCGCGGATCTATGTCTGCGGTGATGGCGCCAGGATGGAACCTGATGTCCGCAAAGCGCTCACCGCTATCTGCGCGGCGAGACGCGGATGTAGCGAACCAGAGGCGCAAGCCTGGATCGACAGGTTGATCGCTGAAGAACGCTACGTTCTCGATGTCTGGGTCGGTTAAGGCCGCACTTCGCCGTCTTGCGCGGCCATACCAGACTGGCCATACTCCCGCGCGGGTAGACGCTGCGTCTCGCACGCGCGCAGGGAGGGAATGAGAAATGCGTTTTGCGCACAGCTTTGCACTGATGGCCGCATGTTTGCTTTTTGCCTCGAGTTGTTCCGGCACAGCTTCTGACGAAGGGATGCCGTTGGGCGATCCGGGCTATGAGGAAAAACTCATGGCACAACTGCTGGATGCCAAACCCGGCGATGTCATCACGATCCCCGAAGGCAAGTTTCCGATAACTCGAAGTCTCAGCCTAACCGTTGACGGGGTGACGATCCGTGGGGCGGGCATGGACAAGTCGATCCTCTCTTTCAAGGGACAGGTCGCAGGCGCCGAAGGCCTGCTGGTCACAGCTAACAATTTCACGATCGAGAACCTTGCGATCGAAGACACGATCGGGGACGCGCTGAAAATCAGCGAAGGAAACACTATCGTCATTCGCGGCGTCAGGGTCGAATGGACCGATGGCTACAAGACCGAAAATGGCGCTTATGGCATCTATCCGGTGCAGACCACCAATGTGCTGATGGAGGACAATGTCGCAATCGGTGCGTCCGATGCGGGGCTCTATATCGGTCAGTCGAAGAACGTGATCGTGCGTCGCAATCGGGCTGAATACAATGTAGCAGGGATCGAAATCGAAAACACGATCGATGCTGACGTCTACGAGAATATCGCGACCAACAACACTGGCGGCATACTGGTGTTCAACATGCCCAACCTTGCTCAGGAGGGGAAGCGCACGCGGGTCTTCAACAACAAGGTTATCGGCAACAACACGGAGAATTTCGGACATGAAGGCACGCCGGTTGCCAGCGTTCCGGCGGGATCCGGGATCGTCGTGAGTTCGAATGATCAGGTCGAGATTTTCAATAATGAAATCAGGGACAACAACACAGCAAACATCATCGTATCCAGCGTATATTCAACCAATTATTCAGAGCGAAACGCGGTCCAGGGCTATGATCCCTATCCAGAAGGCATCTTCATCTACGGCAACGATCTTTCAGGTGGGGGAAGCTCGCCGGACGGGCTTGAGCTGAAGACGCTCAAGACGGTCATGTTTGGCATCAACGGCGCTTTTCCCGATGTCCTGTGGGATGGCTATTTCAACCCCACGAAAACGGTGGAAGGCAAGCTCCCGCTGAGCGAACGCATCTGCATCGATAATGGCGATGTGGGTATCCTCAACGTCGACGGGCCGAATGACTTTGCCAACCCTTCGACCGATCCGGCGGACCACAGATGCACGCTGCCCAAACTTCCTGCGGTGGAACTGGAGTTGACCGGCGAGTGAAGCCTCTTGCGTTCGCATCGGCCGTCGGTGCCTTGCTGGCGGGTCTGCTGCTATTGACCGCGTGCGGAGAGGGATCGCGTGCGGGGCCAGAACTTGCCGCATCCACAACCCCGGTTTTCCACGATGAAGGAATGCCTGCACGGCTGAGCGAGTGGAACCTTGTCCGGATCGAGGATGGCGAGCTCGCGCTCAACCACCGTGTCACCCCCTACGACCTCAATTCCTCGCTCTTCACCGACTATGCGCACAAGCTGCGTACCGTGTGGCTCCCGGAAGGGAAGGTAGCCGGATATGACGTGGAGGAGGTTTTTGACTTTCCCGTTGGCACGGTCATTTCGAAGACCTTCTATTATCCGACGCAGCGCACTGGCGAGTATCTGCTGGAGCAAGACCGAACAGCACAGCGCCTAGCCGAGGGGTTTCGGCTGGACGCGGTCCGGCTGGTGGAAACGCGCCTGCTCGTTCACCGCGAGGAGGGCTGGGTCGCGCTCCCCTATGTCTGGAATGCCGAACAGAGCGATGCTGTGCTCAAGCGGACAGGGGATGCGCAGCAGGCGACGCTGGTCAAGGTTGGCGGAGAGGTTCAAGATTTCACATACATCGTTCCCAACGCCAACCAATGCGCGGGTTGCCACGCGACCAATGCGACGACCCGTGAGATTCAGCCCATCGGCCCCAAGGCGCGGCATCTGAACAGGGACTTCGTTTATTCTCATGGTCAAGCTAACCAGATCGCAGCGTGGGCTGAGGCAGGGCTGCTGAGCGGTGTGCCAGAGGCGGGGGCTGTCCCTCGCAATGCTGTCTGGGACAACCAGGCCGAAAGCCTCGAAGCCCGTGCGCGCGCCTATCTCGATATCAATTGCGCGCATTGTCACAATCGTGTCGGGCCGGCTGACACGTCAGGCCTGTTGCTGGAACATGACGCGCCGAGGGGGCCTTCGCTGGGCCTGTGCAAGCTGCCGATCGCTGCTGGAAAGGGGACTGGCGGAAGGGCTTTCGGTATCGTACCCGGCAATCCCAACCAGTCGATCTTCACTTACCGAATGGCCTCGACAGATCCTTCGATCATGATGCCGGAACTGGGCCGCTCCCTGTCTCATCAGGAAGGCACGAAACTCATTTCGGATTGGATTGCTGCAATGGGCGACGGCTGCGTCTGATAGGCGCTTCTCCCGCGCGCAGCGAATCATCTCGATTGATATGTCGCGAGGACGGGCAAACTGAATCGGCAGGTAAGATTTGCCGAAAAATTAATTCGGCCCGGTTCGAGGGTCGTCCAAGGCATTTGGAAAAAATTAGGGATTGTTAAGCGGGCCCAGCGCGGCTTTGCGCAAATCCCGCAGAAAACCGCCGGGTCCATCTACGTTTGAGAAATTCTTACTAAATTAACTATTGGACTAAACCTCGTTTGAGCAGGTGCTCGGGTAGAACACGTTCCATCGAATTGGAGCCATCACGCTCCTGATATTGATTTGGGAATGAGTTATGAAGACGCACCTCACACTTCGCACCGCGACTTTGGCGATCGCTGCAACGATCCCCAGCGTCGCATTTGCGCAGGATACGACTGACGGGGCACCCAATGATGTGTCAGTTGAACAGCCTTCCGCGATCACATCGCAGGAAACGGCGCTTGCCGTGCTCGGCTCGGAGGAAGCGCGTCAGCTTGCAGAGGGTGCAGAAGGCTCGCTGGTAACGCCTTTTACGGTGACCGCAGATCAGCTCAATCCGACCTATCGTGACATCAATCCCTTCTATAGGGATATCAATGCCTTTTACCGCGACATCAATCCGTTCTACCGCGACATCAACCCCTTCTATCGCGACATCAATCCGTTCTACCGCGACATCAACCCCTTCTACGGCAACATCAATGCGTTCTGGGGTGACATCAATGCCTTCTGGCGTGATATCGTTGCATTCGACGCTGCCTACATGGCATCCGTCGGTGATTTCTGGAGCACCAGAACGAGGAGCTGGCTGCAAACAGATGCAGCATGGGAAGCGGCAGGCGGTGACCTGACCGCGCTGAATGCGATCCGCACGGACCTGCTCGCTCTCATTTCAGCCTCAGAGCAACAGTTCGGCGCGCGCGTCAAGGCCGCTGAAGGCGGCACCTTTATGCAAAGCTTCGCGCAAGCAGTGCTCGAACGGCACGGGATCGACATCAATGATCCGGCATCGCTGGCGAACTGGACCATGGCGCAGCGTGCCGCGTTCTATGTCGACTGGCATGACAGCCTGATGCAATATTCGGGTTTCGATCAGGTCGATCACTGGATGGCAACGATCAACTGGAATCCGGCGGTTACGCATATTCAGGGTGCTTATAATCGGGCAGTCGTTGGCATTATTGACTCTGATTTTGGCGCTACCGGCGATCTGGCCAACAACCTGATCTGGAGCGGCGGCTCCTCGACCGATCTGAACGGGCATGGCGCTGGCGTCGCCAGCTTGATTGCCGGCGCTCATGACGGCCAGGACATCATGGGTATCGCTCCCAATGCAACCATCACCGCTTATAACCCATTCGCGCTCGATGGCACGGCCACTTGGGATGATATAGCTGCCGGAATTTGGGCAATCAAAGGAAGCACGCTGCTGAACAGTTTCCTTGGCACGGGAACACGGGCGAGCGTAATCAACCTCTCACTGGGTGAGGCGGGTGCAGTCGCCTCGCAAGGCTTGGCGGATGTTTTCCAGCGTAGGGATATTTCTCTGTTCAACAATTCCACTGTCTATGTTGTCGCTGCCGGTAATGATGGCATCGCACAAACGACAGATGTCGAATGGGGCATGACGACAACATCCTACAGCTTGCTCGATCCGACGATGGATCCGCAATTGGCGATGCTGCTGGGATATCCTGTGATTACGCAATCGCACAGCGACACGGCAGTGATATTTGTGGGATCGGTCGATCCGATGGGTAATATCTCCGGCTTCTCCAACACACCCGGGGACGCATGCTTGCTGGACAATGGCGTATGCTATGCTGGCAACGAGCTGATGAACCACTTCATCGTTGCGCCCGGCGAACTGCTTCTGGTTTCTGACGGGCAAGGCGGCGTTATCCGCCGCTCCGGCACCTCATTTGCTGCACCGCTGGTATCAGGCGCTATCACGCTGCTGCATGACCGCTGGCCGTGGCTGGCGGACCACCCGCATGAGACCACGGAAATTGTCTTCCGCTCGGCACGAGATCTTGGCGCGCCAGGGGTTGATCCGGTTTATGGCTGGGGTTTGCTCGATGTTACTGCATCGCAGTCCCCGCTCGATTTCAACTCTCTCGAGTTCACGCTCTACCAACTGAAGGGCAAGGGCTATCGCAGCTCGAATCAGAGCGCCTCAAACCTCGCTGCCAATGGCGTGCAGTCCTGGTGGGAAACCAGTAGCGTTTTCTTCACGATGTTCGAGAAGATCGGCAACACGCATCGTGACTTCGCAGTACCAATGTCGTCAGCTACTTACGGTAAGCGCACAAACGCATTGGGTGACTGGCTGTATTTGCAGGACTTCGTTTCAGCACGTTTCACCAATTGGCTGAAATCGGGTGGCAGCGATAGCGATGGTGACGGCATCGTCGGTATCTCTCAGGTCAATTCTGACCAGCGCGACCTCTCGAGCGGTTGGGCACTGCGCTATGACGCGGTTATGCCGCGCTTCACCGAGGATGGTCTGATTGACCTCGTCCACAGCGCTGCAACGCTCCAAGATCCAAGCGGAAAGCTGTCGCTGACCGTCGGGCATGGCGAAGGAGCGATGGCGTTGAATGGCGGCAAAGGCTTCGGTCTTGTCCAGGACTCCGATCGTTTTAGCGGCGGTGTAAACCCAATCCTCGGCTTCGCTTCTGGCGAGGCATTCATGGAAGCCAGCTATAAGCTCGGCAAACAGACTACGGTGAGCGTGGGCTTCACCGAAAACCGCCGGACCGCTGACGAAGTGCCTGGTATTTCTGATGCAGAACGTTTCGCTTTGCGTGCGCTCAAACCGCACACAGCATCGGCCATGACGCTTTCGCTCGAGCACAAGCTTTCTCCAGCGATCTCGATCAACGGCCAGTGGACTCGACTGCGCGAAGACGAGGCGCTGCTTGGCGTGCAGTCAACCCTGCCAGGTGGCCTGGACCAGGGCACTGTAACGAACGCAGTCTCTGTTTCAGCACATGTCGATCTGGGCGGCGGTCTCGCGTTCGATCTTTCGGGCACCGGTGCGCGGACGGACACTCGCAACGATCAGGTTTTCAATGCAGGACAGGATATCTTCTCAACTGCAGGACAAATTTCGCTCAGCAAGAACCGCGTGTTCGGTGAGAATGACAAGCTACGTGTCTCCTTCGCTCAGCCTCTCAGCGTCGAAGCCGGCACTATCGAGTTCACCTCGCTTGCGGTCATTGATCGTCAGACTGGCGAGACAGGTCCGGTCACGCAGAGCATCGACCTCGGCACTAAGCGGCGTCTTTCCGGGGAAGTCATCTATGGCGCGAAGCTCGGCAATTCGACTCAATTCGGCTTGTTTGGTCATTATCTGAGCGAAGGCAATCCGGGCGAGGAGGAATCCTTTGTGGTCGGCGCGAACATTGGCTGGAGATTCTGATCGGCGGCGGAAAGGCACCACTTTGCCCGTAAATTAGGTCTTAACTCGTGGCCGATAGAAGCAAAAACGAACTCTAGGGGGGGCACGTGGGTCTAAAGCGCAAAGCTCGCTCATTGCTGGTCGGAGTGTCCGCGATTGCCGCAGTCACTCTCATGCCTGGTCTCCCTGCTGCACAGGGAGAGCGGTTCGACGCGCAGATCGAGAAGGCAAAGTCGTCGATGATGGCTGATTCCGCGGCGGCGCTTAATCACGCCCGCTCGGCTGCCAGGTTCGTCAACGGATCTGGCGCAGAGGCCGACGAAGCCCGACTGACTGCGAACTGGCTTGAAGCGGAAGCGCTCTTGCGCCTCAACCGCGCGGATGAGGCGGCGGATATTGCGGATGCTGCCCTGCGTGAAGCCGAGCAAAAGCTCCCAAAATCAAAGCTCTATGCAGACCTGCTGCGCTCTTATGGGTCGATTGCCGCGGCCACAAGCGATTATGGTGCCGCGCTGAATGCGTTCCTGAAAGCGCATGAGCGTTACACCGATCTGGGCGAGAAGCGCAGTGCAGCGCTTGCACTTCAGAATATCGGTTCGCTCTATTCTGACGCTCGTGACTATGCACGAGTGCTGCGTTATTACCGGGAAGCGAACGCGATCTATCCCGATGACGTGGCGCTATCGCTGTCGGCACACAACAACAAGGGCAACGCTCTGAAAGAGCTGGGGCGTCTGGAAGAGGCAGAAGAAGAATTCCGCACTGCCCTGAGGTTGGCAAAGCGGATGCAAAGCCCGCTGCTGGAAGCGCGGATCATCAATAACATCGCGTCGACGCAGCTGTTGCGGGGGCGTCTTGCGGCTGCAGATGAGAGCGCAGCCGAGGGCCTTGCTCTGGCCCGCGCAGGCGGCGAGTCCTGGGCGCCGTTCCTCTACGGAGTGCGCAGCCAGGTCGCGTTCGAAAGAGGCAATCTGATTCAAGCGGAAGGCTTTCTTTCCCGCACCTTTGCTGGCCAGGATCTCAGCACTACGTCGCCATTCTTTCGCGATTTTCACGAGACAGCTTACAAGGTCTACCGGGGACTGGGCAATTTTCGCCTGGCGGCGGACCACATGGAGGCCTTCAGCCGCTTGGACAGCCAGGCTCGCGACCTTTCGGCCAAGGCCAACAACGCCATTCTTGCTGCGCAATTCGACGCAGCCGAGCGCGAAGCGCGCATCGTCCGTTTGTCGGCGGAAAAGCAGGCCAAGGACGTCGAACTTCGCGATCAGCAGAACCAGGTGATCCTGTTGACGCTGGGCATTCTGTTCTCAATCCTGGCCGTCGTCGGCACGCTGTTTGTTCTGCGTAACGTCAATCGCAGCCGCTCGGCGATCAAGGAAGCGAACGAGAAACTCACGTTCGTCACTCAGCATGATAGCCTCACCAGCCTCTACTCGCGTGACTATTTCAGCGAATTGCTGGACCGGCAGCTTGCGCTCCATGCGAGCGGGGGATCTCCAAGCATCCTGATGCTTGTGGATCTCGACCGCTTCAAGCAGGTCAATGACGTCTACGGCCACGCAGCTGGGGACCAGTTGCTGGCGATGCTGCGCGAGCGTTTTCGCACGGTGGTTGGCGAGAACGGCATTATGGGCCGGCTCGGCGGGGATGAATTCGCGATCATCCTGCCAGACATTGCCAATGCAGTTGAAGCACTACCGATCGCACACGCACTGATCGCGCAGGTAAGCGAGCCGTTCGAAATTGACGGTTTCGAGATGAATGTCGGGGCTTCCATTGGCATTGCTGTCATTGGCGAGGATGCCGACACCAACAGCGGAATGATGACTGATGCGGACCTTGCGCTCTACGAGGCCAAGGGCCGGGGCCGAGGTACGGCGGTCGTGTATTCAGCCCATATGCGAATGAAGCTGGAAGAGAAGGCCGAGCTTGAGAACGATCTGTCCGAAGCCCTCAAGAATGGCGAACTGTCGATCCACTACCAGCCGATCGTGCGCGGCGCTGAGCGTCAAGTTCAGTTCTACGAAGCGCTAATGCGTTGGAACCATCCGGTTCGAGGTGAAATTCCGCCAGACGTATTTATTCCGATCGCTGAAGAGACGCTGCTGATCGAAAGCCTGGGGGCATGGCTCCTTCGCTCTGCTTGCAAGGAAGCGGCGACTTGGCCCGAACATATCAAGCTCAACGTCAATATCTCGGCACTTCAGCTTTCAACCAACGCATTCCTGGGCACTTTGGTCGAAGCGCTTGCATCAAGCGGACTTGCTGCTGAACGCCTCGTGCTTGAAGTCACGGAGTCCATGCTGCTGGAGATGGACGACGAGCTCGATGGTCTGCTTGCTAGCCTCGACAAGCTGGGGGTCTGCTTTGCTCTGGATGACTTCGGGCGCGGCTATTCCTCGCTTGGCTATATCGAGAAGATCCGTTTCTCCATGATCAAGATCGACCGCAGCTTCGTCCAGCAGGCAGCGCTGGGCTCCCGCAGGAGCGAAGCCATCGTCTCTGCAATCGTCTCGCTTGCAGGTTCGCTCAAGATTGACGTCACCGCTGAGGGGATTGAGGCCGAAGAGCAGCTGCAATTGCTGCAAGAACTCGGCTGTGCTTGCTTCCAGGGCTATCATATCGGACGCCCCGAACCCCGGAACAGCGCTGAGATCGCGGCCCCTGCTGCTCGTCCAGCATTGCGGGTAGCATAGGCCTGATAGCCGGTTGCTCCATCAGATCGATGCTTCATCAGAACAGTTCGGGGCGCAGAACCTCGACCGGTGAGATGTAGATTATTCCCGAATATTCCTTGAAGAAGGTGTCGGCGATCTGTTGGGCGATCTCCCGTGCATGTTCGCCATCGGTCATCACGAACTCGATCCTCACAATGTCGAAGTCGCGCACCAGCGATGGGCGTTCATGCGTGCGGGTCAGGTGATGTCCCTTGCCGCTGCCTTCGACGACGGTGTAGCCCGAAGCGCCGGTTTCCTCGAGCAGGCGGACGATCTTCGACTGGAGCAGCCGCTCGGCTATGATGGTGACAGTGGTGGCAGGTGTGGCCATGGTCAGGTTCCTTTGTCTGAAACAGGGTCTAGCGCAGCGCTCACAATCCGAACACGATTTCGGCAAGCGCGACGAATAGCGGGACGCAGATCGCGATCGCAACGGGCGTCCCGACGCTGGTGGATGCCCCGATGAAGGCGGAAGGGTTCGCGCCGGGTATACCTGCCCGAAGGGTCGGCGGGCCGGAGATATCTGAGTTGGAGGCGGCGATGACCGCGAGGATGATCACTCCGCCCGGGCTGAAGCCCACCGTCACATGGGCGACATAGCCGAGCGCGAAACCGATCAGACCGTGGGCGATCGGGGCAGCGAAGGCGTAGGCCGCATACCAGTGCGCGACCTTGCGCAGTTCCGTGAGCCGCGCCCAGGCTTCCATGCCCATGACCAGCATCAAGACGGAGAGGAAGCCGCGGAAGAGCAGATCGTAAAAGCCCTCGTAAACCGGGCCGGGGTTGGCCAGCAGCCCGATGGCAAGACCGAGGAGCAGGGCAGACAATGCGGACCCTTGAAGAGACTCCTTGATGATTGACCAGACGCCTACCTTCGCTGCTTTTTCGCCGCTCTGGCGCGCCTTGGCGAGGCTGGCGAGCACGATCGCGAGGATCAGCGCCGGGATATCCATGAAGGGATAGAGCGCCGGAGCCCAGGCCTCGAACGGGATTTGCCGCTCGTCAAGCGCGACCATCGCTGCAGCGAGCGTGGAGGCGCTGACTGCACCGAACAACCCCGCAGTAGCATAAGCATCGTCGCGTTTCACACCCGGGAGCTTGCCCAGTGTTACCACGCCGAGCAGCACAATCATCACGCCAATCAGAGCCGCAAAGAGCGCGGGCAGAGCGAGTGCAGCAAAGTCTGCTTCACGAATTTCCATCCCGCCATGGAGGCCAATGCTCATCAGCAAGACGAAGATGATGAAGCGGTAAACCGCATCAGGAATGGCGAGCTTGCTCCCGCTCGCGGCAATGACCATCCCGCCAATTAGGAAAGCGAGGGTGGGCGATTGCAGCTGCGAAAGGAAGCTGCTGGCGAAATTGGCGAGTAGGTCCATTACGGGAAACCCCTGTTGCGACGATCGGGAATTCCCGGCGCATCTAGGGGGCGGTCAGAGTGAGGTAAAATATATTGTTTGGGATAAATCATTCGTTATTTACGAATGATTCAGTCTGGCTTTCAAGTCTTCAAGAGCGCATCCAATGCTGGATGCGCGAACCGTTCCTTCATCGTGATGACGCTGAATTCTTCGACAATTCCAGGAAGCTGGCAGGCCTCGACCAGTTGGCCTGAAGCAAGTTCGTCGTGCACGACAATCGGCGGCAAGACTGCGAGACCGGCATCTTCGCGCGCTAACAGGCGCAGCATAGCCATGTCATCGACTTCAGCCGCGATGTTGAGAGGACTGGGCAACCTCTCAGCAATCAGGTCGATATCGTTGCGGTGGCCACTGTCGCCGCTCGGCAGCAGCAAGGGCTCGCTGGTGAGCAACTCGGCGTAGTCGGAACGCCCTGCCACTCGCCTTGGCGTTCCAATCAGGCTGACCGGCTGCTGGTCGAGAACGCGCGCTGTCCAGCGGGTCGCTGAATCGCGCAAAGGGACCTGGTTCACCAACACCATGTCGATGACATGCGCTTCCAGAGCTGCAAGCAATTCCGCAATCGAGCCGGAACGGATCACCACACGGTGCGACTGGTCAGCGAGGAGCGGGCGCAGCAGGCTCAGCTGGAAATTGCGTGACAGGGTCGAGATCGCGCCGACGCGCAAGACCGGCTGACTATCCTGGCCGCCATCCTTGAGACGCCGTTGCAAGGCCTCTCCATGCGCAAAGATCGTGTCGCAATAGGCCATGGCGACCTGCCCGGCCGAACTGAGGACGAGGCCTCTGCCGCGTCGCTCGAACAGGGCATGACCGAGTTGTTCTTCCAGCTTCCTGATTTGCGCAGACAAGGCCGATTGCGAAACATTGAGGCGTTCAGCTGCGCGGGTGAGGTGGCCTTCCTTGGCGACAGCCCAGAAATATCGTAAATGGTTGTAATTCAGCATTACATCGTTCGCTTTATGTGAATGATCACTGGTGCCGATACAGCGCGATCGGAAGCCGGTCGAGCGCTTTGTTATGACGTGAATTTCCTCTGTCATTGCATCGCCAGGTGTCCTGCTTCACTAACGCGGTGGATGGCGATGGGCGACGACGCACAGTGAGCACAGGCGAGCAATGGAGCTTCTGGATCGACCGTGGAGGCACTTTCACGGATGTGGTCGCGCGCGATCCGCATGGCGCGCTCCATACCGCCAAATACCTCTCTGAGAATCCAGACAGTTACGAGGATGCCGCACTCCATGCTATCCGCCAGTCTCTTGGCCGTGCGCCGGGCGAACCGATCCCCCAGAGTCGGATCGGCGCGATCAAGATGGGCACCACGGTTGCCACCAATGCGCTGCTGGAGCGCAAGGGGGAACGCACGCTACTCGCGGTCACGAAGGGGCTGGGCGATGTGCTGGAAATCGGGACGCAGGCTCGGCCAAAGACTTTCGCGCTGAAAATCGAGAAGCCCGCGCTGCTTTACGACCATGTGATCGAAGTTGCCGAGCGGGTACGCGATGACGGGACGGTCGAGCTTCCCCTCGATGAAGAGCGCCTGCGCGAGGAACTGCAGGCGGCCTTCGGCTACGGGTTCCGCGCCATCGCGATTGTCCTGATGCATGGCTACAAGCACACAGCGCATGAAGCCCGGGTGGCTGAAATTGCGCGCGGAATCGGTTTCACGCAGGTTTCCGCCAGCCATGACGTCAGCCCGCTGACCAAGCTCGTTCCGCGCGGTGAGACCACAGTTGTGGACGCGTATCTCTCTCCAGTCCTGCGGCGCTATGTTGACCGCATTTCCGCAGCCTTTGATGAGCCGCCCGAGCCGGGCCAAGTGCTGTTCATGCAGTCGTCTGGCGGGCTGACCGATGCAAACCTGTTTCGGGGACGCGATGCGATCCTGTCCGGCCCTGCAGGCGGAGTGGTCGGCAGTGTCGCAACGGCAGAGCAGGCCGGGTTCGACAAGGTCATCGGTTTTGATATGGGAGGCACGTCAACAGACGTTTCACATTACGCCGGCACGTTCGAGAAAGCGTATGAGACCGAAGTCGCCGGGGTTCGGATGCGCGTGCCGATGCTCAGCATCCATACCGTTGCTGCAGGCGGTGGCTCGATCCTGCGCTATGATGGCGGGCGGTTCCGGGTTGGGCCGGAATCGGCGGGTGCCGACCCTGGCCCTGCCTGCTATCGCCGCGGTGGGCCGCTCGCAGTCACCGATGCCAATCTCGTGACCGGCAGGCTGCAGGCTGATTTCTTCCCAGCGATCTTCGGGCCGGGGCAGAACGAGCCTCTCGAGATCAATGCAGCGAGGGCCAGGTTCGAGACCATCGCAGCCGAGCTCGATGACGGGCGCAGCGCCGAAGATGTCGCTGAAGGTTTCCTCGACATTGCAACGCAGCACATGGCGCAGGCAATCAAGCAAATCTCCATCGCGCGCGGCCATGATTTGCGTGATTATGTGCTCAATTGCTTTGGCGGTGCTGGCGGTCAGCATGCCTGCGCTGTGGCAGACCGGCTGGGCATTTCGCGCATTTTGCTCCACCCGCTCGCCGGGGTCCTGTCAGCCTATGGCATGGGCCTCGCTGGGATTGGCACAGAGCAGCAAGTGGTCCTCGGCAAGCCGCTCGATGATGCCCTGATACGCCGCGTTCACGAAGAGTGCGAGCGCCTTCGCAACAGCAACATCCACGATCTTGAAGCCCAAGGCGTTGATATTGAGGAAGTGACCCATAATGCGCTGGGTTTGCTGCGTTATCAGGGGACGGAAACCAGCATTGAAGTCCCGCTAGCTGACGCTGCAACCATGCGCGCGCAGTTCGAAGCGTCCCATGCCCGCGCCTTTGGGTTCGTTGCGCCTGAGAAGGTGGTACTGTTCGACACACTGATCGTGCAAAGCGAGAGCGCGGCCCCCGCTGAGCGCAATACTGCTCCTGTCCCGCCAGCAACCGCTGATCCGACGCCACTGGCGACGCGTGCGATCTATGCGCAAGGCTCCTGGCATAATGCGTCTGTCTACGGCGCGCAGGCTCTTGCGCCGGGGTGCGCGATTACTGGGCCGGCAATCCTGATCGAGCCGACCGGAACCAATGTGATTGAATGTGGCTGGAGCGGTACGATCAGCGAGAAGGGTCATTTGCTGCTGACGCGCAAGGCGCAGCTCGCAAACGAGCTGGATGACGTAACCGAATGTGATCCGGTGACGCTCGAGAAGTTCAACAATCTGTTCATGTCGATCGCCGAGCAAATGGGCATTGTCCTGCGCAACACATCGCAATCGGTCAATGTGAAGGAGCGGCTCGATTTCTCCTGTGCGATTTTCGACAGCACGGGCGATCTCGTCGCCAACGCGCCGCATGTTCCGGTCCATCTCGGTTCAATGGATGCGAGCGTAAAGACCATCCTCGCCAGTGGTCAATCTATCCAACCGGGCGATGTTTTCGTCCAGAACAACCCACACAATGGCGGCTCGCATCTGCCCGATATTACTGTTGTGACACCAGTTTTTGACGAGGCCGAGGAGCAGATCCTGTTCTTCGTTGCAAGCCGCGCGCATCACGAGGATGTCGGCGGGATTTCGCCCGGTTCGATGTCTCCGCGCGGACGCACAATCCATGAAGAAGGCGTGCTGCTGGAGAATTTGAAGCTGGTCGAGCAAGGCACTTTCATGAGCGAAAGGATCGAGCGCGTGTTTGCCGATGCGCCTTATCCAGCGCGCAATATCCCGCAGAATATTGCGGACCTGATGGCACAGACAGCTGCCAATCAGGCGGGCGTGAGCGAGCTGCGCAAGCTCGTTGCGCAGCATGGTGTCGCCACTGTCCATGCCTATATGGGGCACATCCAGGACAATGCGGAAAGCTGTGTCCGCAGACTGGTCGCTGAGCTGGATGGGGGCGCATTTGCGCTGGAGCTCGATAGCAGCGCGGTCATAAGGGTCTCCGTCGCGACGGATCGCGAGGCAGGGACAGCGCGGATCGACTTCACCGGCACGAGCGAGCAGACCGACAGTGCCTTCAACGCGCCGCGCGCGGTGGTGCAGGCGGCGGTGCTTTACGTGTTCCGTTGCCTGATCGCGGACGACATTCCTTTGAACGCGGGGTGCATGAGGCCGCTAGAACTGGTCATTCCCGAAGGTTCCTTGCTCAATCCCAGGTTTCCGGCGGCGGTCGTTGCGGGCAATGTGGAGACAAGCCAGGCGGTGACTGACTGCCTGTTCGCCGCTTTGGGCAAGCTCGGCACCGCGCAAGGCACGATGAACAACCTCACGTTCGGCAATGCGCGTTACCAGTATTACGAGACGATCTGTTCCGGCGCGCCGGCAGGACCCGGCTTTGACGGGGCGGCGGCAGTTCATACGCATATGACCAACACACGCCTCACCGATCCGGAAGTACTGGAGCACCGCTTTCCGGTGATGCTTGACGAGTTCCGGATCGATCGCGGTTCTGGCGGGAAGGGCGAGTGGAATGCAGGCGACGGAATCACTCGCCGCATCCGCTTCCTCGAGGACATGGAGTGCGCGATCCTGTCAGACCATCGCCGGGTTGCGCCAGTAGGCCTGATGGGCGGTGAGGCCGGACGGATCGGGCGCAATTCGATCTTGCGCGCAGATGGCTCGCGCGAGGATCTGACGGGCTGCGGTGAGGCGCAGGTTTTCCCGGGCGATAGCGTGGAAATCGTGACGCCAACGGGCGGAGGGTTCGGCCCTAAGAGGGCTTAGGCTTCCCCCCGCAGTTCGCTCAGGCGGCGCTCCCATTGCAGCGCGTGGGCGATGATCGTTTCCAGATCGTCATGTTGCGGCTGCCAGGGCACCGTTGCTCTGATCCGCGAAGGGTCGGATACCAGCGAATCCGGGTCGCCAGCGCGGCGGCCTTCGATCCGGCGGTCCAGAGGCTGGTTGGTGACCCGATCGACCGCGTCGAGCACTTCGAGGACTGAAAAGCCGCGGCCATAACCGCAGTTCATCGTCAGCGAGCGTTCGGGCTGCTCAATCAGCGCTTCCAGCGCCAGTACATGGGCGTTTGCGAGATCGGCGACGTGGATATAGTCCCGCACGCCGGTCCCGTCAGGCGTGTCGTAGTCGGTCCCGAACACGCTGACATGGTCGCGCTTGCCCAGTGCCGCTTCGACCGCGACCTTGATCAGATGCGTTGCGCCAGCGGTCGATTGCCCGCTGCGTGCCTGCGGATCGGCACCCGCGACGTTGAAGTACCGCAACGCGCAATGGTTCATTGGATGCGCCTTCGACACGTCAGAGAGCATCTGCTCCGTCATCAGCTTGGTCCAGCCATAGGGATTGATCGGCTGCTTCGGGCTATCCTCGCTGATCGGGGAGCTTTCCGGGATGCCGTAAGTCGCAGCGGTTGAGGAAAAAATGAAATGCGGCACGCCTGCTGTCACTGCGGCCTCTGCCAATGCGGCGCTCTTTGCGGTGTTGTTGTGATAGTACTTGAGCGGGTTCTCGACGCTTTCGGGCACGATTATCGACCCGGCGAAATGCATGATTGCGCCTCTCCCGCCGCCCATGCCCTGCTCTGCGAAAATGCGTGCGAGGAGGGCGGCGTCGGCAATATCCCCCTGGTAGAAGGGCACATCCTCGGGGACCGCAAAGCGAAAGCCTGTGGTGAGGTTGTCGATGACCGCAACCGGCCAGCCCGCATCTTTCAGCGCGAGCACAGCATGGCTACCAATATAGCCAGCGCCGCCGGTGACGAGGACGGGAGTTTTCTTGGTCTCGCTCATGAGTTTGTCCCTAACGCGGCAAGCTTTCGCGCGCAAACCAGCTTGCGACGCGCGTTCTTGCGGATTCATCCAGGTGCAGGCCAAGCTTGCTGCGACGCCACAGGACATCGTCCGATGTCTGCGCAAACTCTTCATTCGCGAGATAACGCAGTTCGGCCTCGTACAGGTCTCCGCCAAAATGCTCGCCTAGGTCTTCGAGCCCGGAGGCCTTTCCGAAAACTCGTTCCATTCGCGTCCCATAGGCCCGGGCCAACCGCAGGATGCCGTCAGGGCCGAACCATGGCCAGCGGGTGATGCAATCGACGAAGAATTCATCGAAGCGCGCGGGATCGATGTCGCCGCCGGGCAGATCGGCAGAGGCTGTCCAGCTTTCTCCGCTGCCGAGGCCGAGCTTTTCCAGCGCGTGTTCCGCCAGTTTGCGATAGGTGGTTATCTTGCCTCCGAAGATCGACAGGATCGGCGGGCCGTCTTCATCGAGCGCGAACACATAATCGCGGGTCACGGTGGAATTGTCACCGGACTGGTCTTCATAGAGCGGGCGGACCCCGGAATAGTCCCACACGGCTTGCTCAGGCGAGACATCGACGCGCAGATATTCGTTCACGGCATCGCAGATATAGCGTTTCTCTTCATCGGAAATCGCAACCGTGCCGGGATCATCCTTGAACAGCACGTCGGTCGTGCCGACCAGCGTGAAGTCCCGCTCATAGGGGATCGCAAAGACAATCCGGCCATCCTTGTTCTGGAAGATATAGGCGTGGCGGCCCTCATACAGCTTCGGGAAGACCAGGTGGCTGCCTTTGACCAGACGCAGGTTGCGATGGTTGTTGCCAGGCTTCGCCAGCCCCAGCACGTCATCCACCCATGGTCCGGCGGAATTGACAATGATCCGTGCCTTGATCTGCTGTTCGCTGCCATCGCCGGAGCGCAGTGTCGCGCTCCACAGGTCCTCGCCGCGATAGAGCTTCAAGCACTCAGTCCGGGTAAGCACTTCGGCGCCGTGTTCCTTGGCATCCATCGCATTAAGCACGACCAGCCGCGAATCCTCGACCCAGCAGTCCGAATATTCGAACCCTTTCTTGAGGCGTTTCTCCAGAATTCCCGCGTGAGGATAATCGCGCAGGTTCACGGTCCGTGTACCGGGCAGCAACTTTCGCCCGCCGAGATTGTCATAGAGGAACAGGCCCAGCCGCAGCATCCATTTGGGCCTGAGACCAGCATCATGCGGCAGCACGAAGCGGAGCGGCCAGATGATATGCGGCGCAATATTAAGCAGCCGCTCGCGCTCGATCAGGCTCTCGCGTACCAGCCTGAATTCGTAATGCTCGAGATACCGCAAGCCGCCATGGACAAGCTTGGTCGACGCGCTGGACGTATGGCTCGCAAGGTCATCTTTCTCAACCAGCAGCACCGATTGGCCGCGACCAGCTGCATCGCGAGCTATGCCTGCGCCGTTGATCCCGCCTCCAATGACGAGCAGGTCGTAAGTCTGGTCAGAGCTCAAATCTCAGCTTTCACATGATAAATCAGGCAGGTGTCGGGATAGGTTTGCGGCAATTGCAGCCCATAGTCGATCAGCGCCGATCCGGCAAAGCTGCCATGTGATTTTGCCAAAGGTTGAGGCCAGATGCAGCTCAGTGAATACCGCCTGGCAGGATCAAGCCCGGCAAAGTGCAGCCGCGGCGGATGCGGCGTTGGATGCTGATCGAGCACAGCGAGCTGGAACAGGGCTTCATCTTTTGATTGCGCCACCACGCCAATGCCGTTGAGGTGCGGGGCGGTTTCGAGCCGGTGATAACCGCCCCCATGGATCAGATTGCGGTGCTGCTTGTGCAGCGTAATGGCATTGGCGAGGATTGCGCGATCGGCCTCGCTTTCGCGGGATAAGTCCAGTTCCATGCCCATGTGGCCGAACACAGCTGTGCCCGCGCGGAAATGCATGTCGAAGCGGCGCCCGGTGATATGACAGCGCTTTGGCCCGACATGATTGCCGAGCACGGCCAGCGGCAGGAAATGCGCGGCCCCGCGCATGATCGCATGCCGCGCCCGTGCATCGTTATTGTCACTGGTCCAGACGCGGTCCGTGCGCTGGAGAATGCCATAATCCGCCCTCGCGCCTCCGCTGGAGCAGCTCTCGATCACCAGGTTCGGATACGCCGCGCGCAGCCGGTCGATCAGCGCGTAGAGCGCCTTCACCTGCCGGTGCGCGGCAGGCCTGCCATCTGCGCCGCCAGGGTGCTGGATATCGCGGTTCATGTCCCATTTGATGTACGCAATACCAAGCTCTGCCACGAGCGTGTCGATCCGTTCAAACAGGTAATCGCTCACTTCAGCGCGGGTCAGGTCGAGCGGCAGCTGGTGGCGCGATGCGATGGTTATTGCGCCTTCCGCCTTGAGTATCCAGTCAGGATGTGCGCGGTAGAGGTCACTGTCCGGATTGACCATTTCCGGCTCAAACCACAGACCAAATTTCATCCTTAGCGCGCGGACATGATCGGCGAGCGGTTTCAACCCGTCAGGATAGACTTCACCTGAGACAACCCAATCGCCAAGCCCCGCGCGATCGCTTCTACGCGCGCCAAACCAGCCATCGTCAAGCACGAAGCGTTCGGCCCCGGCCTCCGCTGCTTGCTCAGCGAGTGCCATGAGCTTGTCAGGTGCATGGTCGAAATAGACTGCTTCCCATGTGTTGTAATGCACTGGCCGCGCATTCTCGGTTCGCGGCAATCGCGCCTGTACAAACCGGTGCAGCCGGCGCGTCACATCGCCATAACCCTCGTTCGACCAGCACGCGGCAAAAAGCGGCGTGGTGTAACGTTCGCCGGGCGCAAGTGTGGTCTCTCCTGAAAGTGGCAACTCACCCGCTTGTGCGACAAGCGAACCATCCGAAAGCCGGTCCAGCCGCAACCGATGATTGCCGCTCCAGGCCAGATGTATCGCTGCCGCTATCCCATGTGTCTCGCTGGTGGTTCGTTCGCCGAGATAGAACCCTGGATAGCTATCATGGCTGGTCCGGCCCGCGCGATTCTCGCAGACGAAGCTCCCACGCGGCAACGACAATTGTTCGGTCTGGAACTCACCCGCCCACTTGCCAGTGAAGCTGGTAATTTCAGTCAAGCGCTCGTCCAGAGGCAAGCACAGGGCTGCACACCATTCGAGCGCCGCTGTCACCTCGCCGGTGTTTGTAACGGTTGTCTTAAAACCAGCGACGCCGCTTCGAGAGTCGAGAAATACCCTGTGACGGAATTCGAGTTTGGCGGCGTCGTCGCGGCACACGATGACACAGCTTGACTCATCAGAGTGCTCGACAGAGACCACCCGCGGATCAAGCGCCCAATGCTGGCTGTTTACATGCGCGAGAATTCCGGGAGGGCAGGGGTGACCGGTTCCGGTGGCATTGAGCAGCGACGCCGCGATAGGCTGCTCCGGGCCGCCAGGCGCGTGGTCGCGTGCTGCCAGAGCGAGGAGTTGTTCTGCATTGCAATCCAGCAGGTCAGGCCCGCAATAGAGCAGCCGTGCCCGTTCACCTGTCGGTGCCGACAACACCATCAGGTTTCCCGCTGCGCGCAGAACCACGTCATGTCTGGCTGATTGCGATGTCATCCCCGTCCTGTCCAAGCTCCGCTGCTTTCTGCTCTATCCGAATTCGGATGAGGCGGCTATGCCCTCAGTAAGGGGTGAGAGGGGAAATTGTTCATGGATAACAGCGTCCAGGTCGCGGTATTCTTCGGCCTTATGGCTTTGCTGGCCTGGCTGACCTGGCGCAAGGTCGCTGCCGCAAGGGCAGCCAGCCATGCATCGGCCGATCGCGAGATATTCCTCGCTGGCGGCGGGCTGAGCTGGTTTTTCGTCGCCGGGGCAATCACGCTCACCAACCTTTCGACCGATCAGCTGGTCGGTATGAACGGTAACCAGATGCTGCTGCTCGCCTGGTGGGAGCTCGCAGGTTTCATTGGCTTGCTGCTGCTTGCCTTCGTGTTTGTCCCGATCTACTACCGCAACAATTGCACCACGATCACGCAATTGCTCGAACAACGCTATGATGGCGCGAGCATTCGCACGGTGATTTCCGGCCTGTTCCTGTTCGGCAATTTCGCGATTTACCTGCCTGCCGTGATCTATTCCGGCGCGCTGTTCATGCAGACGCTGTTCGGGGTTGAGGCATCGGTCACGGCCATTGCAGCGATATTCGCGTTGGTCGGCGCAGCCTATGCGATCCTGGGCGGGCTGAGAGCAGTTGCCGTTCTCGACACCTATGCGGGTGTCGGCATCCTTGCGCTGGCGCTGGTGGTGGTTGTCCTCGCCATGCAAGCGGTCGGCTGGGATATTACCACAGGCGTTCCGGAAGAGCGGCTGACGATGATCGGTTCGCTCGACAGCCCGATCCCGTTCCACACCCTGTTCACAGGGATGCTGTTCATCCAGATCTTCTACTGGTCGACCAACCAGAACATCACGCAAAAGGCGCTCGCTGCGCCCAATGTGAAAGAGGCCCAGAAGGGCGTGATTGCAGCGGCCATCATCCGCGTGCTGATAGTCCCGCCGATCGTCGTCATTCCCGGCATTGTCGCTTTCAAGCTGTTCGGAGATGTCGATGACCGAGCCTACGCCATGGTCGTGGGCGAAGTGTTGCCGGACTGGACCAGCGGGATGTTCGCAGCGATGATCGCGGCCGCTGTGCTGACGACCTATTCTGCTGTCATGAATGCGACCATCACCTTGTGGTCTGTCGACTTTCACCGCAAATTCATCAATCCCGAGGTCGATGTGCGCCGGCTCAACCGGGTGGTCGGGATCATCGCGATGCTTGTCTCGATTTCACTGGTTCCGGTCTATGACGGTGCTGAAAGCATCATCAATCTGCTACAGGAGCTGAACGGCCTCTTGTCCATGCCGATCCTCAGCGCATTCATTGCAGCGCTGCTCTTCCGCAACATGGATGCGCGTGCGGCGGTGGCAGGACTGGTCTGGGGCTTCTCCGTCTATGCCTTCCACACGTTCTATCTTTACGTGCCGGAAAATTTCGGCGGGGTGAGCTGGTATGCAACGATCGGTCTGCCTTGGGTTCATTACATCGATGTCATGCTGTTCGTGCTCGCAAGCTCTGTTGCTGTCGCGCTGGCAACCAATCTGGTCGTTTTCGGAAACCGCGCGCGTTTGGCGATAGGCAGAGAAGCGGTTAGTCCGCAGTCATGAGGGCCTTAAGCTTGCTCAGCGCCTGACCGCGCAACTGGTGGACGCGTGGAACGCTTACTTCCAGCACTTCGCTGATCTCGGTGAGGTTCATTTCTTCGACAAAGAAGAGCTGCAGAACCAGTTGCAACCGCTCAGGCAGTTGCTGCACCGCGTGCAATATGCGCTCGCGATCCTCCATTTCGGCGAGGATCTCAAATGGGTCAGGGGCTTCGTCAGCGAAGGCTGGGTGGGTCTCGTCATAGCTGTCCTCGATCGTGGTCAGCTGAGTGCGCGCTGTTTCAAGCTCGGCAAGTTCTGCATCGCTACAGCCCAGTCGCTCCGCAATCTCTGCCCGGCTCGGTTCACGCCCGTGGAGACCGCGCAGCTCGTCGCAGACTGCCTCGTACTGCTTTCGCCGCTGCACCGTCGTGCGGCTATCGGGCATCAGCCTGCGGATCTGATCGAACATCGCGCCGCGCACGCGCATCTTCGCATAAGCAGCAAAACCGTCTTCGCCCGGCCCATTGTGCCGCGTCGCTGCTTCGGTGAGCGCGACCACACCTGCTTGCATCAAGTCTTCTACATCGAGCCCTTCGCGCCCCACGCCATAGATATGCCATGCCGCGCGCCGGACCATGGGCAGGAACCGGCGCACCCGGTCCTCCACCACCTCCTTGGAGTGGTAGGGAGAGGTGCCATAGGGCTTTGCCCCGGCAAAAGAGTGGGCCTGATAACTCATGCTACTAGTGCGTGGTTATCCTCGGGAATGGAAAGAGCCGGGTTAGAGGCAGCTTCCGCATTTTCCCCGATCACCGCGACAACTTCTACGGGCTGGCTGGCAGGCAATTCGTTGATCGAAAGCACGAGGCATTGCGGCGCGCGGGTCTTGAGCAGCTTGGCGAGGGGGCGACGGGCAGGCGGCTGCACAATCAGCGCGATGCTGCCGCCCGCCTCGCTGATAAGTCCGTTCACCCGCTCAGCGATCATTTGTCCGCAACCCGGTTCGATCATCGGCTGCCCGGTTGCCGGATCACTCAGGCTGCCAAGGATCGCACCTTCGAGAGAGGCGTCCAGCGTCGCGACCTTGAGCGGCTGATCGGGAAGGCAGATCCGCCCGACGATCTGCGCGCCAAGGTCGATCCGCACCTGATCGACAAGCTCGTTGAAATCCTGCGTGCGCTGCAGCGACAGCGCGAGGCTGGTGAGGATAGGCTGCGGGTACCTTGGCTGGAACCCTGCGAGCGATACCGGCCAGCAGCGTTCTACCGCTCAGGATGCGGTCTTTCGTTTCGACACGGTCGAGATGCGCAGCCAGTCGAACAGCGTAACCGATCTGCCCGGCGGGCTTACAGCCGAACTGACAGGCACGAATACCGGGGTGCCCGCGACGATAAGCTTTGCTTCGCGCAACAGCGCGATCAGTGCGGTGATGGGCGATCTGGTGGCGGCGCTCAATGACATCACTGGCAACCTGCGTGATATTGCCAACCCCCTCGGCGGAGAGCTTGGGCGCGATGCCGGCGCCCGGGGCCTGAAGCGCGCGCTATCCGGGCTCACGTCCGAAGTGATCATGCCGAATGCCGCGCCAGGTGAGCCAAGCCGCCTTTCGGACCTTGGGGTCTCGATCAATCGCGACGGGTCATTCACCTTCGACAGCGCGCGACTCAACGAAACCCTCGGGGAAAACCCTACCGCCACGGCCGCGATGTTCACCACCGGGCTGTTCGGCATTTTTGCGACGATTGACGATATCTCGCGGTCCATGGGCGCTCCGGGCGATCCTGGCTCGCTGGCGGGCTCTGTCGCACGTTATAGTCAGCAGATAGAGCGGATCGACGAGCGCCTCGCGCGTATTACCGAGCAGCAGGACAAGCTACGCGAGACAATGACGAGACAGTTCATCGCCGCTGACAGAAACGTCTCAGCATCGCAATCTACCCTCAGCTTCATCCAGTCTCAGATCGAGATCTGGAACAACTCGGATCGCTAACCATGTTGCCCTTGCACACCAATCCTGCCGAAGCGTATCGCCGGGTCGAACTCGACGCCCGCATTGAGGGATCAGACGGTACGAAACTCACGCAAATTTGCCTGGAGGCTGTTGTTCACGCGCTTGGCCAGGCGCAGGCGTCCGCCCGCCGCGATGACCGCGCAGCGCTGCGGAATGATCTGAGCCGGGCCGGACAGGTTATTCTCGGGCTGGAGCGTGCGATTGATCCCGCTAGCCCGATGAGCCAGACCTTGCGTGAATTTTACGGTTCAGCCAATTTGCAGGTGCGGCAAATGACCATTCGCTTCAATGAGGACATGCTCGTGACTTTGCGGCAGGATTTCCTCGATGTGATGAGGGCGATGCAGACGGCCATCCAAGCCGACGCCGGCGGACGTGCGGCCGCCTGATCCGCTCCACGACACGAGCAGGCTTGCGAGGATCGCAATTTCTTCGCCATAATGCCCCCCGAGATGACACTGGGGGGCGATTTGTCAGACGAACATCCAGCCAATTCACGGCGCGAGGCGATTATCGCTGAGTTCGACGCATGGGCTGCGACCTATGAGACCGAGCGACTTGCGCCGTGGTATCAGATGCATGCGCGCGAAGTGTTTGGGCAGATCGATCTTTCGACCGCTCGCCGGGTGCTGGATATTGGCTGCGGGACCGGTTGGGCCTTGCGGCAATTGGCACGGGAACACCCCGATATCGAGTTCCACGGGATCGATATCGCGCCTGTCATGATCGCTGAAGCCGAACGATTGGCACAGCTGGAAGGCCTTGCCAATCTCGCCTTCCATCACGGCGACTGGGAGCAAATGGGACCAGCCATTGCGCAAGGTCGCCATGATACGATCAGGCCTGGCTTCGACCTGGTTCTCGCGCTCAGCAGCTTGCACTATATTGCTGATCTTTCAGCAACACTGGTATCCATCAGAGATTGCCTCTATACAGGAGGCAATCTGGTGCTGGTCGAGCGTGATACGCAAGGCTCGAACCTCACTCGCATCTGGGGCGCATTACACAAATTTGTACTGAGAGACGGTGTCGAGTTTACTGACACCGAGGAGCTGTTGAGAATGATGCGTGAGACAGGATTCGCTTCAGTGCGAACCCTTGCCAGAAAACGTCAGATGTTTCGCCATGGCAAACTGTTCACCAGCGTTATTGTGATTGAAGGGGCAGCATAGGGTGGAACTGGCCGACAAGTCGGTATTGGCTTTGCGCACTGCAGAGCGCGAGCTGAAGGACAAGAAGTGTCTTGTCACAGGTGCTGGCGGCTTCATTGGTGGAGCTTTGCTCAAACGCCTGCGCGATATCGGCGCCGATGCGCTTGGTACGACGATTGACCAGACAGAATGTGACAAGCTGCGCAGCAAGGGGCACCGCGCGGCGGTGTTCAACCTCAAGAACACGCAGGATGCGGTCCCGCTGCTGGAAGATGTCGAATATGTCTTCAATGTCGCAGCCATGTTCAATGAAACGGAAGCCTCCGAAGCGGAGTATTTCGAAGTCAACGAGACTGCGACTCTGGCTTTTGCCGAGGCTGCCTATCAAGCGGGGGTCAAACGGTTCGTCCATGTCAGCACCGTGGGTGTCCACGGCGATGTAATGGAAATTCCCGCGACCGAGGAATCGCCCTTCAATCCCATGGATGTCTACCACCGCTCCAAGCTGGCCGGGGAACGTGCAATCCTGATGATGGCGCGCGAGCTGGGAGAGGACGAGATGGTCATCACCGTCAACCGCCCGGCTATGGTCTACGGCCCCGGAGACATGCGACAGTTGAAGCTGTTCCGCATGATCGCACGAGAGAATTTCGTGATGATCGGCAGCGGCACAACGCTGGCACACTTCGGCTATATCGATGACCAGGTGGATTCGCTCCTGTTGTCCGCTGTCGCACCGCGCGATCAGGTCCATGCCGAAGCCTTCAATATCGCATCGGGCAAGCCGATAACCTTGAACGATGCCGTGCGGGTGATCGCCAAGGCGCTCGATATGGAAACGCCTGAAACCCGGCTCCCGCTTGGTCCGGTGTTGCTGATCGCCAGGCTGGTCGAAATCATCTGCAAGCCGTTTGGCATTCGGCCGCCCTTGTCCCGGCGCAGGGTAGGCTTCTTCACGCATAACCGCGCGTTTGATCTGACCAAGGCGAAGGAACGCATGCATTTCGAACCCAGGGTGGAATTGCCGCAAGGCGCGCGTACGACGGTCGAATGGTATCGTGAGCGTAATCTGCTGTGAGCCGCCGGGCCCGGCCTGATGAGCAGCGAATGCCATGCTGACCGCGCGGCAAAAGATGTGGCTGGGCATCCGCCGGGTCCTGACACCACAGATCCTCGTCTCACTAATCTACTATTTCAAATATGGGGCGCGGGTGAGCCCTCGTGCTGAAATAGAGCTCAATTCAAACCTCGTCCTTGGCAAGCACTGCCGGATCGGACCATTCGTGAAGATCAAGGCCTTCACAGGTCCGCTCCATATCGGTGCAAGAGCGCAGATCGAAGCAGGATGCTTCATCACCTCCCGCGAAGGCGGAACGATTATCGGGGACGATTTGATAGCTGGCCCTGACGCCAAGATCATCTGCGGCAACTACCGCTATGACAAGAAGGGTGTGCATCTGGAAGATCTGGGTGGATCATCCAAGGGCATCGTGATCGGTGACAGGGTAAGGATCGGGGCAGGGGCCATGATCGCTGACGGCGCCAGGCTCGGTGATGATACGCAGGTCCTGCCCGGCGCGCTGGTCAATCGCCCGTTCAAGGGCGGCGTTGTGCTGGGCGGGTGTCCGGCCCGGCTGATCAAGGACGCCGACGAGGCAGACTAGCCGGACGTGATCTGGACCTTGGCAAGGCCCGACCTGGCGATATCGAGCAAATGTGTCTCCGCCCCCTGCGGCCGTCCGCGCACCAACCATAGCCCGACAATTGTTGCGCAATAGGTCATCGCGCCAAGACCGACCAGAATGGCGAATTCTACCGCTGTCTCGAACAGATAGGTGGACGGGCTGAGCCGCGAAGAAACCGCCAGCACGACAACGCTCATCACCGCAGCCGCGATGAGCGGTCTTGCTGAAAGGTTCCAGTGATCGGTCAGCGTGACCGGGCTGATCCTTGCGATCAACACGGTGTTGAGCGCGGCATTGATAATCGCTGCGGCTGCGCGCCCGACAAGCGCGCCCAGGATGACATCGTTGCCGGTCCTCATACCCCAGACAATTCCGAGGATCATCAGCGGCAGGCGGATCAGCATGGCGCGCAGGTCGCGATTAAACAGCGCCTTGGTATTGCCGGTTGCCATCGCGACCGGGACCAGCGACTGGAACAGCCTGCAGGCGATGCAGAAGGCAAGGATCTGGATATAGGGCACCGCTGGCAGCCACTTGTCGCTTAGCAGCAGGCGCACAATCGGTTCTGCAAGCAATGCCAGGCCGACCGCCATCGGCAGCACAGTAGTCGTAAGCACGCCTTGCGCAGCGATATAGGCCTGCCGCAGTCGCTCACGTTCGGAACGAATGCGAGAGAAAGCGGGAAACAGCATATGCGTAATGGGGTGGAGGATTTCACGCGAGACGATCCCGGAAGTCCGCTCCGCCATAGAGAACTGGCCGAGCGAAGCAGACGGTACGAACAGGCCCAGCACCATTGGGTCAGTCCGCCAGTTTATGGTCTGCACCCAGGTGCCTAATGTCATCCAGATCGAAAAGCTGACGAGGTCGCGCCAATGCGAAAGCGTGATCCTGGGGCGGTATGGCGCGAGCAGGAAGGACAGGATCACGCGTGCGATCTGCGATGCAAGGATCCCGAGTGGCAAGGCAAAATAACTGCCCGTTGCCCAGGCAATCGCGACAGTCACGACCAGCCCGACGAACTTGTCGGCAAAGTCCAGCGCTACCATTGCGCGGAAATCCAGGTCGCGCTGGAACAGAATGAAGCGCGGGCTGATCAGGCTGCCAACCACGGCGATGCCAGCGAAGATGTAGAGCACTTCGACCAACCGCATATCATCATAGAAATGCCCGATGGGAATCGCGAGGAGTGCGGTCAGCAATCCCATGATCGCCGCCCGGATCAGCCCGATCGTAAAGGCGGAATCAAAATGTCCATCCTCCACCTCCTCGACGTGAATCAGCGCTTCACTGACTGACAGCTCGCTGACCATCGTAATCAGCAGCGAGACTGCGGTTGCGATGGCGATCAGGCCGAAATCATCGGGAGCAAGTAGCCGGGCCAAAAGGATAATGCTGGTAAACGAAATGACCGCATTGATGATCCGCGCGCCGCCCATCCAGGCTGCTCCAGTGACCAGTTTTGCGCGCTGGCCGGAGCCTTCAAGAGGCACTTCACCACTCACTTGCGCAGAGTCCCGATACGACACACCCGCGACGCAGCGCTCGCCGAAACCCGACTGATGGGCGATTGAACAATCCCATAAATTCCGAGGGTTCGAGCATTTCCAATGAACACACTATGCAAGATGCATATCCATGACTGGGTCAGTCGCCCCGCGACGCATCGCGCTGACAGGCTGATACGCAAGTGCCGCCGCTGTGGGAAAGTGAAAGTCATCCGGCTCAACGTCCCGCAAAGCTCTCATCACGCGAAACATGGTCCTGCCTTTCCGGCTGATTACTCGCGATAAGCGGATCAATCTCCTTGTTTTCCGTAATGCCGTTGTCGCCTTCCGAGCCGATCTTGCTGACCAGGTGACTGGCTGAAAGACGGGCGAAGCCGCTTAGTCCAATGATCTGTGTGATCAAGGATTTGGCGGCCTTGCGCATTGCGCGATCCTCGTCGCGCAGACGCCACAAGGTTCCTCGCAGGATCGTCTCGACTATATCGCTCGCATTGCCCCCTTCGCTGTTCATTCGCCGTAATCGTTCGATTATCTGATCAGTCAATGCGCCGGGAAACCCATGCTTGCCGCAAACCGCCCGGCGACAGATATCGCGCTCCACCTGGCCGAGCGCAACCGTAGGAGCAAGTTCAGCGGCGGATCGAAGATCGGTGAGGGCGTCGTCCCACAGGTCATGGCGGGCGAACACGCAGGCGCGCTGAAGCAAGGCGACGCGCTTGCGCAGCCGCGGATCAGGGTGCGCGAACATCGACTGGTAGAAGCTCAGAGGAATGATCTGGCGCTGGCGTTCGAAGATCTTGCGGTCATAGTCGAGCCAGACCGTCTCAGAGCTGCCAGCAGCATGGCGTATGCTCGCAGGCCCGCGCGCGCCCTCATGCTTGCGCTGTTCGAAAGCGATGAAGTCGACATAGCGGCAGCGCACTTGCGTCGCGAGCCTCACGGCCATGTCATAGTCAAGCGAGCGCAGCAGCGTTTCGTCGAACGGTCCGACAGTGTCATAGGCGCTGCGCTTGGCCAGCGTTGCATTCTGCATCACGAAAGAATCTTCGAGCACGTGGCGCGCGATGCTACCTCGCGACAGGTCAGGCCAATAGCCGGTTCCCATGTCCTGCTTTTCACCATCGACTTCTGTAAAGCGCGTGTAGCGGGCAAAGACCATGTCCGTTTTCGGCTTGTTGATCGCAGCGAACATCAGCTTGACGCAGCCATCGCGCAGCAGGTCATCATCATCGCATATCCAGATATGCTCGCCTTGCGCTTCGCCCAGAGCGCGATTCAAGGCGGCTGCCTTGCCGCTGTTTGGCTGGCGAATGATCCGGTGCTCGCCTGCGACGCGCTCAAGCACTCGGGGCGTGTCGTCGTCCGATCCATCGTCGACCAGGATGAGCTCGTCACTCGGTGACATTTGCGACGTTACCGACTGGATCGACTCCTCGATCAGATGCGCTCTGTTGAAAGTTGGCATGATGAAACTGATGCGCGTCATGAGAGCACTCTTTCGCAAGAGAAGTAAGGCAGAACGAATGCAAGCATCATGGAAGGACCCCCAGAGCCTGCTCAGTCGCCTTTATCTGGCGATCGTTACCATCACCCAAATAATTGTCGTCGCTGAGCGAAATGCGGTTGTCGGTCGGCCATTCGACAATGTCGAACCAGGCCTGCGTGCGGCGATGCCGGGTGCCCGCCTTGCGCGCCATCCAGAAAAACCAGATGTCATCGCCGTTGGGGCAGAGCGACCTGAATTGTGCTTCGTTCGAAACATCTGGATGAAGCGATCCGGGCGGATAGAGGATTCCGCCGACACCGGTCGGGAACAGGCGATCATCCTGCTTACGCGGCAATTGCGCCGACGTTGCAAGTTCCCAATCGGCGTAGGAGGAAAGCCTTCCTGCTTTATCAACCTGAGCCATGTGCGCGCGGGTCCCGATCACATCGCGCGGGTGCGCCCTGGCTGCTTCAACCAGCCACGCCAACCAGTCCGGCGGGTAATAGACATCATCGTCGGCGGTGACGAAAGTCGCCTCAGGCCACCGCTCCAAGGCAGGGATCAGTTTCTTGTAGGAGCGCGTGTCCTTACAGTCGCGCACGTCCAGCCCGTGATCGCGCAGGGCGAGGACCTCTGGGGGGAGTTGGTCGATATCACTTTCAGCGAGCCACAGCACGACCCGGTCTGCCCGAACATTCTGGTCGAGCAGGCTTTTCAGCGTCTTGGCCAGCATGGGGAAACGAGGCGGGAAGGAAGTGAGCGTCACGATCAGCGGATTCGGCAGGCCATGCGCGGCTCTAGCAGTGACTTTCGGAAATCGCGCAACGGCACGCTCTGCCTTATACAAAAGCCATCGCTGGCGCAGCTCGCGCAGGAGCAGTTTCAGGCGATATGTCCCGCGCATCACCCAACTGTTTCATGCTTGGAAAGGGCCCGCAAACGGCGGCGCGCATAGGCGCGGCCCGCAGCCAGGCGCACCAGCTTGATCGGGTTGCCGAAACGATAATAGCGCGGATGATCGAAGACTCGCTCTGCTTCGCCAAGATCGAACGTTCCCAGCCAGCGCAGACCCTGCCGGGCATCCAAACGCAGCACAGGCTCAAACTCCTCAACAAAGCCCGCCGACATGTTGTAAACCTTGCGTGTCGCGCGGATTTCGGGACCGATTTCGTAGCCGAACCGCTCTAGCCACTCGTGGCAGATCATGCCGATGAGTTCTGCGGTGTCAGCGTCCATGGTCTTCTTCCAGGCAAAGCTGCGGCTGGGATCGAGCGCGCTGGAAACCTGCTTTTTCCAGGTCTCTGCCTTCGATGAAACATCCTGTGCGGCGCTCTGATAATCGAGCATGGCGTTCGAATAGGGTACCTGGATCGCCTGGCACAGTGCCTCGAGCTGCTGTGCCGGAGCTGCAACAAGGTCTTCATAGCGCAGTGTCGCGCTCAGTTCGTCATTGGCCAGAACACGCTCGGACTGGTCGAACCATTCGCGCCACAAATAGGCATTGGCGACGATCGAATCGCTGAATGCGGGAAGGCGTGTAGTCGATGCGGCGGCATCTCTAGGATCGCGCACGATCCTGACAATCCGCGCATTGGGGAAAGCGGCGCGGATAAGTTTGAGCTTTTCGAGATGGTTCGGGGTCTTTTCAACCCAACCGGGTTTGCCGCGTGCTTGCGAAAACGGGACCACCAGCGCTTCAAGCATGGCAGCGACGGATGGCTCGCGCGACTTGAGAAAGGCTTCGACTCTGGCGATGTCCGTCTCGAACAGGTCGAGCGTCGATTGGCCAGCGGTGTGAAGCTGCTGGATCCGTTTCAGCGCCTCAACGGGCCAGGCCGGGTCTTGAGGCGCGCGGAGCAGGTCGTGCGCTGAAATCTTGACAAAAAACTGCGTTTCAGGGCCCGCAGCATAAAGCGGATGCGCGCCGAACATGGCGGCGAGCAAGGTCGTCCCAGAGCGCGGTGCGCCGACGATGAAAACAGGTGGGGGTGACATTTCCATGATCTGTGAAGGCCTTGCGAACTGCCTCAGGAGAGGTTCGCTTGTGCACCTCGCGCTTGGAGTTGCGCTTTCTCCAGCGCGGTCAGAGGCAAATCGTCACGCGCGAAACCCAGCGTTAGCGCGGCGTAGGTAAGAATGGTTTCCGCATACATTTGCGCCATTCCCATGCTCTCGAAATAGGTCCGCAAGGTCCAGTATACCATCCAACCGCAGAAGAAGATCCGCGCAGGATCAGGTCGAACCATCGTGCGCCAGATCAGCGCGCCAAGCGCGATCAGGCCGATCGTGACAAACAGCACGAGACCGACCCAGCCTAGCGAGACAAGGATTTCCTTGGCTGTGTTATGGAAGTTGAAGCCAGTTCGGTTGAGTATGAAAAATTCGCGCCAGATTGCCTCTGCATCGAGATTGCCTTGCACCCAGAACGCTGCGAATCCCTGCCCCAGGAAGGGGCGCTGCGCAATGAGTTGATCCGCTTTTCGCCACAGTTCGACCCGCCCTGTCAGCCCGGCATCCTTGCCGGAGCCTGTGATGACGAATTCGAACACCAGCGGAAGCCACAGTTCCATCGTCGCCAGCGCGGCGAGCACCATGATGCTGATGATTATCAGAATTGATGCCCGCGCCTGTCTCGGCAGACGCTGCGAAGTGATCCACATCATCAGACAGATAACAGCCGCGCCGCCGCCGATCAGGGCACCGGCTGACAGCGCCATGTAGAGCGAATAAAGCGCAAGAGGCATCAGGATGATGGCGGTGACCAGCAATCCGAACGAGCGGATCTGATGCGCCAGAGACATGCATGCGATCGACAACAGTACACAGATCGCAGCCGAACTGCCCGCCATGTTCTTGCTCGCAGCGATGCCGATGAAAGCGACTTCGCCGGTCGTCCCGTCGCGCTTGGTGTCACCGACAAGGAACCCGGCAATCACAAATGCGGCGTAAGCCAGCATCACTCCGATCAGCACGGCGCGCCGGTCGAGGCAGGTCGCCATCAGCACGCCCGAGGCAACGGTAATGGTGAACAAGATGCCGTATCGGGCAGTCGCTCCTGGGTCCAGCGACCACAGATATGATGTTAGCGCAAAGGCCGGGATCAGGATAATCGGCCATGCGCGAGCAAGCGCTGTCGGCAGCTTCTCCATCCGCAGCCATGCCGTTAACACGGCGGAACCGAACACCAGGAGGACGGATAGCGGGCCAAGCATGCTGTTGAACAAGCATGCAAAGATCGGCAGCGCGGCCAGTAGCGCATCTGTCACCAGTGCGCCCTGACCGCTCTTGAGGTCGTTCAGATAGACAGCATTGGGCTGGCGGCTGACGACCTGCTCCATGGTTGCAGAGCCCTCGCGATCCTACAGGAAGCGCTCACCGATGCGCACAGTGTCTCCGGGCAGGATCCAGACCGGCTGGTCAGGCTTCAGGATATAAGTGCGCTCTTCAGTTTCGCCAGCGCGGCGAATGAAGACCTTGCTCTTGTCAGCCCGGTAGGAGTAGCCGCCGGCCAGTGCGATCGCCTGCGTGGCTGTCAGGCTCGCACGATAGGCGAACTCGCCTGAGTTGCTGACTTCGCCCAGAATATAGAAAGGACGATAATTCAGCACTTCGATGCTGACGCGCGGATCGTTGAGATAGCCGTTCGAAAGCTTCTCAGTGAGCAGAGAAGCAAATTGCTCGACTGTCTTTCCTTCGGCAGGGATGGCTCCAAGCAGAGGGAAGGCAATATCACCAACCGATGTGACGGCATATTCATTGCTGAGCGCTTCTTCGCCGAAAACAGTGACTTTGAGCCGGTCACCAGCACCAATCTGATAGGATGGCGCATTGAGCGATGATTCCGCGATCGGCGGCGTTCCGGTTGCGCAGGCGCTGAGCCCCAACAGCATGGCGCAGAGTGCTGCAAGAATTTGCGATATGCGTAGCATGACGATTTTCCCCATTTTGAGCGCCAATCGACGCTCCATTTTCCGGCAATTTCAGACCTCGTTTGCCGACCCGCCTGTTAGCTCTTACCAAGCTTCTGAACTTCAGAGATTATCCTTAGTTGCCCTGCGAGGCAACCGCATCGCCATTCGCGGGCGTGCCCCATAAAAGGACAGGCCTGCCGGCAGGGATATATCGTCTGTCGAAAAGATCTGCCGAGGATCGCTCAGCTGCCGCCGACCATCCTGGAAACCCGCGCCTTTATCGGCATGGCAAAATGCCGCGCGCTGCCCGGTTCCCGCATCACTTCCCTTAGCGCTGCCATTGGCTTGCCGTGTTTCAAGGCCTCCACCGCCTGAGTGAAGGCCACCGCCTGCCGCATCGCCTTCTGGCGGTTGCGGAAAGCCGCGCTATTGAGCCCGGCTGCGCGCACTTCCTCCTCTAGCCGTGCTGCGCGCGCGCCCATCGCGGCCGCGTGCCCGGGGGAGAGTCGGTGCGAGATCGATTGTTCATGCTTGCGGTAGAGATAGCCGGCCTGCGGCGCAACATAGTAACGCGCGCCCGCCATCAGCAGACGAATGATCAGGTCATCGTCCTCGGCCACGCGAAGGCTCTCATCGTAGCGAATGGCTGTACGCTCGATCAGGGAGCGCGAGATCATTGGCTTGAGGAAGCCCGGATTGGGGGCGGGGCCGTACATTGCGCTGTCTCGGAAATAGGCGTCCAGAGTCAGGATGGTGCCAGGAAGCATGGACTGCGCAAGGAATTGCGTGCCTTCAATACCTTCGCCGAACACAGTCAGATCGTCTGCCACCATATCCGCCTTGTGGACCTCAGCGGCAGCGATGAGCCGCGCGCTTCGTTCGGGAACCACCAGATCATCGCTGTCGAGAACGGCGTACCAGTCCCCGCGCATGTGTTCGAACGCGATATTGCGCGCACCGCCTGGCCCCAGGTTGCTGGGCGTACGGAAGAACCGCACCCGCTCGTCAGACGCCGCCATCCGTTCCGCCTGCGCATCGCTACCGTCCGAACTGCCGTCATCCACGATGATGACTTCGCAGCTTAGGCCCCGCTGCGAGAGCGCAGAGTTAACGCATTCTTCAAGGAATTGCCCCGAATTGTAATTGGCGACGGCAAATGTCACATCCATTCGGGAACCACCTCGTATTTCCATGACTCTTTCTCTACCTATAGACGCATCAGGAGCAAGCTCGGCAGATCGGGCTGTCTCGGGTAAGGGCAGAAAGAAAATCGGCAAGAACTGGATGGAATTCTGGAAACGCCACCCGCACACGGCTGCGGGCGAGCGTCTCTATGCCATCGGAGATATTCACGGGCGCGCCGACTTGCTTGAGCAGATGCTTGCAGCGATCTGGGACGATATGGCGCGCACAGAGGATGGACGTACCGCGCGGATCCTGTTTCTCGGCGATCTGATTGACCGCGGCCCTGACAGCAAGACGGTTATGTCCCTGGTGCTCGATCTGACGCGAACCCAGAACGCGATCTGTCTGCTCGGCAATCACGAGCAATTGCTGATGAGCGCGCTGATGGGAGACAAGCCCGCCTTGAAGGGATGGCTCAAGCTAGGCGGATGGGAGACGCTGAAGTCCTATTCCGACGCCAAGAAAGAGAAGAAGGAAAGCAGTACAGAATATGCAATGCGTCTCGCGCAGGCGATTCCCAAGGCGCATATCGAGTTTCTTGAGAGCCTGCCAACGTCCTATCGATCAGGAACGTACTTCTTTGCGCATGCTGGCGTGCGCCCCGGCATCAAGCTGAAGAAGCAGGACCCGCACGACCTGGTCTGGATTCGCAAACCGTTTCTCGAAACCCAGCAGGACCTGGGCGCAATTGTCGTCCATGGCCATTCGATCGTGGATAATGTGACTTTCTTCAATAACCGGATCGCGGTGGATACCCAGGCATGGAAGAGCGGCAAGCTTTCCTGTGTCCGCTTGGCGGGGGAGGGCTGCTCGGTCATCTTTGCCAAGAAGAAGGGTGTGAAGGCGATCCCGATCTGGTCGGAAGACTGAAGCCTAATTTGCGAAAAGCGCGGCGAGCTTTGCGCTTAGCTCGGCATGGACGCTCTCCGCCGAGAAATGCGCTTTCGCGCATGCCAAGGCCTTTTCCGCAAGCTGCGCTCGAGCATGGCTGTTGTCAGCAAGTTTGATGATCGCATCAGCCATGGCTTGCGGATCATCTTGGCATTCAACCGCTTCTAGGCAGATGTCTTCCACTCCTTGAAGTGTCACGCGAGTCGCCACGATGGCTTTGCCCTGGCCGAGTGCTTCAACCAGCTTAACCTTCAGGCCTGAGCCAAAGGTGAGGGGGGAAATCAGTATTCCCGCTGCTTGATAGTGCGCAGCGAGGTCATCGACGAGGCCGAGGAAGCGCACGTTGGGGCAGGAACTTGTGTCGAACTTGCGTCCTACTGTGCCAATTACGTCCAGCTGCGTTTGTGGCTCCTCAGCCATCACCAAGGGCCAGACATGCTCGAAAAACCAGGCAAGGCCAACGCTGTTTGGTGCGGTGTCGCTTCCGATGAAAAGCAATTGGCGGTCTTCGCCAGGCCGGGGTTCGGCTGAAATTGCGGCGGGCATCGGTGCAAGTATCGCTTCGACTTCGGGACATGCATTGGCGACAAACTCGCGCTCTTCCGCCTGGATGGCCACGACCCAGTCCGCGCGAGAAAGCATGGCGATTTCGCTTGCCTCGTCGAGCACCGCCACGGAATCCGCGCCTTTGCCATCCCGTCGGGAGAACAGGTCATGCATGATGACCGCCTTTGTTGTCTGCGCGGGGACATCTACAAACGCGTCCGTGGCAAAAACATAATCGGAGATGACGAGTCCAAGGCGGTCTCCTGCCTGATCGGCGAGAGCCCGAACAAAGCCATGTTCGTTGGGTTTCCATGGTAGCGCAATCGAATAGGGTCGCGGGCGGTCCTTCAGGAACCCGCGCTCGCCCAGCAGCTTGCGACCCATTAACTTCAACCCGCCGGTCAGAAATCCCCACCACACTGCCGGTGACAGCGCCACCGCCAATCGCCCTACGCGCTCCATCCCGAGGATTTCGTGACGCGCGAAGATATCCAGCTCGTCGCTGAAGCGCAGGATCGGCGTGCGCCCGGCGAGATCAGCGCTCGGCTGAACCAGCCAGACTTCGAACCCCCCCTGCGCAATGCATCGAGCGAGCGACAGGACATACGCAGAGCTGCCATTGTTCGCAGCGACAATGCGCTGCTTGCTGACCAGTATTGCAACCGGGCGCTGCGTATTGGCGCGCAGTGGCTCTTTCTCAGCCGCTGTCATTTCAGCTGGCGGGGCTGCTGGTGTCGGTGCTGAAGCCGAAGCGAGAAGGTACCCCGCGCGGATGTCTAATGATCTCCTGCAGAAAGCCGGCTCCCCAGGCAGCATGCATGATCATAGCCGGGATCCCGCACAGCAATCCGCAGAGACTGTTCGCGGTCATTCCAACCAATATGCCGAGGACGAACATTGCAGCTATGTAAGCAAGGCCAGGCAATGCGAGCAGCGGGCTGAGCGGAGCAAGCAGAATCCCCAGCAGCGCGAATGGCACGAATAGAGGCAGCATTTGGCGCAAGCGCAACCGGCCTCCATGACGCCTGACATTACGCGCGCGGCCCTGACCATAGCGCAGGTATTGTCGCCACAGCGCAGAGGGAGTCGAGCGCGGTAAATAGCCGATTGTTGCCGCAGGTTCGAGCCAGATCGCGACATCCGCCTGTCCGAGACGAAAATCGAGCTCCGCGTCTTCGTTGCAATGCATCGCTTCGCAATAGCCGCCGACACGCTTGAACGCGGCGATCTCCATCAGCGCATGGTGGCCATGCTCGACAAACATGCCTTCTGCATGTGTGTGCCGGTGCGCTGCTGCGCCAGTGCCGATCACATTGTTCTGAGCGGCGGCGACAGCATGCTGAAAGCACCCCTGGGCGCGTGTCACCATGGGTACCACGACGGAACGCGCCTTGTGCTTTTCGGCGGCGTTGAGCAGCGTCGACACGTAATTTTCCGGATAGAAACTGTGTGCATCGATCCGGACGAGCCAGTCGAAATGGTCGCCAAACGTCGCCACTGCGCGATTGACCCCCGCGCTCTGGATGCGGTCCGGATTATCGAGCAAGACTACCCGGTCATTCGCAGCGGCGAGTTCTGACACAATGGAGCGGCTACCATCATTGCTTCCCCCGTCCGCCACGACGATCTTGTCTGCCTTTGGGTCAGCCAGCAAAGCTTCCAGCAGCCGCGGAAGATGGGCCGCTTCGTTGAGGCAAGGAATGACGACAAGCGCGCTCATACTAAGTCAGTCCTTTGAGCCACGCGGTCAGTTCGTGGCACTCGGCATCTCCCATCATGATCGCTTGGCGCTCAATCCCTGAGACGGGCGCCTGCAGGCCAGTGTAACCCGCCTGTGTCAATTTTCCAAAGAACTGTGTCAGTTCAGATGTAGTCACGATTTGCAGACCCGCATTTCTCTTGGCCAGCCAGCGGCCAACCTCGTGCCGCTTCAGGACGATGGGAACAGTGGCATGGGCTGTTGCCTCATACAGGCGATTGGGCAAGAGCCATTCACTATTCTGTCCCTCTTCGAACCAGTCGATGGCCCAGGCAAAATGGCAAGCTGAATAAAGTTCAGGCAATTCGGCAGGCTTATAGGGGCCTGAATAATGGCAATAGGGAGAAGCGGCGATCTGCGCTTCGAAGTCTTGCAATTCAGCTGAGGAGGGTTTGCCGGCAATGCGGATCTGGACCGCGCCGCCTGTCGCATCTGCCAGTTGCAGCAGTTCACGCAAAGTCCGCTCGCAGCGAAGCATCCCGAACCAGCCGATCACCCATGGCGGGCCTTGCTGCTTTGGCAAAGGCTGGATCGCGTCGCTGGTCTCGCCCGGAGCAAGCAGGATCTTGTTCTCGATTAGCCTGACCTCAGCATCGCCTGTCGGGCGGTGGTCGAAATATTCGCGGATGAAACCGGGCGAAGAGGTGATGATCGCGGCAGTGCGCGCAAGCAATTCGGCCTCGATCTTGCGAATGGTGCGCCCGGCAATGCCCTGATCAAGCAGGCTGCGATGAATGTCGAGGCATTCATACACGACCGGTCTTCCGCCAGCGATCCGCTGCGCAATTGCGAGCGATTCAAGGTTTCGGGCGATGAGAATGTCCGCGCCATCCATCGCGCGGCGGGCAGCTTCGGGGAGCGCGACATTGCGCAGCACGGCCAGCGCGCGCTGGGCCAGTGCGCCGTCGGCAGTCTCTCCCAGGTCCGTGGGTGTGATCCCTTCAACAGCTGTTGGCGGCTCAGCTCGCCGAAAGCCGGCCAGGCAGACCTCAGCGCCTCCGCGCACCATCATCGCGCAGCGCTTCGCCACCGCAGCGTCGTTAAGGTCATGCACGAGATAGCCGATGCGAAAGGTCAAGAGAGGGCTCGGTTGGAAGAAATGGTGAACTCAAAGCTCGTCAGGGCATAAAGACCTGTGAATTGCTCGAGCGATGCTTTACACATCCGGGGCTGGCCTTCAACTCACACCGTGTTTACCAAACAGGCTTAAAGGGCTGTAAGTTTCAACGCTTGAGCAGGACAAACGGGGGCTGCGTGCCGGGCAATATCGCTGTCATCATTCCCGCTTACCGGGCTGCATGGTGCATCGCTGACGCGGTGACATCTGCCTTGGTACAGCCAGAAGTGGCTGAAGTCCTTGTGGTCGATGATGCTTCCGGCGATGATACGCTGGCTGCCGCCGAGGGAGCCGATGATGGCACTTCCCGGCTCAGGCTGCTGCGCCAGCCTGTCAATCAAGGACCGTCAGCCGCCAGAAATCGCGCCATCGCGGAAAGCAGTGCGCCCATCATTGCCTTGCTCGATTCCGATGACCGCTTTCTGCCGGGGCGCTTCGCTGCTTTGAACGCAATCGACCGAGCATGGGATTTTGTTGCCGACGATATCCTGTTTGCTGCCAATGCCGAGGCCATTGCGAAGGCTGCGCCACCTGATCTGGCAAGGGCGCCTCGAACGAGGCAGATCGATCTGGTTGAATTCGCGCGCCGCAATATCAGCATGCGCGGTGCCAATCGCAGCGAACTGGGGTTTCTCAAGCCTCTTTTGAAGCGCGACTTCATAGAGCGTCATGCGCTTGCCTATGACGAGAAGTTGCGCCTTGGCGAAGACTTCGTGCTTTATGCCCAAGCACTTGCGGCAGGAGCCCGGTTCCTGCTTGCTGAGACCTGCGGCTATGGCGCGATCGAACGGCCAGGCTCGCTCAGTGGCAACCACTCTGCCGCTGACCTTGCCGCTCTGGCGGCGGCTTCGCGCGATGTGATGGCCACGCTTCCCGCCGGTCCAGCGCGCGAGATGATGGCGCGGCATGCTGCTTCGCTTGATAGCAAGGTTGCGCATCGCCAGTTTCTCGACAACAAACGAGAGCGGGGCTTTGGATCAGCGACAGCGAGCCTTGCTAGCTCGCCGCTCAGGTTTGCCCAAGTCAGCTGGAACATTGCGTTGGACAAGTTCGCACCAGTGGGTCCGTCCCCTTTGCCGCGCCGACTCTTTTCGAGTGAAGAGTTTGAAAGAGCATGATAGTGACGCGGTTTACCGGATGCGGGTTGGTAACCAGCCAAAGGCGGGCTGTCCAACAATGGAACGCGCACCTGATCCCTGTAAGGGACGTGATGTGCTGCTGACTAACATGCGCTATGGCTGTAGCGATGAATACGGGTTATCTTGGATGGCCAGCCAGTTTCTCTCTGGGTTTCAGCGTGTTGTAGGCGTTTGCCTGATACGCTGTGACTTCAGCAAGAACAGCTTTTCCGCCGAGTCTCGGTCCTAGGAACAAAACGATGAACGCACATAACATGCCAGATGCGGCAACTGACGCCCCGATTGAGCAAAGCCGGGGGCTGCCGTTGCTGCCTGATCCGATGCAGGTCTGGCAGGTCTTTCGGCGCAATCTAAAACTCTTTCTCGCTGTCGCTGGTGCAGTCATCGCACTGGTAACGCTAGCCTATTTCGTGCAGGAAAAGCGCTACTCGGCGAGATCGGCCTTGTTGATCGCGCCATCTGACACGGTCATTCGTACCCCTGATCTCAATCAACCCAACACCGCTTCAACCGACGACAAGGCAATCGACACGCAGCTGCGCTTGATGCAGTCGCCTGAAATCGCTCAGCGCGCGGCGCGCGCTTATGCGATCGACACGCTTTCGCCTGATGGCGATGCCTGGAGCGAGGACGAGATTGAAAGCCTAGCCTCGCGTATTGCGCGCACCTACACCGTGATCCGTGAAGGCGATACGCGCGTTCTCACGGTGGAGACCAATTCGACCGATCCGGCCTTCGCCGCGACAGTCGCCAACCTGGTCGCGCAAAGCTACATTCAGTGGCAGCTTGAGGGCAAGCAGGCTGAAGCCAGTGGCGCCAACGCGTTTCTGCGCGAGCGTCTGGCTGAACTCGAAGAAGAAGCCATTCGTACGCAATCGGCGGTCGACAATTTCAAGGTCGAGCGTGGTCTCCTCAGTGCGCAGGGTGCGACCATTGCGGAACAGGAAGTTTCTACTATCAATCAGCAGCTCGCGATGGCCCGAGCAGACCTTGCCGAGAAGGAAGGAAGGCTGAACGCAGCGCGCGCGCAGCTAGCACGGGGCAGCGGAGGCGCGGACGTCGGTGCCGCGCTTGGGTCTGGCACGATCGGTACCTTGCGTGCGCAGGAGGCTGATGCAAGCGCGCGCCTTGCTGTCTTGACGGAAAAATATGGCCAGCTTCACCCGGAGCGCCGCCAGGTCGAGCGCCAGCTGGCCGATATTCGCTCACAAATCCAGCAGGAGATCAACCGAGTCCTGTCCAGCCTCGAAGCCGAGGTGGTTACCGCACGGTCGCGGGTCGGATCGCTCGCCGGAAGCCGCGGCACTGCGACCGGAGCGCTCGCAGCCAATGGCCGCGCGCAAGCTGGCTTGAATGAACTTCAGCAAAAGGCCGATGCGGCACGTACCATCTACGAAAACTTTCTTGCCCGCTCGAAAGAGACCGCTGCGCTTGAGTTTGCGCAGCTGCCGGACATCAAGCTGGCAGAGCGCGCAACTGTTCCTCGTTCGCCATCATCGCCAAACACGCTCCTGTTCATTCTGACGGGGCTTGTGGGATCGCTCGCGGCCAGCCTTGGTGCTATCGGAGTGGCCGAATATGTCCGCACAGGCATTGCGACGAAGCGTGATGTGCAGTCGAAGCTGGGCGTGCGCTATGCGGGTGCGGTACCGACTCTGGAATCCACTCTGGACGGGCCTGCGGTCGAATCCCCGCAGGATTATGTCATCAATCATCCGCAATCACTGTTTACCGAAGCGTTTCGCTCGATCCGCGCGTTCCTCTTGCTGAGCGCGAAGTCAGAGCCGCGCACTATCGCCGTGGTTTCTGCATTGCCGCAGGAAGGCAAATCGACCACGGCCGTCTGCCTTGGCCGTGTGTCTGCGATGGAAGGCTTGCCGACCATTCTGGTCGATACTGACTTGCGTCGCTGCGGCACCAGTCAGCTGATCGGCATTCCAGAGGACAAGCCTGATCTGTATGACTACTTTGCTGAGAAAGCGACGCTAGACGAAGTGCTTGTTATCGATAAGGAATCGGGCATGCATGTGCTTGGTGTGAAGGCACCGCAATCCAGCCCCGTCAATCCGCTGGTTGAACGCAATATCGAGCGGATGCTTACGGAACTCAAAGAGCGCTACGAAGTGATCATCATTGATACAGCGCCAATCCTTGGCGTAGCTGAGGCGCGGCTGCTTGCCCGGATGTCTGACCGCGTGCTAGCCTTGTGCGAATGGCGCAAGACCAGCGCCAACGCGATCCAGGCGGTGATCGAGATCCTGCGCAACACCAACGCAACAGTGTCTGGGGTGGCTTTGACACAAGTGGATATTCGCAAATATGCCAGCACCGGAGACGGAGACGTCTATGGCTACACCAAGAAATTCAGGGGGTATTATGTCGACTGAGGGAATGCGGCTTAGCCGCAAGCGTGCCTTGTCTCTCGGAGCGAGCGCCATGGCCGCGTTTGCTTGTCTGGCCGCTGCACCTGCCAGTGCACAGGACGATGTTCAGAACCAGTCCGTACTTGAGCGTGAGAGACCTGAGTATGAGGGTGATGGCCTACGGATGGGCACTCTTATTGTGCGCCCGGAACTCAACACAACCGCGTCATACAGTGACAACATCCTGGCGGAAGACACCGACAAGATCTCGGATGGGATTTTCCTGATCCGTCCTGAAGTGCTGGTTCGGCTGGATATGCCGGTGATTGATCTTCGCCTGCGTACAGGACTCGAGCTGGAGCGTTTTGCGGACAACTCGTCAGAAAATACCGACGCCTATTTTGCCACTTTGCGCGGCATTCTTGGTCGCGGACGGTCGACGCAGGCACAATTCCGCGTGACCTATCGCAGCGACAATGAGAGCCGCAGAGCGCTAGACGCGGCCGACAGCCTCGCAACGCGACTGGGCCGTGACAGTCTTGAAGGGTTTGCAGAGATTCGCCAGGATCTCGGAGCGCTGGATGCTTTGGTCAGCGGCCGCGTGCGCAAGCTAAGTTATGGCAGTGCGCGCGACGATGGGGGCACGGTGGTCGACTTCTCGTTCCGCGACCAGACCATCTATCAGATCACGGGCGGCGGAGAATACGCCATCACGCCTAACGATCTGGTGATCGCGCGCGCCACATATGACAAGCGCGAGATGGACGTTCGTCCAGGCGATCCATTGTTCAATCCTGCTGGTTTCGATCAGACATCCGAGGGCTATCGACTGGAAGCAGGGTACGGCCGTCAGGTTAGCGAGTTGCTCTACTTGCGCGTGTTCGTCGGCTATCTTGAGCAGAACTTCGATGACGCCCGGGTTGAAGATATTTCCGGCCTGTCGGTCAACTCCGACGCGTTCTGGAATATCACACCTCTGACCTCGATCCGCGTTGCTGCATCGCGTTCGATCGACGAGGTGGTTGCTCCTGACCTAGCTGGCAATCTGCGCACGCAGGTTTCCGCGCAGGTGGACCACGAACTCAAGCGCAATTTCATCGTCTCGGCGAGCGCTCGCTATGCAGATATCAGCCCGCGTGGGATCGGTATTTCAGCCGACGAGTTTGAAGCGTCACTGACTGGCCGCCTGTTTGTGAACCGGCTCATTACGGTCAATGGCGGTTTCAGCCACTATCAGCGCAATTCATCCAGCGCCAACCAGCGCTTTGATGAAAACGTCTTCTTCGTAGGATTGCGCTTCCGTATCTAGTCGCGACCGGTGCAATGCACTGGGAAGCAGACATGAATTAGAGGAAAAGGCGCTGCGCTCGATATGAGCGCAGCGCCTTTTTCGCTGATGGCGCTCGCTCGGGGCGCCGGCGACGTCGCGAGATAGTCCGTTAGAAAGAATTTGCTAACGTATTGGTCGCTATCATCGGTTTATGGATACAAGACCACCTGTTTCTCAGTCCCTCTTTCGCCGTCCATTCCTGGCGGAGGGTGCGATTCCTGCGAGCGCTATTCCTGGCGGGCGCGCTCATGAGGAAGCGGCGTTTTTGAAGCGGACCTCTGCCGGGGATAATCCGATTGCCTATGATATCGCCTATGATATCGACGGTGCGCATGCAGACCTTTATCCGGTCGCGACTCGCGCAGCGATCATTTTGGGTAGCTGCACGGCCTTCTGGGTTTGGTTAGGGTTGTTAATAACCTAACGCGTTGTGCATCGTTTTAATACAAGTCTGTTTTTCAAAGCCTTAGCGGGGCTACTTGAGTTGCAAATTTCGGGTTAACGGTTTACTAACGTTGCAACGCAGCAAATAGGGTGCTGCGATGCAAATGAGAGGCAACCGTGTCCACCACCGCAGTTCTTCATCCGACGCCGATAGCGTCCCTGAATACTGAGACCGGTGCTCACGATCCAGACTCGGCGCAGTGGCTCGATCGCGGGCTTGCACTCCTGTTGCTGATCTTTCTTGCTCCTTTGCTCATTGCGACGGCGATTGCGATCGTGGCAACTAGCCGCGGCAGCATCTTTTTCCGCCAGACGCGTATCGGTCACGGGGGCAAGGGCTTCCTGTGTTACAAGTTCCGCACAATGGAAGTCGATGCCGAGCGCAGGCTCGAATTTCTCCTGCAGAACGATGCAGAGGCTCGCCGTGAGTGGGAAAGAGATCAAAAGCTCCGCAATGATCCCCGCATCACCAGCATTGGCCATTTCCTTCGCAAGAGTTCAATTGATGAGCTACCGCAGTTGCTGAATGTCGTCCTTGGCGACATGCGCCTGGTTGGCCCACGGCCGATCGTCGAGAGCGAACGCCACAAATACGGCCGCTATTTCCGCGATTATTGCTCGGTGCGTCCAGGCATTACAGGTCTGTGGCAGGTCAGCGGTCGCAACGACGTATCCTATCGCCGCCGCGTTGCTTATGATGTCCTCTACAGCAAGCACCGCTCGCTGCTGGTCGATATCGGAATCTTGTTTGCGACGGTACCCTGCGTGCTGTTTCGCCGGGGTTCTTATTAAGCTCTGCGCATTCACGGCGTTTGCAGTAGATAGGCTCGCAAATCTATCCTTCAGAACTCACGGATGGGCGATGGAGCGCTGATGCGTAGTACATGCCTGCTAGCTGGATTTAGGGGCATACCATCAAAGCTACTGCTGATTTCATCAGATATGCTTCGTGCATGATCGGGTGACGGCCATAGTCGACGCGTCGGCGATCGCCGATTCCCGAGAAAGCTCTGATCAGGGAAAGCTGTGTTTAGCTAAGCCAGATCACCGCTTGATAGACAATTGCAGCCCACATGAGCCCGCTCAGTGCCATCGCTTTTGCTAAAGCCGTGACCGGTAGTTGAACACCAATCATTACAATTTCCTCTGCGCCCGCGTCTTTTTCTTGCGTTTGTTGCCCCGAAGGGACGCCCTTGGTAGCGAATATTTCATTATGGTTAAAGCCCGCATCGTGCAGGAGATCGAATTTTATCGCCTCAAGGGCTCTGCTCGCCGTTTCCATGGATCGCCTGCTCCAACAGCCGATAGGCCTCAGACAAGCGTTGGCGAAAGCGATCAAGTCCGTATTCCTGCTTAGCTCGCGCGGCAGCGGCAGTTCCGATAGCTTTGCGATCGGCGTCCGAACGAAGCGCCTGGCGAAGCGCCTGCGCATATCCATTTGGTGTCAAGTCACCAAGATAAGCTGTTGAATTATCGAGTACCTGTGTGTGACTGAGAATGTCGGTCGCCACGACCGGGACACCGCTCGCCATGTACGCGTAGACCTTCATCGGTGTGTTGATGCCCTTGATCCTCGGCGAACAGAGAATGTCAGCTTGCGCCAGATAATGCATCAAATCGGCGAGAGGGCGGGGCCCCAGAAAACGGACATCCCGATCGAGGCCAAGTGTGGCGGCCTGGCGCGTAAAAGTGTTAATACTTGGCTCATTTCCACCAATTATCGCTACATCCGGGCGCTCCTCGGGCGCCAGAATCGCGAGCGAATCGAGCAACAGACCGATTCCCTGATAATGATCGAGATTGCCAACATAGAGCGCGAGAGGGCGTGTTTCCGATTCCCGGATGGAGGGTACATGCGCCGCTGCAAGATCATTAGGCGGCGGTGCAGGGGCAATATCGGGAAGGACGTGCACCTGTCTTGCGCCCCAGCCGCGTGCCCTGTCGGCAATCGCTTCACAGACCGGCATGACCAGCTCTGCGCTGCCTACCGCCCGCTTTTCGAGCGCCTCCATGGCTGAGCCAATGAAGCGCAGCCGGGAGTACTTCTCAATCAGCTGATCGCTGAGGACCGAATCCATGTCGTAAACCAGCCGCGGGCCATCGCCCCTGCAAAGCGGCAGGGCGAGAAACACCGATTCTTCGACGGCGTGGATCACATCATAGCGCTTGGCACGCACCATCTTGAACATCGCCGCGCCGATTGCGGCATCCACCATCAGCTTTGCTGGTGAAAAACCGATCGGGAGCGACTTGACGGACCTTGCACCGCGGGCCCGGTGGATTGTTACACCCGGCAGGTCCACATCTTCACCCAGATGAGTCGTGAGCAAATCGACTTCATGACCCATAATTCCGAGGCTTTCGGCGAGGTATCGCACCGCTATGGGAGTGCCCCGCTCGATAAAGAAGGGCTGAGGCGCGACAAGCAGGATACGCATGTCAGCCCCCCCCTCGATTTAGACGAAGACGGATCTGTTCGAATACGCTTGCCCGTGCAGTCTTGCGCTTGCCATAGGGCTCCAGCATGATTGCCGTATCACGCAGCAGTGCAACGAGTTGGTCAGCAGTCGTGACTTCTTCTTTTGGTTCGATGATGGAGCCGAATGTGCCCACAATATCGCTACTTCCGGGCAAGGGCAGGTTGTCGGCACCGCGCAGGACGCGCTGACCTGCAAACATCGGCTCGTGCCAATGCAGTGGGCGATTGGTGATGTCACCAAGGATTACCTGAGACGAAAGCCGCTTATGGATGTCCCCTGCAAGAACGCGGCGTTTGCCCAGCCATTTACCAAAGCCCCACGGAAGACAGACTGCCGCACCGCGGTCGAAACCTGCTCCGATCACGCGGTCCGCCGGCTGTCCTTCCCCTGACTGGTCGCGCGATCCGATCAGCAAAATCTCAAGCCCCTCTTCGCTGACAACCTGGCGTCCTGCCACGAAGTGCAGTCCAGTCGCCGTGTCTTTAAGGCCTGTCGCTCCCCAAGGGTCGCAAGTCATCTGTAGCTCAGCGAAGCGGTCGATACCGGCGGATTCTACAATCAGACAGACCGGCACATGGTCTGGTGCATGGGAAGAAAAATTCGAAGCGATAAGGTCCCACGGCATGTCGCTTTGCAGATGGACGTGCCCGTCCATTGCAACCTTCTGCGAGCGGGTGGCTTCAACCTTGTCGAGCGAGCCATTTTTGAAGACAGGCCGGGATGACAAAACGGCGAATCACTTGGCTTGCTTGATAGGCAGAACGTTCTCGATCGGCTTGACTTCGCTTGACTGAGAGTCATCGTGATCGCTGTCCTCGGGCTTTTCTCCGCTCGTAGACTCGTCAGCCGTTTCCACCCGCGATACAGATCGCACCTGATAGGTGGAGAACTTGCGTGCGCGGGTGAACATGACGATCTCGGCAATCAACCCGACAACCGCGATCTGGAGGCCAAGCACAATCGAAAGCACGACGAGGAGCAGCATCGGTCGGTCACCCATCGCGACGCCATAGAATGAGCGCTCGACCACCAGATAAATGCCAAGCAGGACGCCCGCAGCGATAAAGGCGGCGCCGATCGATCCGAAGAATCGGAAGGGCTTCTGCATGAAGCGCATGAGGAAACCCATGGAAATGAGATCCAGCAATGCGCCAAGGTAGTCGGTCGGTCCGTGATACCGGAATTTCCTGTCCATTTCGGATTGCGGAAGCATCATGAGCTTGACGCTGTAGCCTGCACGCTCTGCGATCAGCGGCAGGAACCGGTGCTGCTCGTCCTGCAGGTTCAACTCTGGCAGGATATTGGAGCGCAGCAAGCGAACCGCGCAACCCGGGTCGCGATAGGGCGATCCCGCAAGCGACGCGCAGCGGTCAAAGAACCAGCCACGCAGACGATTCATCGGTGTGTCCTGGCTGCGGTCGCGGGCAGCGGTAACAATGTCTGCACCGCTCTCGTCTTCGAACAGCTTCCCGATATGTCCTGGCTCAAGCTGGAAATAGGCTGGCAGTATCAGGATCTGCTTTCCCGAAGCTCGGCGAGCGCCCTGCATCAGGCATGCGGCTTCGCCGAAGCTGGACGGCATGCGCAGCACGACGTCCGGCTGCTTGTCTTGCTCGACCTTGGCGAGGCTCTCCTCAAAGGCGATATGCGGGCCATCGACAACAAACATGATCTCATAGCTTTGCGCATGGACCTTCACTGCATCGCGATAGGCATCGAGCAGGCGTGGAACATCGTCAAACCGGCCGCAAACCGGGATCAGGACAGAAACATCAACAGGCATTGTGGCATCAACCATGGTCAGAATGATCCGATAAGTTTTCGAGCGCGTCGCGATTGCCGGAGGGAAGGCCGGCTGCAAGACGCGCATAGCGAGCAACGCTGGGTTCGATTTGCGCGAACAAGGCTCCAAGAAGGCCCCAGGCAATGATGAAGATCGAGAATGAGAAGAAGACAAATGCGACCGCAGCCTCAATCACCGAAATCCTGCCATTCGTGAAATAGGCGAACAGCAGGACGCCAATCGCCGGCACCAATCCAAACAGCAGTGGCAGCTGGATCCAGCGCAAGGGATGGCGCGCATAGCTCAGCAAGGCGCGGATCGAGATTATGTCGAAGAACACCTTCTGGATACGGGAGAAGCCGTATTTTGAGACGCCGAACTGGCGCGCGCGGTGGTTGACTTCGATCTCGGCCAGCTTTGCACCGGCGAGGCTGCAAAGCGCCGGGATGAAGCGATGCATTTCTCCATAGAGCGGGATGCCCTTGATGAGCGGCGCCTTGTAAGCCTTGAGCGAACAGCCACTATCCTGCACCTGCACGCCGAGGATCTTGCCCATCAAGCGGTTGGCAACCTTTGAAATAAATACGCGTGCACCGCCATCGCGCCGCTTCTTGCGCCATCCCACGGCAATATCATGACCTTGCTCGATCAGCGCCAGCAAGCGCGGAATGTCGCGCGGGTCATTCTGCAAGTCGCCGTCCATCGTCACGACAACATCACCGCTGGCGAGCTCGACGCCGGCTGCCATGGCTGCGGTCTGGCCGAAATTGCCGTCCAGTTCCACGACCTTTATCATCGGCATTTCCAGCATCATGCGGCGCGCTTCCGACAGCGTGTTGTCACTGCTGCCGTCATCGACCAGCACGACTTCAATACCGGGCAGCTGCGCGCAGTGCGCCGCGATGTCACGGCACAGTAGCTCGACATTGTCTTCCTCGTTATACAGAGGCACAACAATCGATACAGACTTGATCACGGCTTGGTTTGCCCCCCAAAGTCGCACTGAGCTAGCGAAACGTCCGTCCCAACTCGCGACAAAGCGCTTTATTAAATCCAACAGAATAAAGTTTTACCGTAAGTCCGGGATAGAATCGACCAGTTAGTGATGACGGAAATGAACTCGAACCAGTTTGAGACAGAGGCGGGAGAACCGCTTAATGAAAGGCGAAACCCCGGTTTCAGCCTGACTGTCTGGCTCGTTCTTGGTCTGTTGGTGCTGGCCTTTGTGCTGCGCTTGTTAGGTCTATCTACACGAGAAGTGCATCCTGACGAATGGTATCACGTGCTTGCCGGAGCCAGCTGGGCCAACGGCGAGGGGCTGACCTATGTGCGCGGTATATACGACCGAGCCTGGCCGTTCACCATGGCAACCGGCCTGGCGCATTCCTGGTTAGGGCTGGACGGCTTCATGGCGGCCCGGTTCCCTTCGCTGCTCGCAGGGGTCGTGTGCGTATGGCTGATATACGTTCTGGGCAAGCGCACGGCGTCTCCTGCGGTCGGCCTTATTGCTGCTGCCATCCTCGCGTTCGATCATATGGGGATCGAATGGAGTCAGATCGGGCGTTTCTACACGTTGCAAACTGCGTGCATCCTTGGCCTCGCCTGCATCTTTGCCGGGCCAAGCTTCGGAGCGCCGAGAGCAGCCCCCATGCGCACTCTCATCGCTGTTCTGGTGGCCGCAGGAATCGCATTGCTTGCCCTCTTGCTGCAGGTCATTTCCATCCTTGGCATTGCAGGGCTGGTTCTTTTCCTGTTTACGCGCACGCCGTACTTCTCGATTGAGTTTGCGAGGACTCCCTCATGGCAGCGCACTGCGCTGGCGATCCTGATTGTGGTCGGCTTCGTCATCGGAATGGCAGGCTTTGTAATGATGTGGCCAGAGCTGCGTGCCACACAGGCATGGACAGCGCATGAAGCGGACAACTTCATGTACTACGACGATTATATGCGCGCGATGTATGGCGTGTTGTGGCCTCTGACACCGCTTGCGGTGCTGATTGGCCTGTCCCATTCGCGCAAGGCAATTCTGCTCGCGCTCAGCGTGATTATCCCGGTCTTGCTGGTGCAATCGCTGGGCGGGATGAAGGCTCCGCGTTACATCATGCAGGCAATCCCGTTCATCTTTCTGCTATGGGCAGTGGGCCTGAGAAGCGGGTTCCTGTGGCTTGCCGGGATGATCCGTGACCGGGTTCCATTTGGGAATATCGGGCCAGGTCGGATCGTTTCAAACACCGCTGCGCTTGCGGTGCTGGCATTCGCGCTCGCCGGCAATCTTTCGTTCCGGGAAGCGGCCAAATGGACCATTCGCGACGGCAAGGCTGCCCTTGCGGGCCAGCCACTCCTGTCAGGTGAACCGCTTGATCCTGCGCTTGTCTCAGCATCGCGCGAGGTGGCTTCAAAGCTGCGCGGAGGAGAAACCTACCTCATCGCCACCGATCCATGGATTCAGGCCTATTTCGGCCAGGCTGCACATTTCACACTCATCAATCCGCGCAATGATAACGATCAGCCGCTCGATTTCGAAGACAAGACCGGTCAGGTGAATATCGCCAATGCCGAGGAACTTTCTGTCGCGCTTGATTGCCTTCCATCGGCGGATATCCTTTTGCGCAGCGACAAGGTTGGCGCATTTTATCTTCCGCCGCCAGTGATGGCAGAGATAGAACAGCGTGCAACGCCAGTTTCACTGGCAAACGGCGCACTAAAGCTTTACCAATGGTCGCGTCCAGTGGACCACACTGAAACAGACTGTTCTCTTGTTAACGCAGGTTTGGCAAAACAGAATTAAACCGCAGACCAAGAGAATCATAGTTCAGGGTCATTGCGTTGCCAGATACAGTTACCGCCTCAGAAGAATACGCGCGACGCTTTTCAGGCGATGCCGGGGCATTTCTGCTCGGTGTTCAGGATGCTTGTGTTGGAAGCCTGCTCGATACGTCTCCGGCTTTGGAGCGGGCGTCCAGCGTGCTGGACCATGCCGGCACGCACGGCCAGCTCGCAAGGCTGCTGGAACGACGTGGCTATTTTCGCACGGTCAGCGCATCAAGCGATCTGGTGGACCGCGCTTGCACGAATTCCCCAAAAATCGTCGGCCCGCTGAATGCTGTGGACCGACCAGACGGCAGTTTCGACGCGGTGGTGTGCGTTCGCTTGCTCGCGCATGTGAGTGATATCGAAGCCAGTGTACGCGAGATGTGCCGCCTCGCGCGGGTCAGCGTGATCGTAGACTATCCGTCGTTACGCAGCGTCAACATGTTCTCGCGCTGGCTGTTCAAGTACAAGAAGCGGATCGAGCGCAATACGCGGGAGTTCGTCAGCATTTCCGACACGCGCTTGCGCCAGATATTCGAAGACAATGGTTTCGCGCTTGTTCGCATCGAGCGGCAATTCTTCATTCCCATGGCCTTGCACCGAGCAATGGGTGACACCGCCATCATGCGCTTCCTCGAACGCTCGGCGCGCACGCTTGGACTGGTGAAGCTGTTCGGAAACCCGGTCACTGCGCGGTTCGACCGCATAACGCAGGTCTGATTTGATGCGCGTAGGGGTTACCGGGGCGACGGGCTTCACAGGAGGCGCGCTCGCCCGGCGATTGGCCGCAGACGGGCACGAGGTTGTCTGTCTTGCGCGCGACGCTGCACGCTTGCCGCCTGAAGTTCAAAGCGGCGCAGTTGTCGCAAATCCGGACAGCAGTGGCTGGGCGCAGAACTTCGCCCATGGGCTCGATTGCGTCATCCACGTTGCGGCGATGTACCGCAATAACGGGCCGCGTGAAGAATTCGAGCAAGTCAATGTCGGCATGACAAAGGCGTTGCTGGAGGCTTGCGAAGCAGCCGGTGTGAAGCGCTTCGTCTACATTTCGACCATCGGTGTTCACGGCAGTGTCCCGCAGGTTCCAGCGGATGAGAATGCACCGATTGCGCCGCAAGACGATTATCAGGAAACGAAGCTTGAAGCGGAACAGCTCTCGCGTGCATTCGGTGAATCGAACGGACTGGAAGTCGCGATCATCCGTCCTTGCGCCATTTACGGGCCGGGCGATACGCGTATGCTCAAACTGTTCCAGATGGTCCAGAACGGCACGTTCTTCTTTGTCGGCCGCTTCGATGCCTATTTCCACGCGGTCTATATCGATGATCTCGTCGACGCGATGATGCTCGCCGCGACAAGGCCTGAAGCTGCTGGTGAAACATTCATAATTGGTGGTCCTAACTATCAGAAACTCAGGGATTATGTTGGCGAGGCTGCAAAGACTTTGGGTGTGCGCCAGCCGTGGATCAACCTGCCCTGGTTGCCGATGTATGTGGCGGCCTGGATGATGGAAAAAGCGGGCTTGCTGTTCGATTTCCAGCCACCCCTGCATCGCCGCCGGTTGAAATTCTTCAAGCATAACAGGGGCTTCACCACTGAAAAGGCGCGCAGGCTCCTGGGCTACGATCCGCAAGTCGAACTTGCTGAAGGGTTCAGTCGGACGGTGGCATGGTATCGCGCGGAAAATTTACTTCCTCCGGTGAAGGGTGCCCCGAAGCGCGACACTGTGGACAAGCGTCTTTCGCAAAGCTCTGATTCCCCTAGATAGAGAGACATGAGCGGCTCAAAGAAATCAGTCTGGCGCGGCATTGCCCGTGTGGCGACGCCATCGGCGTTCGTCTCGCTGTACTATTTCCTCAAGTTCAGAGCGAAAATCAGCCCCAAGGCAGAGGTGGAGAAAACGCCCAATCTGCAACTGGGGCATGATTGCCATGTCGGCAGCTTTGCCAAGATCAAGGCCAGCGACGGCGTGCTCAAGATTGGCAATCGCGGTCGCATCGCGGTTGGCGCATTCATTGACGGCGGCAAGGGGACGACTATCGGCGATAATTTCATCGCCGGACCGCACGTCCACATCGTTGCCGCCAATTACAGCTATTCCAGGAAGGGTGTGCATCTGGAGGACATGGACGTGATCTCCAAAGGTATTACCATCGGCGATCACGTATGGCTCGGGGCAGGCGTCACTGTCACTGACGGGGCCGAGATCGGCGACAACACGATCGTGGTCGCAAACTCGCTCGTGACGCGCAAATTTCCGCCGGACGTGGTGCTGCAAGGCAATCCGGCAAAGATCATCGCTCGCCGCTGATTGCGGCCAGAGTACAAACGGAGGCAGACTTGGCCAGCGTGAAAGACATCGTCCTTGGTGCAATCAAGGATATCAATGAAGATCTCGGCATGGAGCAGTTCGAGAATCCGACCGACGACACACCGCTTTACGGGGATGATAGCGAGCTGGATTCGCTATCGCTGGTGATGCTGGTTGGCGAGACCGAAGCGCGGATCAACGACGAATTCGACAAGGCGATCGTGATCGCGAGCGAGAAAGCAATGTCGATGCGCAACAGCCCGTTCCGTAGTGTCGGTGCGCTGGTGGAATTCATCGAAGCCGAGCTCGCTGAAGCATGAGCGGCGTGATGATCGTGACCGGCAGCCGCAAGGGCATTGGCCGCGGCATAGTCGAGCATTACCTGGCCGAGGGTTGGCAAGTGGCCGGTTGCAGCCGCGGTGCGTGGGACGATGCGCCGGAAGGCTATCGCCACTTTGAAGTCGACGTAGCGGACGAGAAGGCGGTCGTTCGCATGGTCGGGCAGGTGCGCCGCGAATTCGGCCAGATCGATGCGCTGATCAACAATGCAGGCATCGCCTCGATGAACCACGCGTTCCTGACGCCGCTCGCCAAAATGGAGCAGATTTTTGCCACCAACACCTTTGGCACCTTCCTGTTCTGCCGCGAGGTAGGCAAGGTCATGATGCAGAAGAAGCGTGGCCGGATCGTCAATTTCGCGACTGTCGCAACGCCGTTGAAGCTGGAGGGCGAGGCTGCCTATGCTGCGTCGAAGGCTGCGGTGGAATCGCTTACTCAAGTGCTTGCGTATGAGCTTGGCCAGTCGGGCATCACTGTAAATGCTGTAGGTCCCACGCCGGTCGATACCGACCTCATCAAGTCGGTGCCGAAGGAAAAGATGGATGCGCTCATCGCGCGTCAGGCGATCCGCCGCAAGGGCACGATCGAGGATGTGATCAACATCTGCGATTTCTTCATCAAGCCGGAGAGTGACTTTGTTACCGGGCAGGTGATCTATATGGGCGGAGTGTGCTGATCCATGGCGGCCGTCAGCGGCCTTCTTGAACGATTTCAGGGGTATGGTGACCGCACTGCCCTGATCGAAGCGAACGGCGCTCAAGTGAGCTTCGCGGACTTATTGCGTGAAGTCGATGCATCAAGCGCGGCGTTTGCTGGAGCGGGACTTGCGGCAGGCGATGTTGTTGCGCTCACAGCGGATTATGACTGCGGAACAATAGCGAACCTGTTTGCGTGCCTTGACGCAGGGGCGATCGTCGCGCTGCTGCCGGCGAGCGCTGATCCCGATCCTGCGCTGCTGAGGCTCGCGCAGGCCCGCTTCGTGGCAAGTGGCGAGCACATATCGGCGCACGAAACTGCAGCTGGCGAGCCACACTCGCAGCTCGAAATTCTCCGCGCTGCCGGCACGCCGGGCCTCATCATCTTTACTTCAGGCACCTCGGGCGAACCCAAGGCAGTGCTGCATGACGCGACGCGATTCCTCGCGCGGTTTGATGATGCGGCTAAGGCCCACACCACGATCGGTTTCCTGCTGTTCGATCATATCGCCGGGCTCGACACGGCCTGTTACACGCTGGCGGCTGGCGGCACATTGGTGGCGCTCAAGGACCGGCGCGCGTCGACTGTGCGGCATGCCATTGCGAGCACTCAGGCTGAAGTACTGCCGGCATCGCCTTCCTTCCTGCGGCTGCTGTGCCTGGATGAAGAGGCGGCCAATGATCTCAAGAGCTTGCGCACGGTAACCTACGGCTCGGAACCCATGGATGCCGCGACGTTGGAGCGGCTCAAGGTCATGCTGCCAAGCGCCAAACTCATCCAGAAATTCGGCACGTCCGAGTTCGGGGTCGTCCCCGCCAGGACCAGACCGGATGACGGGCGCTTCATCGAACTGGATGAAAGCAAGGTCGCGATCAAGGTGGAGGACGGGATGCTTCATGTTCGCGCGCCGACCGCCATGATTGGCTATCTCGGCGAGGAAAAACCTTCCGTTATCAATGGCTTCATCTGCACTGGCGACGCCGTGCAGATGGACGGTAGATGGATGCGGATTTTGGGTAGACGGTCCGAGCTCATCAACGTTGGCGGCGAGAAGGTGTACCCTCAAGAGATAGAAGATGTGATCCGCGAACTTCCCGAAGTGCGCGAAGTCATCGTCCGGGGCGATCCGCACCCGCTGCTCGGCAAAGTCATCGCTGCACGGATCCGCATCACCGAGGCCGCAGACGCGCCAACAGTCCGCAAGGCGGTCCGCAAGCATTGCAGCGCACGGCTTGACCGTTACAAGGTTCCGGTGACGATTGAACTGACCGAGGACGCGCTGACCGGCGAGCGGCAAAAGCTGCTGCGCCGGAGTTAGCGCCTTTAGAGCCATGAAGCTCGCTTCGCTTATCGCACCCTTCAGGAATGCGACGATCGGCTCCGCCTTGATTTTCGCGGCGAGCGGAGCGGCCTTTGCGCTGGCCAACATCCTGCTTGCGAGAGGGCTTGAGGTCGAAGCCTATGCCCGTTTCGCGCTGGCGATCGCGGTCTATAACGTTGCCGCCCTGGTCGCCCCTCTGGGCATGGACCAACTCAGCGTCAGGCGCACCCTTGCCTACACGCCGAAGATCGCCCTGACACAATTCGCGCTGTCCATTATCGTAGGACTGGCCTTCAGCTTCGCGGCAAGCGCCTATGTCGCGATGAGCGCGCCTGCCACCATCTCTCTGGCGGCTGCGATCGCTGCTGCCGGCGTGCTGGTCGGTGCGGTTGCCGAGCTTCGGCGACAAGGCATGACGTTTCTCGCGCTGGTGATCTATGTGCTGCCCAATCTCGGTTTGCTGATGATTGCCCTCGCAGCGCAATTTGCGCGCGACATGACGCTCGCAGGTGTGCTGTGGCTCTACACCGCCGGAGTGGTCCTTTCGGCTGGCATCGCGCTTGCAAGAATTGTGCGCGGGGAGGGGTTTGCTACCGGTCCGTCAGGCTACCGGTTTGCAGAGGCCTTGCCCTTGCTCGGGCTGGCAACGCTTGGCACGCTGACCCTTCAGATGGAGCGGCTGGTCCTGCCAGCCCTGATTGACCTCAAGAGCCTGGCGATCTTCGCGCTGCTATCCTCTCTCGCCATCTTCCCGTTTCGCCTGATAAGCTCGGGCATGGGCTTTGCTCTGACCCCGCAATTGAGTGATCGCGAGAATCTCGCCGGCAATTACGCGCGGCTTCGGCTGGAATTGGTCGCGCTTGGCGGTTTGATGCTGGCGGGAGCGGGCGTGCTGGTTATCCTTGTGCCCTATCTGATGCCGTGGCTGACCGACGGGCGCTATGAAGCGAGCCATTGGCTCGTGCTGGCAGCGTGTTTCAGCGGAGTGATACAGATTGGCAACGCGCTGGCCCGCGCGATAGTCACTGCGCTTGGAACCGTGGGACAGTTGCACATGCTCAATGTTGCGGGTTGGTGCGCACTTGCCTTGGCGCTCGCGGCAGCTTGGGCGATGGCTGGCTATGGACTCCTAGGCGTAATTCTCGGTGCCGCAGCAGCACAGTCGCTGATCGCGATCCCGGTGCTCGTGATGGCCTGGCGCACTTTCGCGCGTGAGGCGAGGGCGAAGGCATGAGCCCTCCAGCGTCCGCCCTGATCCGCGATGTTGCGCGATTGCAGGCAGAGACGTTCGATGTGCTGATCGTCGGCGGCGGAATCGATGGTGCCTATTGCGTGCTCGATGCAGCCACCCGCGGCCTCAAGGCGGCACTGATCGAAAGCCATGATTTCGCCTGCGCCACCAGCGCCAACTCCGCCAAGGTCGCGCATAGCGGCGTGCGTTATCTGCAGCATGGGGACCTTAAGCGGCTGAGGAAATCGGCCAGGGAACGCGCGGCGCTGTTCGCCAATGCCCCTCATATCATGAAGCATGTGCCGGTTCTGATGCCGGTGCGCGGGCATGGCCTGAAAGGCCGCGAGACCGTGCGCATATATACGGCGCTGTATGACTGGCTCAGCCGCGAATGGCGCGCGGCTGACGATCCGGAGCGAGCCGTTCCCGCATCGCGCATGCTTTCCCGCGAGGATGCAATGCTGGCCTGTCCGCTCATTGCGTCAGAGAATCTGACCGGGGGCGCTGTCTGGCCGGAAGGGCTGGTGACGAACACCGAGCGACTGGTCATCGGAGCCTTGCGCGCCGCCGCCGCAAGAGGCGCGGTGATTGCCAATCGCATCGAAGCGGAAGAACTGTTCAAGGCGCCTGACGGCACGGTGCAGGGTGTGTTTGCGCAGGACAATCTGTCCGGTGCCAAGCTGACGATACAGGCACGCGCAGTCATTGATGCGACGGGGCCGCTGGCGGGATGGACCGGCGCGCAAACGCGCGTGCCGCTCGCACGGGCGTTCGGTCTGGTGACGCGTTCGCTGTGCGAAGGGCATGTGCTCTCTTTTCCCGTTCCACCGACCTATCAGGACAGCGATGCCCTGGTGGATCGCGGGGAGAGCCTCCAATTCGCAGTGCCGTGGCGTGGCAAGTCGATCCTCGGCACGATGCACTTGCCGCTTGAAGGGGCGGCTTTAGACGCGCGGATCACGCAGCAGGAAGTCGAACGATATCTCCAGGCGGTCAATCGCGCATTGCCCGATGCTAAGCTGAAACTGGGCGATGTGTATCGCGTGTTCTGGGGCGTGCTGCCTGCCGCTCGGGCGGGTTCGCCCAATCCGGAAAAGCAGGGCCGGGTGCTCGACCACGGCGCGCTTGAAGGGCTGCGCGGGCTTTTTGGCATCGCAGGCGTCAAGCTGACGGAAGCACGCGCGCTGGCAGAAGAGGCGCTGGATGCGGTGTGTGCACAGCTTGGCATCGACGCTGCGGTGCAAACACTTGAGACTTCCATCTGGGGCGGAGACATCGCGCGGCTCAAGACGTTTCGACAAGAAGCCGAGCGTGTCATGGACACTCTGCCCAGAGCTGCGCGCAGCCGTCTGATCCAGCACTATGGAACAGGCTATTCCGAAGTGCTGCGCTTTGCAGGCAAGCTCGGTCCGCTGGAATTCGTCGCCGGGACCCACCTGTTGAAAGGCGAAGTCCTCTACGCAATCGACTATGAGCAAGCGTGGAGCCTTGCCGATGTGGTATTGCGCCGGACGGACCTCGGCAGTGCTTCAGTGCCGCCCGCACCTGCACTCGATACCATTGCACGGCTTATGGCAGGCAGGCTTGGGTGGGACGAGGCGCGGATCAGGAGCGAGATCGCCGCAGTCGAAATGCGCTCAAACTACACGATATTCCCTGAAGCGGCGGCGCTGCGCTCAGGTTGAGCAGTCTTTGCCCGCGATGACTCAGAGCGGCGTTGCGCGGTATCCGTGCACCGTCATGCGGATGCGCTCGTCCGATGTGAGCGGTTCCCAGGTTCCGGCCCATTGCTTGGCCCAGCCATGCTTGTCAGCGGCATACAGCGAAATGACCGGGCGCATGGCGCTTTTCGGGAAAGCCGGGCTTTCTTCATTGAAGCCGTACACCAACTCGCCATCGACGAAGACATCGATCAGACCGAGATCGGCATGGCGGCGGATGGCGAGCTTCATGCGGCGCCCGGAATAATCTCCGGGAAGGCGGAACTCCTCTGACTTGCGCACGCCATCAGGCGCTCCGTTGATGGTCAATTGCATGTGCCGCTTGCCAATGATCTGCACTGCAATCGATTCCTGCGTGCGGTCATTGTACAGCCAGATCGGCGATGCGATGAGGCCCGGCCTCATATCGGGGATCGTCACATCGACTTCGTACATCGCATTGATCCATTCAGGATGGCCCTTCTGCGCTTTCAGTTCCGGTGCGCCGCCTGGCGTGAGGACAAAGTGGGTATCACCGCCAAAGGCCTGCCGTACCTGGCCATACTTCCAGGGAATCGTGGAATCGCCATTGGCCCATTCGCTTGCATGCCACATGCCGTTCCAGTTCCATGGCTGCATATCGGAAAGATAGATCCGCGGCATCCGGGTCTGCATGTCGGGTTCGGGGAGCGGCTGGCGAATACGCTCGCCGGTCACCTGAAGTTCGTCTTTGGGGCGTATCTGAGCGGGTTGCTGTGAAGCAGTCGAGGCACCTGCAGCGGCGCTGGAGGTCGTCTCAGCACCCGTGTTGTCCGCTTCGGGTGTATCCTGTCCCGACACCGGAGCAGCCAGCACGAGCAGCACCAGCGCCAAGGGCACCGCCATGTAAAGACCTGATTTCAAGGAATAGTTGCGCGAACTCATAGTGATGCCTCAATGCGAATTTGATCGAGGCATGTGATATCACGGATGAGAGCACAGTGAACCTTGATCACGGTGCTGTGTCTCTAAGCGGGGCAGGCCTGCGGCATCAGTTAACGCAGAGCAATTCCCTTAAACCCTTGAAAAACCGATTTGATCAGCGCTGCTCAAAGCGATAGCCATGGACGGTCATCACGACCTGCTCACCGTTGGTCAGCCCTTCCCAGCGACCAGTCCAGGGTTCGGCCCAGCTGGTTTTGTCGCCGACCCACATCGAGATCACAGGACGCATCTCTCCGGTAGGGAAAGCATTGGTATTGTTGTAGAAAGTGTGCACGAGCTGACCATTCACGAGCATCCTGATCTGACCGCCTGCGAGATCCGTCTCGATCCCCAGCTTCATGCGCTGGCCGGAGAAATTCCCGGTCATTCGATGCTCTTGTGTGCGATGCGATCCTGAGCGGTAGGAATGGACAGTAACTTGCAGGAACTGGTCTCCGACAAACTCGAAGTCGACTTCATCGCGGGTTTGATCGTGCCACAGCCACAGGGGCGCAACAACGAGACCGCTGCGCAACTCCGGCAAGGTTACGTCCACCTCGTAGAACGCCTTCTTTGAATAGGGATGGCCGTTCTGGGCCTTCAGTTCCGGCGCGCCTTGTGCATCGAAGGTGAAATAGGTGTTGCCGGCTTCGTCCTGCGAGACGTGGTCATAGCGATAGGGAAAGGAAGACCAGGGATTGTCCCAGTTGGAGGCATGCCATTTCCCGTACCAGTTCCACAGCGCCATGTCCGACAGATCGATAGGCGGAAGATCGCTGCCTGCGCCTCCGGTATCGGGAGCGCCTCCGTCACCGGACCCGCCTGTGCCGCTTCCGCCGTCGCTGACTACGTCCTCGCCGGGAAGCTTCTTTTTCGGGCCCGGATCGGTGCGCTTGAGGTTGCCTTTGCCGATCGGTTCCTGCGATGTGTCACTGGTGACTGAACCATCCGGCGCGATCTTGATCTGGCGCGGTGCCGCGGTGAGCGGATGGATCGATGCGCTGGTCAGGACGCACAAGGCAAGAATGGTGGAGATACGCGAAGCCACGATCAATTCCTTTCCCGAAGCTGAGAAAATGGTGATCATGGACTGACTATTTCACCTTTATTCCGTCGCACTGAGTATGGTTAACTACCACGGATCACTCCAAGGTTAGCTGCTGACTGGCTTATCGCAAGCACAACTCAGCCCTCGTCCCGCAACTGCACGGAACTCGAAAGACCTGGATCATCCTGTTCAAATAATTGTTTTCAAACAGGTTCGTGGCGGCGTTAACGCGGTCAGGTGCCAAAGAAGGCACGTAAGGCACCGCGCTTTTGCGGTTTTGTCTCGCCTGTTGCCTCAAACAGGTAGTTGGCAAGCTGGACTGCCTGGTTCCGGTCAAGCAAGATCGCGCGCTCGCGCATCTCTCGATCATTGCTGCCGTTGCGGTGCATCGTCTGCAAATGCAGAACCACGCGCTGCCCCAGATCGTCTGCGCGCCATCCGACAAGCGCCCCTGTATCGAGCTTATCCATTGCTGGCCCCTAGGTCCGTCTTGAACTCTGGTCTCGTTGCCACTCTCTGCGTGTCCGAAACGACAGCAGCCGGTCAGTCTGCGATTCTCTGCGGTAGTCAGCGTAAGACAACTTCAGCTAACCGCAAGCAAAACCTCTCGGTCTTTGACTTCTGCGCGCTGCGTGGCATGGCGCGATCTCGGTGTCGATGCACAGCAGAGGCGCCGCAGTTCGGATCAACTCAACTCATGGGACGATGATGCTCGATACCTCCAGCCGCTTTGCCTACAATGAAGACCACGAGGCTTTCCGCGACACCGTGCGCAAAGTGCTTGCCGAGCACATTGCGCCGTATCTCGACCAGCACGAAGCCGACGGCATCGTACCGCGCGAAGCGTGGAAGGCGGTGGGTGAGGCAGGAATGCTGTGCCCGACAATCAGCGAAGAGAATGGCGGGCTTGGCCTCGATTTCGGCTTCAATTGCGTCGTCAACGAAGAGCTCTGCTATCTTGGAACCTCAGCCGGCTTCACTTTGCAGAGCGACATTACCGCGAACTATTTTGAACGCCTGGGCACACCGGAGCAACGCGAAAAATATCTCCCAGGCATGGTCTCAGGCGATATTATTTCCGCCATCGCGATGACCGAGCCGGGCGCGGGCAGCGATCTGCAGGGCATTCGCACGACCGCAATCGAAGACGGCAATCACCTCGTCCTCAACGGTTCAAAGACCTACATCACCAACGGGCAGAACGCCGATGTCGTGATCGTGGTCGCGAAAACCGATCCCGGCCAGGGAGCAAAAGGCACGTCGCTGGTACTGGTCGACGCGGGCACCCCGGGTTTCGAGAAAGGGCGCAATCTCGACAAGATCGGCCAGCATTCCGCTGACACATCGGAGCTGTTCTTCAGCGATTGCCGTGTTCCAAAAACCAATATTCTCGGCGGCGAAGGGCGCGGTTTCATTCATCTGATGGAAGAGCTGCCGCAGGAACGCCTGTCCATCGCGGTCAGCGCGCAGGCGGGCGCACAGCGGGCCTTCGATGAAGCGGTGGCGTTCACGAAAGACCGCAAGGCCTTTGGCAAGACAGTGTTCGAATTCCAGAACACAAAATTCACGCTCGCCGACTTGAAGGCGAAGCTGCAAGTGGGCTGGGCGCATCTCGACTGGGCAATAAAGCGCCATCTCGAAGGCAAGCTCACCACCGACGAAGCAAGCGCAGCGAAACTGTGGCATACGGACCTGCAATGGGAAATCTGCGATGCAGCGCTGCAATTGCATGGCGGCGCAGGCTACATGAATGAGTACATGATTGCCCGGCTTTGGCGCGACGCGCGCGTAACGCGCATTTTTGGCGGCACGAACGAGATCATGAAGGAAGTGATCAGCCGCGCGATCTGAGGAGGATATTACCATGGCTGACCCGCTGGACTACTCTGGCAAGCGCGTAATCGTCGTCGGCGGATCGAGCGGGATTGGCAATGGAATCGCGCAAGGCTTTGCTGCGCGCGGTGCGGAAGTGCATGTGACCGGCACACGCCATGACGAAGGGGACTATCTCGAAGCCGAAGATAGCGACTTTCGCGGGCTTGCGTACCATCAGCTCGATGTAACGGAACGCGATGGCGCAGACCGGTTGGCCGCGGCACTTGGCGGGCTCGACGTCCTGGTGCTGAGCCAAGGCGCGGTGCGATACGGCCGCGAGGAATTCGAGCGCGAGGGCTGGGACCATGTCGTGCAGGTCAATCTCACTTCGCTGATGGATTGCGCGCGCGCATTCCATCCCGGCCTTGCAAAACGCAAGGGCTCGATCATCATGGTAAGCTCAACCGGCGCGTTTCACGCCATGATCGGCAACCCGGCTTACGGGGCCAGCAAGGCGGGCGCGGCCAGCCTTGTCGGCTCTCTGGCACAGGCCTGGGCAAAGGATGGAATCCGGGTGAACGGGATTGCACCGGGCTTCGTCGAGACCAAGATGACGCGGGTGACGACCGAGAATGAAAAGCGCCGCGAAGGTGCGCTGGCGCGCATACCCCTGGGCCGCTTTGGTACGCCGCAAGACATGGCAGGCACGGCCTTGTTCCTCGCCTCGCCCTTGGCAGACTACATCACCGGGCAATCGCTGATTGTTGATGGCGGCTTGTCCCTATAGGCCGCAAGAGAAATGCACGGAGAACGCAAATGAAGTTTACTCGCCTTGGTCGCTCTGGCCTCATGGTCTCGCAATTGTGCCTCGGCTGCATGACTTACGGCGATACGTCCAAGGGCTGGCATGGTGACTGGCTGCTTGATGAAGAAGCGTCGGCCCCTTTCTTTCGGCGTGCACTGGAAGCGGGCATCAATTTCTTCGATACCGCCAACGCCTATGCCGGCGGAACGTCGGAGGAGATCACTGGCAAGCATCTGCGCGCCATGGCTCAGCGTGATGAAATCGTGGTCGCGACCAAGGCTTACCTGCCGTGGCGCGGTGCGCCGAACACCGCGGGCCTTTCGCGCAAGGCCCTGATACAGGCGATTGACGATAGCCTGACCCGATTGGGGATGGATTACGTCGATCTGTTCCAGATCCATCGCTGGGATCATGCGACACCAATCGAAGAGACGATGGAAGCGCTGCACGACATCGTGAAGGCGGGCAAGGCGCGCTATCTTGGTGCTTCGTCGATGTTTGCGTGGCAATTCGCGAAAGCGCAGGCGACCGCGCGTGCGCACGGCTGGACTCCGTTCATTTCCATGCAGAACCAGCTCAATCTGCTCTATCGAGAGGAAGAGCGCGAGATGCTGCCGCTATGCGCCGACGAAGGAGTCGGGGTAATTCCGTGGAGCCCGCTTGCGCGCGGCCGCCTGACCCGGCCCGTGGGAGAGAGCACCGTGCGCAGCGAAACCGATGGCTTTGGCAAAAGGCTTTACGACGATGAAAGCGAAGTCGACCATGCCATTATCGCGTCGCTAGAGGAGGTCGCGAAAGCGCGCGGGGCAAAGATGGCGAGCGTTGCTCTGGCGTGGCACTTCACCAGGCCGCAGGTCGCCGCGCCGATTATCGGTGCGACCAAGCCGCATCATATCGATGATGCGGTTGCAGCGCTCGACATCACGCTGTCTGAGCCTGAAATCAGCGCGCTTGAGGCGAAATATCGTGCAAAATTCCCGACCGACATGGGAATGCCGATGCCAGCCCAGGACAAGGTCTCTGTGCTGCCCGAATGAGTGTTTCAAGTGGGTGCTTTCAGCGAGGCAAAGGCACGCTTTTCAAAGAATTGATGCATAACACGCAAGGATTGACCGATTCGCGCGCTTGATTGACACCGGAGACGAGCAACAAAGGGGCCTATGAATACGCACGTGCCCATCAGCGAAGACAACGCAGAGATCGCTCAAAGCGAGCTCTACTTCAACCGCGAGCTGAGCTGGTTGAGCTTCAATGAACGTGTCCTCGCTGAAGCCGAGAATGAGAGCTATCCGCTGCTGGAACGGCTGCGCTTCCTGTCGATCTCCGGCAGCAATCTCGACGAATTCATGATGATCCGCGTGGCCGGCCTGGTGGGGCAAGTGCAGCGCGGGATCGGCAGGCCGTCTATCGATGGACTCACCCCGTCGCAGCAGCTGACCGCAATCCGCGCCAAGCTGGTGGAGCTGAGTACGCGTCAGCAGAGAATCTGGCGTGAGCTGCATCGCCGCCTTAGCGATGTCGATATTCACGTTGCAGAGGAAGACCGGGTCAAACCTGCTGCCTATCAATGGCTTAGAAGCTATTTCCTCGAAGAAATCTTGCCCATCATCACGCCGCAAGCGCTTGATCCAGCGCACCCTTTCCCGTTCGTGGCGAATGAAGGGATGGGCCTGTTGTTCACGCTTCAACGCGATGTTGACAAGGAACGGATCATCGAGATGATCCTGATTCCGCCCGCGCTCCCGCGCTATGTCCGAGTGCCGGGAGAGGAAGCGGTCTATATCAGTATTGCGAGCCTGATCGTGCGCTTTGCCGATCATCTCTTCCCGGGCTTCAAGATCAAGGGCGACGGGCTGTTCCGAGTGCTGCGGGACAGCGACATCGAAATCGAGGAAGAGGCCGAAGACCTGGTGCGTACTTTCCGCAGTGCGATCCAGCGCCGCCGCCGGGGGCAGGTCATCCAGCTCGAACTGGAGGATGATTTCGACAGCCATGCAGAACAGGTCCTGTTGCAACAACTGGGCGTCCACGAAGCGGCTGTCATCAAGACCGACGGCATCATCGGGATCGACGGTCTGGCTGAAATCGTTGAGGAAGATCGTCCTGATCTCAAATTCGACAGCTATTCGCCGCGCTATCCTGAGCGCATTCGCGAACATGACGGGGATTGCTTCTCCGCCATTCGCGAGAAGGACATCATCATCCACCACCCATACGAGAGCTTTGAAGTGGTGGTCGACTTCATTCGCCAGGCGGCAGCTGATCCCGACGTGGTTGCAATCAAGCAGACGCTTTACCGGGCAGGCTCCCAGTCATCGGTGATCAACGCGCTGATCGCGGCGGCGGAAAATGGCAAGTCGGTGGTTGCTGTGGTTGAGCTGAAAGCACGCTTTGACGAAGAGCAGAACCTGCTTTGGGCGAACAAGCTGGAGCGCGCGGGCGTCCAGGTCATCTACGGCTTTGTCGACTGGAAGACGCACGCGAAAGTCGCGATGGTCGTTCGGCGCGAAGAGCAGGGTTTCCGCACTTACTGCCATTTCGGGACGGGCAATTATCACCCGGTCACCGCCAAGATCTACACTGACCTCAGCTTCTTCACGGCCTCGCCAAAACTGGGGCGCGATGCGGCCAAGCTGTTCAATTTCGTGACTGGCTATGTCGAGCCGCACAGCATGGATTTGCTCGCAGTCGCTCCGCTGAACCTGCGAGAGCGGTTGTACGAGTGCATCGACAAGGAAATTGAGAACGCAGGCAAGGGCAAGCCAGCTGCGATCTGGTTCAAGCTCAACCAGATTACTGACAGCGACATGATTGATCGGCTGTATGCTGCGAGCCAGGCGGGGGTCGAGATCGAGCTGGTCTGCCGCGGGATATGCTCCCTCAGGCCGGGCGTGCCGGGGCTGAGCGAGAATATCCGCGTCAAGTCGATCATTGGCCGCTTCCTCGAGCACAGCCGCATCTTCGCCTTCGCCAATGGGCAATCCATGCCGGGCGGAAAGTCCAAGGTTTTCATTTCCTCGGCTGACCTGATGGGCCGCAATCTTGATCGCCGGGTCGAAGCGCTGATCCCGATCAAGAACCGGACCGTTCATGATCAGGTGTTGCAACAGGTGCTGCTGGCCAATGTGCTCGATACCGAGCAGAGCTGGGAGCTTCATCCCGACGGAACCTACTCGCGCTTGGAAGCGGATGATAAACCATTTAATTGTCACCGCTATTTTATGACGAACCCTTCGCTTTCCGGGCGTGGCGGCGCGCTTGAGCATGATGCCGTGCCAAAGCTTGCCTTGCGCAAAGGCCGTCAGCCATGAGCCTCAAGGCAAGGCGCGCGGACCGTGACGGGATTTTCAGCGGCACAACGCCGGAGCGGGCGATCATCGATATCGGGTCGAATACGGTGCGGATGGTCGTCTACGGCGGCTCCATGCGCGCGCCTCAGGTGCTGCTGAACGAGAAGGTCGCGGCACGGCTGGGCCGCGAAATGGCGCAGACGGGACGCATCCCTCAGGATTCCTTCGATCTCGCCTTGCGGGGCTTGCGGCGCTTCCGTTTGCTGCTCGAAGAGCTTGAGATTGAAGACATCGAAACCGTTGCCACAGCGGCCTCTCGCGAAGCGGAAAATGGCGCTGAGTTCATCGCTGCAGTTCGCGAGGTCGGTTTCGACCCGCGCGTCATCAGCGGCGAGGAAGAGGCTCGGCTCAGCGCGCAAGGCGTCATTGGCGCCTTTCCGGGGGCTGAAGGTGTCATGGCTGACCTTGGTGGCGGCAGCCTGGAGTTGATCCATATCGCCCAAGGCAAGACCTCGCGGCCGACGTCTCTGCCGTTGGGAACGCTCCGGCTCGCAGGCTATGGCGACAATCCCGACAGCTTGAGGAAGGCGCTCGGCAAGCAGCTCAAACAGGGAGGGTGGGGCGATCCGATCGAAGCGCCGCTCTATCTGGTTGGCGGAACCTGGCGGGCCATGGCGGTCTACGCCATGGAGAAAGTGGGGCACCCGCTGAGCGATCCGCATGGGCTGTGGCTTGACCCCAAGCGCGCACGGGTGCTCGCAGAGGACCTTGCTCAGGCGAGCCCTGAGACGTTGCAGCAGATTGAGCGCATTTCAACCATGCGATCGGCGACTATGCCAGATGCGGCGATCCTGCTGCAGGTGATGCTGAAAAAGCTCCGCCCGGAACGCTTGATCTTCTCATCCTGGGGTTTGCGCGAAGGCTTGTTGTTTGACCGCCTCGCACCCGGCGCTCGTTCGCAGGATCCGCTTCTCGCGGGCCTTTCGCTGTTTGCCGCGCAGCGAGGCGCCCCGCCAAGGCTGGCGACGCGCGTCGCTGGCTGGACTGTCGATGCTGTACCAGCGGGCAAGCATGGCTCCGAGCGGCTGCGGCTTGCTGCAACGATGCTGGCGCTTGCTTCGATGCAGATCGAACCCAATCTGAGGCTCCATCAAGCGGTCGATTGGGCCTTGCACAAACGCTGGATCGGGATCGAAGCGCATGAGCGCGCGATGATGGCAGCGGCGGTTTGCGCGAACCGAAATCATCTCGAATTGCCGCCGGAAGTAAAGGCGCTGGCGAGTGAAGAGGCTTTGCACGAAGCGATTGGCTGGGGGCTGTCCGTCCGGCTCGCGCGGCGGATTGGGGCGCGCTCACGTCGCTCGTTCCAGGTCAGCCGCTTGTGCCGCGAAGGCAAGGAGCTCGTGCTCGAATTGCGCGAAAGTCACAAGGACCTGCTGGGTATTCCAACCGAGAAGGACATGACGCTCCTGTCAGATCACCTTGGCATGAACCATTCTGTGCGGATCATTGCCGATGACAAATGGAATGCGCCGAGCCGTCATGGCCTCGATGATCTGCCGAGCGCGGCGAGCGCCGCCGCCGAATAGCCGAGGGTCAAACGCGCTCGGTTTTCGCAAAGGGTGAGAAATCCGTTTCGGTATCGTAGAGATCGACCCCTTCAGCGCGCTTGAGCCTATTGACGACAACATAGGTCACGGGGGTCAGCAGCGCTTCCCACGCGGTCTTGATCAGCCACTGCGAAATCACGACTTGCACCAAAGTCTCTGGCGGCCAGCCGGCAATTCCCCAGAATGCGAGCGGGTAGAAGATCATGCTGTCGAGCCCCTGACCGACCACTGTCGAACCGATGGTGCGGGTCCACAGATGCTTGCCGTCAGTCCAGACCTTCATCTTGGCCATGACGTAGGAATTGGCAAACTCCCCGGCCCAGAAGGCAATCATGGACGCAGCGACAATGCGCCAGCTGTTGCCGAACACGTTTTCATAGTCGCTCTGGAACGGCCATCCGTCAGCAGGCGGCAAGCTCACCACGACCCACGCCATAAAGGCCATGAAGGCGAGCGCAGCAAACCCGGTCCAGATCACACGGCGCGCGCGGGCGTAGCCATAGACCTCTGTCAGCACGTCACCGATGATGTAGCTGATCGGGAAGAACAACACCCCTGCGCCGAAGATCCAGGGGTCGCCGCCGGGCAGTGTGATATAGCTCGGTTTTGACGCCCCGATCAGATTGGACAGCAGCAGAATCGTCACAAACGCTGCCATGACCAGATCGTAATAGCGGAAGCTCGTCGGAGCGTGAGTGGTGCGCTGGGGCGCTGACGATTGCTGAGAATTTTCCATCGCTCATCGCCCTAACTTCATTTGCCCCTAAGGAAAAGCGCGCTAATGGACCCGCAGCGCGCGCCCGTAGCTCATCTGGATAGAGCGCGAGACTTCTAATCTTGAGGCAGCAGGTTCGAGTCCTGCCGGGCGCGCCATTAAATCAAGGACGTAGGAGTTACCTTAGCAGATTTGAGGTAACGTATAGGTATCAAGTTGATAGACTGGACGCCCATTATCATCGCCGGATTCGGCATTTTAGGCACTCTGATCGCCCCATTCTTGGCGCATAAGCTTGAAGGTCTCAGAAGGCGCGAGCAAGAGAGTCGAGAAGATGGCGCAACACTACGCCTAAAGCTCGAAGAATTATATGCTGAGCTAGACCGGCTTGAGGGGCAATGTAATCGATCCAACATCTCGGCGATCTCAATGGCCTCGGGCAAGGGAGTTCTCGAGCCGCTAGAGAGGCTGGATTTGAGCAAGGTCAGAACCAGCATAAATCTCTACTTCCCTGAATGCCTCCCAGCCTTACGTCAGTTCGATGATGGCCAGCGCAAAGACAACGCTGAAGTAAGAGAGCGTATCGAAAGCAATATCGAGAAGGGAGAGGACCTATCTTCAACAGGCGCGATGTTGGTCATCATGCAGTCCACCAACTTTCTGACGATGGCCAAGGCAGTTAGACCCGAACTCGAAAAAATTGCCGCTAGGATAGTTGTTAGACATGACGGTAGAGAGGGCTAGCACGGTTCATTTCGATGCAAAGTCGTCAATTCAACCCCGCCCCTCGAAGCTGTTCAGCCTGTAGTTCCAAGCCCTCCGTTGGCGTCTTCCGATTCCAGCCGATAAAACTCAGCCCGGAATACAGAACATCTCCATTGCCCATGGATTAGGAAATACAACGCCACCTCCGGGTAAATTTCGAGGCTGCCGCTGCGCTTCTTCTATTTGCTTTCGCTCTCGAAGGACCGCCAACGCCGCCTCACACCTTGTCAGACTAGGGTAATCTGTCACGGCGATGCCCTCACTTCCCCAAAGGATGATCAATTTATAAGGCTTGCTCGCCTGGCCTAGGGCTGGTGTTGTGATAGTTCCAATCGCTAGAGCGATGCCGAGACACATCCTTAGCATTTGTCTGCCTTTCGTCATTACGAACAAGGGAATGCCTGGCTAAGCGAGGTTTGCACTATCTCAACAGTTGTTAAATGCCTCTTTTCTGGGTTCTCGCGGATGTATTTCATTACCACGTCTAGGAGCTGGCTCGACGCGACGCCAACCGGGATGCAGATCGAACCTGCCCCACTGAAAACTTGGTATCGAAATCCGTGAGCCAACCCAAATACAAAACCTCGACAAAAGTCCTGCTGCGCATAAGTCAAGTCTTTACAACTTTGTGAAAGATCATTGCCAGTCTCGTAAGAGGGCCCATATCCGGTTTGCGCCAAAGTCGGCACGCTCGCCATAGCCAGAACAGCAGCGAAGCTTATCATCATTCCGCGCATAGAACCCCCACTTGCAATGGTCACTCGACAAGGTCTGGCGGAAAAGGCCGACAAATGCAAAGCCACTCAGGCTCGTAGCAACAGCATTTGGCGCCAACCTCAATGTTCACGAATCGTTCTCGTCCTGTCACAAGCTGTCGAATGTCATCCATTCGCCTTAAGAGCCTAGCCGATTTCGCCCGCCACAACTACATGGTCCGTATCGAATGCCAATGCGGGCGCATCGTGCTGAAGCATCCCACCGAACTGCTCGCCTATGCGCATAAACGTGGTTGGGGACATCGTCTCGTGCAAATTGAGCGCAAGCTAAAGTGCGGCGATTGCGGGAAGCGGCCAATTCGAGTTGGACCAGCTTTCGGCTAGTGTGCTCAGTTGCAAACTTGCTTGAAAGAGGGGAGCCATAATGACCCGGGCAAAGCTTAAAAGCCCCGAGAAGATGATGAGCGCTTTCCGGCTATTCTGGGAGGCTCGCAACAAGGCGCTCGAACGAAACCTAATCACTGACAACTGGGGCGGCATACATTCGTGCACACGAATTGCTGACATCATGGCTGCCTGGGCCTGCTATCCCAACATCCAACTGCTCAAGTACAAGATGCATCCTGACGCGGAGATGAGTGCCGCAGCATACGCTTGGCGCGAGCAGGGCATTGCCGATGGCTTGCCAGAATCTGAAATCCAAGCGAACCTAAAGCTCGAGCATGTTCTCCCTCAGCGAGAGATGACCCTTACAATTGGAGAAATGATCGACAATGGCAGGACAGATGAAGAAATATTCGTTTGGCTGCGCGCAAACTATCGCATCGTCGTTCTAACAGCCGAGGAAACCATCGAACTCAACCGGCGCAATCGCTCCAGGATATGCCCAGACAGGCTGAAGGGAATTGAATTGCATGTGAGAGGCAGCGGAAACCCGTCCGACTGACCAGAAATGTTTTAATATCGGACTGTCAGCAATCGGTGACGGGCTTCAACGTACCATTCGTCCGCTATTGGGGTGGAAAGCGGACATTGTTGAGAGGTTCATCTGATGCTGACGAACTTCCATTATCGGTTAAGGAAAGGGAAGGTGCCGGATAGCCGTTGTGGCAATCCAGCACCTATTCTCGCCTCCAGCCTCGAGGTTAGAAAGCTTGAGGACTCTTATTCCGTCATTACCGAAGCAAGGCCCTGCCCGGCAACCAGGGCATCGCCGTTTGCGGCGAGATTACCAGCCGGAATGGCCTGCTGCATATCGCCATTCGAGACGAGCACCTGCTCAACTTCGCCGCGATTGTTCGCAACAATCTGTTTTACTTCACCCATTGGTACGCCGTCGGGCGAGACTACTGGCATGCCAGGCGAAATTGTCGTCATGCCATCGGCAGCGCCTGCAACAGAGCCAGCAACTGCAAGAGGGTTAGACATCAGGCTTGCATTGCCCTGACCTTCACCTGAGCCTTCGCCCGAGATTGAAGTGTTTGGCATGCTGGGAGCTGCAGGCAGGCTTCCCGGAACGGAGCCGGCGAGCTGAGCTGCTCCAGACGCCTGACCTTCTGCCGTAGTCACGAGTGCGCCCACTGCATCGGTGCCGATCAGTTGTGCCGAAGCATTGCCGTTGCCTGATGCGTTGCCATTCCCGGTCGCACCCGCCGTGAGCGGAGCAATCGGAGTGTTGGGGATAGGGTTAGACATCAGGCTTGCATTGCCCTGACCTTCACCTGAGCCTTCGCCCGAGATTGAAGTGTTTGGCATGCTGGGAGCTGCAGGCAGGCTTCCCGGAACGGAGCCGGCGAGCTGAGCTGCTCCAGACGCCTGACCTTCTGCCGTAGTCACGAGTGCGCCCACTGCATCGGTGCCGATCAGTTGTGCCGAAGCATTGCCGTTGCCTGATGCGTTGCCATTCCCGGTCGCACCCGCCGTGAGCGGAGCAATCGGAGTGGATGCCAACTGTGCAACGTTAGCCGCACCAGCGAGCTCGGCGTTGCGTCGTGCTTCTACGCGACCTGAACGACGATCGACTGACTGATCTCCATCGGTGGTCGCGGTTCCGTCTACGGCACCTCGAGTGGTTGTTCGGATAGTGTCTGTAGTGCGCGAAATCGTGCCGTTGATGTCGAGCGCTGAGCCCAGCCCACCAGAGAGGCCACCTGTCAGGCCGCCGCCACCAAGTAGCTGGGCGTTGGCTGGAACTGCCAGGAGGCCGAGAGCGGTCGTTGCGATCAAGAGCTTTTTCATTGGTACGTCCTTTCGTTTTCAATTTGCAGCGGGCAAATGTTGCTCGCTCGGATGGAAAACGAGTGGCCGTTGCGGTTTAATCCAAAAGGGCTGCCATTTTTCTGGAGAGGTCTATCTTGACGGGCGGCAGCCGCCACAAAGCAATCCTCGGCCATAGACCGCGTCAGGGCCTTTCTTGCCGAGATCAAGCGCTTCCCTGTCGACGCTATTGCGCCACCGGGCCCCGCGCTCGAGCGAGGCCGCGATGCGTACAGCTACCAAGGGGGAAGCAAAGGATGTCCCGCGAAGCTTGAATGCCTTGCCATCCATCCCACGCGCATAAATGTCTGCACCGGGCGCAGCATAGTCGAGATGGAGCGCGCGGCCCGCTTCAATCAACGCTCGGTTGCGCCCGTCGACCGCAGTCACAGCTACGACGCCATCATAGGAGGCTGGGTAGGCAGGCGGAGCAGCAGGGCCATCATTGCCAACAGCGGCAACGATGACAGCGCCTTTTTCCTGCGCATGCGCGACAGCTCGCTCCACGAGCGAGTTTCTCGGCCCTACCAGGCTGATATTGATGACCCTAGTTCCGCTGTCGACCAGCCAGCCTAAAGCTTTGGCAATTGCAAGCGCGTTACCCCCCGCCCGTTCCGCGCCATAGACATCAGCCACGCGGATGTTACTCGCATCGGCATAGTGTAAGAGATATGCGACAGAGCTTCCATGACGGCTGGGCGCGGGTGCTCCGCTGGCGAAACCTTTTTGCGCAGTCACATTTACGTGCCCAGCAACACCACCATCGATCATTCCGATGGGAGTTGTAATTGCTGCGGCTGAACCTTGTACCATCGCTGGAAGTGCTGCGCCCATGCCGCTGCTGAAGTGTAAATTGTCCGCGCTGATCTCAGCACCAGGGAGGATCTCGGCAAGCTGCTTCTGGCCCTGTGCGAGGTCAGTGCCTTTAGGTACCTGTAACCGCGTTACGTACAAGCCAAGCCCTTCAATCTCCTCTCTTCCGATCACAGAGAAGCCTTGTGTTTCAGCAGCGGCAATCTGGGCAGCATCCGCGTCCATCAGCAACAACTCGCCGCGCCGCGCTGGCGCACCCTGCGCATCAATCTCGATCACATCGCTGTTACTGCGCACAAACTGGTCAAGCCGACGCTCACGCAAGTTCGCAAGCCGCAGCGCCTCTCGCGATATGCCTTGGGTGGCATTCTCAAGCCCGTCGAAAACCTCGCCTGTCACAGGATCCAACACTTGGCCAACAGGAGGAATCTGAACGCCAGGCAAGCCTAATTGCGCCGATAGAGGCGCGGCAAGAGCCGCGGCTGAGGCAAGAGAAGTGAGGAAAATTGGCAGGCGCATGGTGTGTCTCTTAGTTATTTCGCATTAAGCATGGATGAAACGAGCCAGCCCATCCGTTTAATCCATGGAAGGCAAAGACACTGAGCACTTCGTTCGAACAGGATGTCCTGGTACTTCTGCCTCGATTGCGGCGTTTCGCGATCGGGCTTGCCGGGCATCCATCGGACGGAGATGATCTTTGCCAGATGACAATCGAGCGTGCGCTGACCCGCAAGGATCAATATACGCAAGGCACGCGGCTCGACAGCTGGATGTATCGGATCATGCGCAATATCTGGATCGATGAAAGTCGCGCTCGCTCGCGCAGGTCGGAGACCTTTGTTGACGAAGATGCAGGCCTTTCTGTTGGCGGCGAAGGCGGACAGGAAGCGCTGGTCGCGCTCGGCGATGTCGACCGTGCGATGGGAAGCTTGCCCGACGATCAACGCGAAGCCGTGCTGCTCGTGATGGTAGAAGGCTATTCCTACAAGGAAGCCGCCGCGATCGTGGATTGCCCAGTTGGAACTCTCAACTCCCGGCTGGTGCGTGGACGCGATGCCTTGCTGCAGAAACTCGGAGAAGCGCCATGAGCGTGACCCCTGAAGAACTTGCCGCATTTGCAGATGGCCAGCTTGAAGGCGAAGAACTGGCACGCGTGACTGCCGCAATCGAGGCTGATCCCGAGCTTGCCCGTCAGGTAGAGGCCCATCGCAAACTAGCTGGGATGTTGGGTTCGCACTACGCTCCGATCCTTGAGCAGGACGTACCGGACAGGCTCACCCAAATGTTGCGCGAGACGAAGGAGCCGGATGGCGCTGCGGTCGTTGACTTTGCAGCGGCAAAGGATCGCCGCGAAGCTCGCCGCACCCTTCCCAGCTGGGGTTGGGGTGGCGGCGCAATCGCTGCTGCCCTGGTCGCAGCGGTAATGCTAAACCTCGGCGGCGGATCGGTCGAAGATGGCTATGCTGGTACAAGGCTTGCGAGCGCGCTCGATACGCAGCTCGTGGCGGATCAGTCGGCTGGAGCTGACACGCGCATTTTGCTCAGCTTCCGCAACGAAGCTAACGAATTTTGCCGCGCCTACGCTAATGTCAGTGAAAGCGGGATTGCCTGCCGCGATGATCAGGGCTGGCGACAACAAGTCCTAGGCCACGGCAGCGAGTCAGGCTCCACCGAGTTTCGCATGGCGGGAAGTGAAGCGGAGATCCTCGCTACAGCACAAGAGATGGCTACCGGCCCTGCGCTTTCAGCTGAAGAAGAGATGGCCGCACGCAAAGCGGGCTGGCAGGAGTAGCCAACTCGTATTCGGCGGTTTGGTTCGGCACGCCCACTCAAGCCAAGCACCCAAAAAGAAGGGCCGGATTTTCTCCGGCCCTTCTGGAGCAGAATGAGGTTTTGGGAGATGGAGGTCGGGGGCTACCCCATCCTGCTCTGAAGCTTAGTTCTCAACCGTTACGGTGCCCATGCGGAAACCGCGCTTAGCCATTTTCTTGACGTACTCCTTGCGCTCTTTGCGCAGCTCGTCGCCATATTCTTCCCAGGCATCGCGCTGGTCTTCGATGTCGCTTGCCCGTCGCAGGTCGCTGGCGAGTTCCTTTTGTGCTTCCATAACGTCAATTCGGTAATCGAACCACAAGCTGTTCTGGATGCCTGCGATCGGAGCCGTGATAATCAGCTTCTCCTGTTCGCGGGCATAGAGTTCTTCAGCGAGCGTGAAGGTCGCTGCATTGGCGGTGACATTGGTGAGCATGCCGACAACAGCGGCTGCAATGGCAACTTTCTTCATTGTATTCTCCTTCGATCACTGGCCGCGCCATGCGGCCGGTCGAAAGGAAAACGGATGTTTCGCGGAGTTTAATCCATCCCATGTCCAAAAAATTTCTGTGGCGTCATTCAAGCTCAGCATCATAGGATAGTGATGTCTGCAATTGGGTCGTTAGCGGAATGTCGGCTTTTAGCGAGGCCCCATGAGAAGATCAGGCGGAGGCAACTTTACCGCGCCTAGATTGAGCTCAGGCTCGGGCTCCACACCTGCACCCATCAGGACCGCAAACGTATTGGCCAAGGCTCGCCCTTTCGTACCACGCGGCAACTCATAGGCCCGGTTTGCCTTCTCAGCCTCGAAAGCGGCCCAGGAGTACGGATCGAACTGTGGAGCGCGAGGCACGATCAGTCGCCTGCTTTGCCGTAGAGATCGGCCATTGCTCTATGCACTGGCGTCTTTGGTTCTTGACCGGTCCCAATAACTTGAACTTGTCCACCCTTGCGACTGTCAGGAATGCCATATTTGCCGGGTTCGCGCGTCAACGCATGAAGAACCTTCTCCTTGTCTGATCGCGTGTTGTGCTCCTTGGCCCAGTCGTCGCGCTCCTCTTCATCCAACGGCTCAAATTTCCAATTCCGAGGCCCATCATATCGGACCAGATCGTCAGGTTCGAACTTCCGACCAGCGAACAGCGGAACACGAAGACGGTGCGTCGGAGTGCCTCCTGTCGCGACCGAGATAGTGCTGCGATCGTTCATCAGTTCATCTCCTCAATTGGCATAGGTTGACGAGAGGAAAGCGCCCCCACGCCATGCGAATGAAAATCCCCGGCCATGTTGGAAAGGGCAGCAAGGGTTTCGCGCGCCTCCTTGGCCTTCGTTAGGCTACGGTCCGCGTGACCATGAAAGTCGATCAGTTGCAGGCCAGAGCGATCGCCACGCCAACGCGTGCTCATTGCCCGAACAGCAGTCTGAATTTCAGCAGCATTCTCGATCGCAATATCGATGATCCTGAGAGCACCTTCGACCCTTTCAGCTTGCTTGCTGGCATCTCGATAGAGTTTGTCGATCTCAGCCAACTCGCGATCCCAGCGTTCGCGATCCTGTCTGGCCTTGGCAATCCGCTCAATTCGCGTTGCCTCTTCTCGTGCAGCGTCGAGAGCCTCGATCTGCGAATTCAGACGGGTAAGCTTGTTCTGATACTCGGCTTGAACAGAATCATCTTCTTCACCCAGCGCAACGACAAGCGCCGCCGCCCGAAAGCCGTTCTCTGCCTTCTCGATTTCATCCAACAACGCGCTTCGGCGATCACGGTAAGTTTCAGCATCAAGCGTCTTCATTTGCGGTGCTCCATCAATCGTTCCGAGAACGATAGGGTTGTTTTGACCCACTTTGAATCGCAACCAGAGGTGTCGTTCAGGCAGAGGTTTGAATGTAGCGCCCGTGCTTCAGAGCGTTGAGATTGCCGACCGGCGCACCCGGTGATTTGCCACCATGAAAATGGCATCGACCGTTAGCCATGGCCTTGCGCCTACACGGCACACCCTTGCGGTTCCTTGCCCCGCAAATCCGCGCACGATCAGCGATCGAGTTCTGCATATCTGTCATGAGGCATCCGCCGAATATCACCGAGGTAGACCGGATCGACACAGTGTTGTTCGGTTCCGTAGCCATAGAAACCACCATCGACCGGCAACACGGGTTCCGCGAAAGTAAGAGCGAGTGCGTCAGCGTCATCGGGCGACGGCAGGCCGCGCGCCTTCATGTCCTTCTTCGCCTCAAGCTGGATGGACACCTGATCAGCAGCATATCCATACTCAGGGCCGGTTAGATCAGCTTCCAGATCATCCAGGTCAGGAATTGCGCCTGTCTCAAGCCAAGCGCGCATGCTGGTCCACATTTCAGCCCTGCGATTGGCAGTCTGGACTCGCACGCCCGCAGCCCAATCAGCCTCGCGCCCCTTTCCACCAAACCACACTTCAACGACATTCTGCACGTTCAATTGGCGCAGCCGGTCAATTACCGCCGCACCAATGTTACCGGCATCGACACAGATCATTTGCGGGTTCCAGCGCTGCGCTTCCAATGCAACGTCAGCCGCCAATGTCATCGCATCGACATCATGCCAGCGCTTCCACGCCAGCGATCGAGCATCGCGCCCACGGCGCATCGCCAAGGTTGAATGATCATCTCCGAAACGAGCACAATCGAGCCCGAACACAAGCGGCTCACTTGGAAGAACCTGAACCTCGCGCTTGCGAGCATTCTGCACGACTTCCGATGAAATGAACTGCATGGACCCAGCACGCGGGAATTGCCCGAGAACACGGACCCGTACAAAATCGCTGTCAGCCCCATAGGCATCAATCCAGGCTTGCAATTGCTCCTTGTTCGTCCGTTTGGCAGTCCGCCCGTCAATCATCCGGTGAGACCATTGATTGCGAAAGCGACCGACAATGACTTCGCGAAAGCGACCCGTGTTTCGCGTGGGGTTGCCGAATGCTAGCCAAAGGATCTCGGTCTTCGCGTCAGTCAGGCCACCGCTTGCCGTGTCCCAGATCGCATCGATGATCGAAGACGCCTCATCGAACAGCAGGATCGTGCGCTTCCCGGCATTGTGAAGGCCAGCAAAGGCTTCCGTGTTCCGCTCTGACCATGGAATAGCGTCAATGCGCCAATTGCGCTCATGGCCTGCATCTGTCGAATGGATGGACGTTGCTTCCATCACGAACAGTTCGCGCAAGCAGTCGAACTGAAGCAGCGAGTACCACTTCGCCAGTTCCGGCCAGGTCTTCGTGCGAAGCTGCCCTTCCGTGTTGGCAGTCACCACCCCGCGCGTATCTGGATGCGTCATGAGCGCCCACAGGATCAGCCAAGCAACCTGAGAGCTCTTGCCGATCCCGTGACCGCTTGCAGTCGCATCCTGAATAACCTTGAAGGGATCATCGCGAAGCTTCGAGCCGATAAGCTCCAATTGCTCGCGCTGCCATGTGTCAGGGCCGTCTTCATCGGCCAGTGATGTCCCCTCCACACCCCAAGGGAAGGCCCACATGACAAAGCCGAGCGGATCATGGGTAAACCGCCCGAGGTCTTCGATCACTTCCTTGCGAATTTCGTCCGCGTTCAAGCAGGCCTCCTGTCGATTTAGGAGGGCTTAGGCTTGTCACCCATGGGGTTGAATCGCGGGAGGGCTGATATTGGCCAACAAATTTATTGAGCTAACGTCTGCTATTGGGGTGGAAAGCGGGCGTTGCGCTAGCCCTTCCATGATCGGAACCTCAAAGCTAACATCAGGCTGTGCCCCGGTCTTCCTCCATCTATTCGCGCAAGGCAATCGAACAGGCTCCTGAGCATTTGGATCGAGCCGAGCTCTTTGCGATCTGCAAGCTCGACATGGACGCACCTGCGGACCTTGCGACCATGGTTTCAGAAGAAGACTATGTCAGGCTGCTTGAAACTATTGCGCATGCCGAGGAGGGACGCCCGAGAGCCCATATTAATCTTGGCAAGTCGATGCGATGCGAAGACCTAGGGGCGGTTGGATTGGCATGGAAAAGCTCCCCCACCCTGAGGGATGGCTGGGATCGCGCGGAGCGTTATGTGGGAGTTGTCGCCGGTGTCAGAGCACTGGAGTTCACGCGAAATGAGCAAACGACCGAAATCCGGTTTGTCCGATTGACTGACGAAGCTCCCATGGGGGCTAGGCTATCGAACGAAGCAACCTTCGCCTCCTTCACTGCGATATGCCGCGAGGCTTCTGGCCGCCCATTCAAGCCAGACCAAGCTATGTGCGCGCATGAAATGATTGGCGACAAGGATTTCCTGGAGGACTATCTTGGATGCGCGGTCGAGGATCGCGCGGGTATCAATGCAATTGTCATTTCCAACGCAGAGCTGTCTCTACCCAATGCTGTAGGTGACGATGCCATCTCGCGCTTCTTCGATCAGCGCGTCGAAGAGATGCTTGATGAGATGCATTCTAATGTTCCTTTAGCATTCCAGGTCAAATCCGAGATTGGAAAGAACCTTAGTGGCGGCATACCCAAGCTGTCGGATGTCGCAAAGGCACTCGGGATGAGCGCCCGAACGCTGCAACGCAAGTTGGGCGATGAAGGAGCCGTGTTCCAGGAACTGGTAGATCAGGCTCGGCGCGAATTATCCGAACGATTGTTACGAACAACGCAATATCCGCTTGTCGAGATCGCCTTTCTCACAGGCTTTGCGGAGCAAAGTGGCTTCACAAGAGCCTTCAAACGCTGGGCGGGCGAAACACCGCGCTCATTCCGATTGAATGCAACGTCAGGCCAATGACGCGATCTGCACAAAGCTTGTCATCCTAGGGCAAGAGCGCAGTCATCTTCCGACATATCCAATGCTTGTCTCCAACAAAGAGGAACAAGCCAATGAGAAACCAAATCGAAGACAAGCAGATCACACTCGTGATCGGCGGAACTGGCAAGACAGGCAAAAGAGTCGCTGAGCGGCTGACCGCCAAAGGCGAAATCGTCCGCATCGGATCACGCTCATCCATTCCAGCGTTCGACTGGGATCGAGAAGCTGGTTGGGACGCCGCGCTCGAAGGTGTGAAGAGCATCTACATCACCTACTCACCCGATCTAGCGATGCCCGGCGCGACCGACGCCATTAGTGCGCTCGTCTGGCGTGCAAATCTGCAAGGGGTCGAACGGCTGGTCCTATTGTCGGGCCGAGGAGAGAGAGAAGCCCAAGCCTGCGAGCAGATCGTGCAGGATAGCGGTCTCGAATGGACCATTGTGCGCGCCAGCTGGTTCAATCAGAACTTCTCCGAAGGCGCTTTCATCGACATGGTGCTCAGCGGAGCAATTACCCTGCCAGCTGGCGATACACCGGAGCCGTTTGTCGATGTCGATGACATTGCCGAAGTTGCGGCCGCCGCACTCACCGAAGACGAACACAATGGCGAAATCTACGAAGTCACCGGCCCCCGGCTGATGACCATGGCGGATATTGCAACCGACCTTTCAATCGCGACCGGTCGCAAGATCGCTTTTATTGACGTTCCGCATGATGCATTCATCGAGGGGCTGACCAGCTCTGGCGCACCGAAAGATGTCGTTTGGATGCTCGACTACCTGTTCTCGACCGTGCTCGATGGCCGCAACGCCAGCATAACCGATGGTGTCGAGCGTGCGCTTGGCCGACCTGCCAAGGATTTTGCCGAATACGCGCGCGATGTTGCGGCTACTGGCATGTGGAGGGTTGCGGCATGACCTATGATTGGCCCGTCTACTTCTGCCTGTTCCTCGCACTCTGGAGCGCCATTGTCGGGGGCGTTTTTTCCGCCTTCTCCGAGTTCATAATGTCGGCCTTACTCAAGGCTGAGCCATCGAGCGGCTTGGAGGCGATGCAACATATCAATCGCGATGTCATCAAGACCCAGTTCGTTGCGGGTATCCTCTCGATTGCGGTCTTCTCGACACTCTTCGCTATCTACAGCCTTGTGGTATTCGAGGGGGCAGCGCTGGCAACTCTACTCCTAGCGCCTCTTGTTTACGTGCCGAGCGTCTTTCTGATGACGATGTTCGGCAATGTGCCGATGAATAACAAGCTCGACAGCCTCGAACGCACCAGCACAAAGGCACACACTTATTGGCTGGAATACGGCCGCAAGTGGACCAGACTAAATCATGTTCGGGCCATCGGCAGCGTCTTGACTGCTGGTCTCTACATCATCGCCTCCGTCACGCTGATTACAAGCGGTCAAGCTTGATCTCCCCCAACCATTGGAGGATACCATGCAAACCAAGCTAGCCCTGATCTGTGCCATTGCCGGTGCGATGCTACTTGAGCCGCTCGCCGGTCAGGACCCGCTAGAGTCTATCATCTGTACGAGTGATACAGAGCGGTTCGCAGCACTGTTTCTTAAGAGCGACGAGCAACCCAGTTTAGAGCGAATCGAGGCAGTTTATCTCTCTTAAACCAAGGAGGGTCTGCCGCTAATGCACCCTTGGTTGCCGACTTTGTGAATGCAGGGCTAAGGTAGCAATTGATTATCAAGGGACGGCGTGGGTGTGATGAGAACTATTCTTTCCAGTTTGACAGCTCTGCTGGCGGTTTTGGCGTTGCCAGCAAACGCGCAGGACGGGAAAGCATTGCTCTTGAACGACGTCCAAATCCTTCATCTCGAGGAGGAAGGCGCACGGTTGGTTCCTGGAATGTCGATCCTAATAGAGGGTGATACGATCGTCTCGATTCTACCCGCTGAGAAGGCCCATAAGGGCGGCTCTGCCAGGGTCATTGAAGGAAGTGGTCGGATCGTGATGCCCGGTCTTTTCGATATGCATGTTCACGTCTGGGACCAGCAATCGTTGGGGGCATATCTGGCGACCGGTGTCACCACAATCCGTAACGCCTCAGGGATGCCATTTCATCTGCGCCTAATTCATGAGATCGAGCGAGGGACAGTAATCGGACCAAGGCTGATCACCGCGGGACCGATTCTCAATAGCCCAGGCCCCAATCAGCAGATCAACCATCAAATGGTCATCACCGCAGACGAGGCGCAGGAAGCGGTGCGTAAGCAGCACGAATCCGGGTATCGCAGGCTCAAAGTCTATTCCAACCTTACCCGAGAGGCTTACGAAGCAGTGCTTCAAGAGGCCCGGCGATTGGGGATGACCGTGATGGGCCACACGCCAGAGGGCGTCAGAGAGCCAGGCATGCCTTATAAGAGGCCATTCAATATTGGGTTTCAGGAAATTCTCGACGATGGATTTATTACGATCGAGCATGTCGAGTCTATTGTCTGGCATGGCTTAAGAGACGAATACAACGAGGCAGCTGGTCGCAAACTGGCGCACAAAATCGCCGCAGCTGGGGTCCCCGTCGATCCTACCCTGCTCGCGTTCTATAACTTGCTCAGGGTAGCCGAAACACGGGGGGAATATCTGAGGCGCCCGGGGACCGAACTCCTAAATCCTCTTTTGGTTGCCCAAAGCCAGGCTGAATATGAGCGCTGGGCCAACGAAGAAGTCGAACGCAATCGGTATGCGTTTGAGTTCTACAAACGAATGGTGAAAATGCTATCAGAGGAAGGCGTTCTGCTTGTTGCAGGAAGCGATGCGGGTATCTTTACGAACATTCCAGGGATTTCGTTGATCGAAGAGCTCGAACTGCTCGAAGAGGCGGGGCTGGACCGAGTTGAGGTTCTCCGCGCGGCAACGATCAATTCAGCGATTGCGCTTGGAGAGCAGGACCAAGTGGGGCGCGTGGCCAAAGGGTACCGGGCAGACCTTCTGCTTTTGGAACGCGACCCGACACAAAGCCTCGTTGCCCTGAGATCCGTTTCCGCCGTTGTTGCCGGGGGCAGGTGGCTTGACAGAACTGCGCTGGACGATCAGTTGGCGGCTGCATCCCAACACAACATAACGCGAACTCAGCGCAATTTGGTCGAAGCCCTGACAGAGCAAGGTGTCGATCCAGAAATTCTTGGACTGTAACGTTCACTCGGAAGAATGCTGACGGCGAGCCATAAGTCCACGACAACAATGCTAATCTGAAATAGAGAGGAAGCAGGGCTATTATCGATTGATAAGCCACTTTGGGCCCGAGACCTGATCCGTCATGTTCATGAGCTTGGCCCATGGCCCGTGCGGCTCGGTGATACCTGGTGCCGCGCTCTCTGGAAGCTCGGCCTGAATGGCGTTCACCTAAATTTTCCCCGCGCTCGCAGACAAGTTCGGACTAGCCAAAACGAAAACGGCAAGTGTCAATATCAACTTCATTTGGTTTAAAACGCGCCAAGCACGAGTAGCGCCTGCAAAAACAGCAACAACACGATCAAGACAAATATCAACAGCGCGAGGAAACGCCACAGCGTTGAGAGGCGTGACAGGTCGTATGTATATTTTAGTTGCTTGTAGACATGAAGAGGCGCGACCGTCGCAAAGATCATGAAAGCGTAGCTGCCACTTTGATCAATTGAGCTCGCTGCAACCAACGACATCGCGATGAACAAGAGTGACATAAAGCTGAGCGAATAAGTTACAAAGATGGCGTGGTCATAGGCTTTGAACCTACGCTTCCATGCAAAGATCAGCCAAACAAATGGGATAGACAGAGGAATAAGGAGCCAGCTGAATTTGTACCCGTTTGTTTGCAGCTTATAGAGCATCAGGCTCGGGTTTGATCTCCATTTCTCGACCAAAGAATCCACCAATCCAACCCCCGTTTTTGTGGCCGCGATTGTCCCGTCACTGTTTTCAAGGAATGGGATCGTGCTCTGCGCTTGGTCTTCTAACTTTTGGAGCTCTGACAGCCCGCGTTCTGCAGCAGCGATCTCGGCAGCAAGATCAGTATATTCTGATGACCCTTCTGGAAGGACCTTCAGCCTTTTCTTTGCCTCGGCGATCTGGTCTTCGCCAGCTGACTTGAGCTCTCCGACATAGCTGTTGTCGCCCGAGATTAGCCATTGGGAGAGGTTCCGTCCGCGTGTTTCAAGCAGCCTGAGATCGGTTGCAAGGCTCGCACGCTGCGTCAGAAGAGCTTCACGGCGAGCCGCATCAAGATCCGACGAAGCCAATTCCGCATCAATCTCGGCGATTTGCGTAACAATCGCTTCGCTCTCGGCTGTGACCATCTGCGTGACCTGGGCGCGCGCATCACTCGTCAGATCGGTTGGCGTGGTGAGTCCGACCATCTGAAACACTGCGAACATGAGAAAGACACTGAAAAGGAACATGGCCATCGGGCTGACGAACTTCGCGCGTTCGCCGTCGATATAGCGCCGGGTGAGATTGCCAGGCTTGAACACAAGCAGCGGCAGGGTGCGCCATAGTTTACCGTCGAGATGCAGCACTCCGTGTACAATATCGTGGCCGATGGCAGTAAGACTTCTAGGCACATCGCGCTTCTGTCCGCACTGGGGGCAATGAGGGCTTGTGAATGAAGTACTGCAGTTGAGGCAGGTAACCCTTTCGAGTGCTTCGGTCTGCGGATTGGTCTCGCCTTGGCGCGGCTCTACTGATCGTCCGGCGAGTGAGCCCTCGATTGCTGTGCCCAGTCCATCTGTTATGTCGCTCATAACTACCCCTCGTCACTCCAGCCTTATAGGCGGGTTTTGGTCCCCGCCAAAAGAGACGTATGCTTTTAGTCTTGCGTTAGTTTGGTGTGACGATGCCGGACTTCGCGAAAGAGAATGGGTCTAGCACCTGCGGTCAAGATGAAGAGCTGGTGCAACGGAGCATTGGCTGGACTTGGCTCGTTTTAGGAAGAAGCGCTATTAACCCGATCTTTGCGTTCCTGGTTCACGCGCTTGTCATATCCCACCACTAAAGCTCTCAAAGCGACCCGAAGGGCCTTGGTTTTGATCAAGGTTCCTCAACTTCATGGCTCTGCCTTCGGGCGGGGCCATTTTTTCCAAGGGGGAATCTTAGGATCGCGTGACTAATGTCCGCAACTGGATCGTTAGCAGCCCGATTCCTTCTGGCACTTGCTCAACCAGCCACGAAGACAGCTAATGGGGTGAACGCGGACGTTTTCAGCAGTCATTGCGGGCAAGGCGCGCCCTCATACTGTGTTCGGTCAATTTCATATTCTTTGCCGTTCCAACGAATGACCGGGAAGCAGAAGCCTGGCCCCCCGACCTCGATGTCCGGCCATCCCTCTGTTCCCTTTGTCTCAAGGAAACTGGGTATCCCGATACGCTCGTCGAGAATGCGCCAAGTGCCATCTTTCTGTTGCGAAACTAGGGTGTAGCCATAGCCTGCCATCCCAAAGCAATAGGTCCCGCCTTCGGTAACTAGAGCGTCAACCAGACCATCGCCGTTGAAATCGCCGCGTTCCATAATCGCGCCGGGCTCGTAGCTCATCGTCCCTGGATCGCCGCACTTGCGCCACGCTTCTTCGGAAAACTCGAAACCAGCCGCTTTGAAGATTTCGTCGTCAGTGACCGACCCAGCCATCTCGCTCGTTTCATTCGCGGGGCTTGCCTGAGCACAGCCAGCTTGTGAGAGCGCAAGCGCAGCTAGGAGGATTTGGGCACTTCGCATTGACTTCCTCCAGTACCGAGGGCGCCTCAGCAAATTACACCTCAACGATCGGCAAAACAATCCTGGGTCTGAAAATGCAGTCTCAGCAATCGGGACGTTACCAGTCGGTCTGCTTGTGGCTCGAAGCGCAACGAAGCCTCCTGTCGGCTGTAAGGATGCCGCGCTGGAGACTTAGCCTTCTTCAACCTCCAGCAAGTACAACACTTCCTCAAAGCTGTTCCGTAAATTTAATTGCGTCCCACTCCCAAATTGCAGGATGGCCCCGTGGTCGCCCTTAGCGACATACAGAACACGAGAAACTTGGCACGCTACCAGAGACCCATCACTCCGGCGGAACTGCACAAACCGGCCGGCCTGGCTAATGGTCGGAACCGGCTTTCGCTCTTCGTTAGACGGCTCCTCGTTATTGTCAGGTGTTGCCAGTCGGGAGGGTCCAGCGACACGAGCGAGGCGTTTGTCGAACCACTCCGCTACCATCCCGTCCAGTTGGTTTCTCGCTTCATCTTCAGCTTCACTGTCCTTGCGTCGTCTGGCAGCTTCCAACCGATGCATCGCAACAGTAATCTGCTCAACCAAAGCAATGTGGCTTGCGGGAGCTTCCTGGCCTCGCAGTTCGTCAATGGCCGAATACATCTTTCGCAATGAGCCGACCGAGACAGCCTCCGCAACTCGCAGGTCATCGAGGACTTCGTAAACGTCCCAATATGCTGAGCCAGCAAGCGGTTGCACCGAAGCCTCCAACTTCGAAGTTTCGAAATTGCCAAGGTGAGTAAAGGGACAGGGTTAACATCACTCTAATCGGGAGGGCGCTCCCGACCTAACAAGCGTCACCTCGCAAGACCGCTTTCAACCGGTCCGACGTCCGCAATTGGGTCGTAAGCTGAATGTCGGTATTTGAGACAATTTCGCTAAAAGCTGCTGTTCAGGCAACGACCCACTTGCGGTCATCATGCAAATTCAGAACTTGGAGCGGTTTGCCTATCCTCGGCAGAGATTAGCAGCCCCATTGGTGATGCATCAACGTCGGGATGTTCGCAGCAGCAACGCAGGCTAAGAAAAGCTTTGACAGCCTGCAAATAATCAGGCCCCTTCTGTGGAGGGGGCTTCTCAATGCACGATGTTAAATCTCCGCCTCGGGTGGTCGGTCCCTTTGGCGCGACGCTGATGAGCGTCAATGGCATGATCGGGGCAGGCATCTTTGCCGTGCCCGCGTTGCTATATTCCGAAGTAGGCAATTTCGCGCCGTGGATGTTCCTGATCTTCGGGCTGCTTTACTCCTGCGGCACTTTGATTGTCGCTCGGCTGTGCAACATGTTCCGGTCATCGGGCGGGCCCCAACTTTGGATACAGGCGGCATTCGGCCCGTTTGCCGGGTTTCTGGTCGGGTTCTGGATTGTGCTGGGCATGAGTGCGGGCCGCGCAGCGACGCTGTATGTGCTCGTCTCCTACATGGCCGCGATCTTTCCCGCGCTTGGCGAACCAGGGGCGCGAGCACTGGCCCTGGCGTTCCTGCTGGTCGCGCTGACTGGGATCGTCATTTCGGGGATGCGCAACAGCATCGGCTCGGTGGCGGTGGGAACCGTGCTCAAGCTGACGCCGATCCTGCTACTTTGTGGGCTGGCCTATGCCTCGGGCGGCATTGCTAGCGAGTTCATCCTGCCGCGCTTTGGCCAGTTCGAAAGCGTTGCGCTGCTGGTCTATTTCGCCTTTTCGGGCGCAGAAGTCGGGGCCTATTCGGCCGGCGAATTGAAACGCCCGCGGCGCGATCTCCCGCTGACGATGCTGTGTTCGCTCGCGCTTATCACCATCTTCTATATGGCGGTGCAATGGGCTTACATCGCGGCCGGAGCCCCGCAAAGCGATGGCGATGCAACCCCGCTCGCTGCCGCTGCCGGAGCCGTGATGGGCGACGCAGGCGTGTTGATTATCAGCCTTGCCGCAATCTTTTCAATCGCGACCAATGCGCTGAACTATTTCATCGGCGGGCCGCGCCTCATCTTCGGCATGGCCGATCGCGGTCTATTGCCCTCAACTCTCGCCCATATATCGCCTCGGTTCCAGACCCCCGACCGCGCCGTGCTGATGTTCGCTGCCGTCGTTGCGGTGATGCTATCGAGTGGGGCCTTCGTCTTTCTGGCGCAGGTCACTTCGCTGGCATCAACCGTGACAAGCGTGCTCGTGATCGCCAGCTTCGTCGTTCTGATGCGCCGCACCGACGAGCGGCACAATGGCCGCCTTGCGCTGTATTGGTGGCCGGTGATGGCGGTATCGGGAGGATTTACGCTGTTCACCATGATCCAGGCGCCGGCAAGCGCATTCGGGCTGATGATCGTGCTACTGGCCGTGGGAAGCGGGCTCTATTTCGTGGCACGACGCCGAACATTCAGAGTGCCAGAGCCAGAGTTTGATTGAACAAGCCTATCTTGGCTCGGCGCGGGGTAATCTCGAAATAGCCAATCCGCTTTGCGGCTTCGAATTGCGGGATTTTGACGGCAGCTTTCCACCCCATAAGCCGCCTCTGATCATTCACAGGCGCTTGCCTGAAAGCTGACGGAAGCGTTGTCACGCCAACCTACCCAGCAAGTTCTTCACGCTCGACGCATGCCACTTGCCGCCGCGAGGCGTGACAAAGCCGCCTTCATTCATAGCCTTTGCCAATCCGGTGAAGGATGAAATGCCCTTGGCATTCAGATCCTCAATCACTGAGCGCAATTCTTCGGCTCGCTCTTGTGCATCAGCCTTGAGGCTCTCAATTGCCGCTGTGTTGCCTTTCTGAGCCCGCCTGAGCGCATCAGCGCCGTTCGGGTTGCCAAGGCGCACACCTCGCGCTTTCGCGGCCCTGAGAGCGTCCTTGGTGCGTCTAGAGATCGCCTTGCGTTCGGCTTGTGCCACAGCAGCCATGATATGCACGGTGAGTTCGTTGGCTTCCGGCATGTCCGCAGCGATGAACTTTGCGCCGCTATCCTGAAGCGTTGCCAGGAAGGCCACGTTGCGGCTCAATCGATCGAGCTTCGCCACCACGAGTGTAGCGCCCGTGACTTTCGCCCTGTGAAGGGCTTTCGCCAATTCAGGACGATCAGCCCTCTTACCACTTTCGATCTCGGTGAACGGTGGCGCGATGATCTCCCAGCCCCTGTCCCGGCAAAGGCTCTCCACCACCTCTTTTTGCGCTTCCAGCCCTAGACCAGACTTGCCCTGTTTCTCTGTCGAAACGCGGTAATATGCTACGGCTTTCATCGCTAACGCCTTCCCTACAAATCACACTAACGAACGTTAGGCGAATATGTAGGGATAGGCAATGAGATTATGCAGCCTCTAATCGCGGAACCAATGCCCGCTTACGCGCAGCTTCAAGTAGTGCAGCCGTTGCTTCATCGGAGCGCAGATCGATACCCAAGTCTTGCCTCGGCTTGCCCCAGCCACGATCGAGCAGAGCAATAGCAGCAGAGACACGGGCATTCTCGCTTTCGCCGCCAGTCGCGATCTGCACCAGCGTCTCCACCGCCTCTACGGTATGCTCTCGCGCCAAGTCGGTTAGTGTCCTGCCATCGGCAAGCAGGACTTTTGGTCTACCGCCGGGGTTGCCACTCTGTCCCTTCTTGAAAGTCATAGCCCTTAACTCCTGAAGCTTGAGAACAAGCCCTAGCAGTTTGGACGATCGGCCTTGAATCGCTGTTCCAGCGTTCTAGCTGTTCTGAGCTACCCCTAAACTTACTGAATAAAATGGATAACGTTTTGAAGTCTAAAGGGAGGCCGGAACGGCTGGAACACAATTGAGTGAAAGATCTGATTTCATTGATCTTTCGGTGTTCCAGCTCCCTTGACATTAATCGACATCAAGCGCTTTCCGCTTCTCGCCATCACCAATGCGATTGATCTCAGCCTTGATTTCTTCATTCGAAGAACGGCTCCAACGTTCATAATTTCGCAGCACATAGATGTTCTGAGGCCCCTGTGCGAAAACCCTGATTTTTCTAGGGTGCTTTCGAATCTGAGCTCGGTCCATCGAGAACTTAACCCCAGCTACAATGCCACTATCACCAGGTAAGAGGGCTGTAATTTCCGCCCCTGTAATCAAGTCGACAGGCCAGTTTCTTGCGACTTCTGCCAAGAGGATATCATCCTCGGACTGACTGAATGAAATGAGTTCAGCCTTCGCATCAGTCATGGGTGGCTGAGCACCAGGATTGAACTTCGAAATGTCCCTCCGCTTTAGCAATTCTGCAACTGACGCAATGAATTCTGGATCATCGAGTAACCCATAGAGCTCTGAATAGTATTCTCGCGTCCGAGGCTCACCATCATGAGATACAACCCAGAAGCGGCGGTCTTGATCAGTCAAAGGCAGCGCGCCGGTGTGGTTCGAGAAAAACAGCCATCGGCAGATGTTGTGCTCGACCCTTTGACGCCCGTATTTTGGATTGATCTCTCGGTGCTCTTCGGTGACAATTTGCCTCAGCTTCTGGGCATGCCTGTAGCTAGCGTTTCCGCCCTCATTGATCTCATCCACGATCGCCAAGAGTTTGCGTGACATGCGACCATTGAAACCGCCTGTCAGGATTGGAAGCAGTTCCAGCGACGCCGCAACATATCCAGCCCAGACACGCGCCAGCACAGAGGAAATCCAATTCCGCCCTTTGCCGTGTTGTCTGCTGATATGAACCCAGCCAAAGTGTGGAAGAACACCCGGTTTCTGCTGAATATGAGCAAGCCAATCGAGAAATTCGTCAACATGTTCGCCCCAAAGCCAAGCCAAATGATCAACAAAGGGTGCGGAGCGAGTCTGCCAGTTATCAGGCGCTGGCTTCTGATCGAAACCCATCCATAGGTTGATCGAATTGAGTCCCGTGTTCGGATCGCGAGTCAGCCGCTTGCCGCCTGCTCGAAAGGTAATCCCGGAAGCCTCCATCCGGTCTCGATGCTCAAGCCACGCCTTAGTCACAGGCATCGTTTTGACTTTCCCCTCTACTTCATAGGAATGACGAGATGCAGCAAAGGCATTTCTGAAGTCTGGAAGCCTGAGCGCCGCTTGAGGCAAAGAAAGCGGGGCCACTTGCGAGCCGTCTTTAATGAAGACGAACTCAGCCAGCATTTCTTCGAGCGTGTAGATCTGAGCCGTAGGAATTACGTTCGGGCCTTCCCCTATCTCAACGTTCTCATCACGCTGCCTTTGACGGCGCATTTCCGGAGACTCGAAACCGACTGTCCGATCGCAGTCACGCATCTCGTTATAAAGCCGCTCAAGGCTTGCGATGTTAGCTTCATCATCGCCGGTCGCGTCGAAACCATCATCATCCATGATTTGGCCCTCCGCTACTGATCACCCCAGGGCCGAACTGATCGATGTTTTCGACATGTATCGCTGTGATCATCAGGCGCTTGAAGAGCTTGTTGAGATCCTCGAGTTCCGGTTCGGTGGCAGGCGCGTAGAGATTGGCGCAGCCGTACTCAACGACGATCCATGCCAATTGGCGTGCAGTGTCGCTCTCGGTGCGAGAAACCATTGCGGAAGCCGCATTGCGATACGAGCGCATCTTCGCTCGCAGAGCGTGTTCAGCCTCGCCTATGTTCGGTAGGAAGACGCGGATATCGTCGCGATCGAGCATGACAGCCGCGTTCATGCCACTTCCCCAACCAAGACCTTGCAGCCCCAGCGCTTACCCAGACGGCGCGCATAGTTCTCAGCGCTTTCCCGGTGGCGAAAGTTCGATCCCCAACGCTGACGACGAACCTTGCCGCCAAAAGGGAACGCAAGCTCGACAACCCAGGAGCGCGGACATTCGCGCACCGTGAAGAAGCGATCAGTCGGAAATTGAAGAACGTTGCTCATGGCCACTTCCCTCCCGCAAGACGTTGATCACGGCACACAGCGGTCAGGCTTGCCCATCGAATCAGGTTTCTGTACGGAGGTAATTGATCGAATGCGTACCAGCGAAGATCAGAGCCGCCCCTGCCAGGGCGGCTTTTTCGTGGTTGAGGAGGACCGGTCATGCTCCCGCTCGCTCTGCAAGACGGTCTTCTGCCCAGGCTTGCACCTCGTCTTCAGGCCAAGCGATCGCGCGCGCTCCGATTTTGGCAGGTCGAGGGAAATCCCCCCGGTCGACCATTTCATATATGGTCGCGCGGGTCAGGCCGGTGCGATCCAAGACCGCAGGTAATCTAAGGAATCGGGTCATTATAGCCGCTCCATCATTTCGGACGGCTCTGGAATTTACGCAGATTTATCGGACAGTCGACAAGGTTGCAGGGGAGATTGGTTCGAAAATTCTCCGACAATCTCCCTAGTACTGTTTTACGAGCTCCTTAGCTTGCTCAAATGAGAAATCTGGCTCTTCAACACTGTTGATGATGATTTGGACAAGCGCGATTATCGCCGAGTTGTCGCCACTACCAAGATACTCCTCCACTACCTCTCGAACTGCTCCAACTAGGTAACGTCGCCACCATTTCTGGGCGGTCCCGAGCGGAGCTGCCGCACTCGCTTTCTTGAGTCCTGTCTGGAGATGAATCAGAGCATCATGGGCTTGGGAGACAGTTGAGGGTGCCAAAAGCGCTTTGATGGCCGTTGATGGATTTTTCAGTTGGCGCAACACTTCAGCCACATTGCTTTGGAGCTTCGCAAGCGAATGCCGTGACGAGACAATAGCGCGCCATTCGGGCGCTTCTTTCGTCACGTCCTCCCTGTATACCTCTGCAATCCTGGCAACACGCCAAAGCGGCAATGCCGGCCAACGCCTCTCTATCTCTGCTTTGGCAGCTTCGTTGAGCACTGTCTCAGCCATTTAGTTGCACCACATTCCCGGCGCGTTCGCCATTGAAAGATCGATCGACCTCAGCCGCCCAGGCTTCCAGCGCTCTGCGCTTCTCGGGTGCGAAATCGTGCAATGCATACACTTGCGCCGTTACCCCTTTGGCAGCGTGATTGAGCACCCTTCCAACTACTTCGACTGAGGAGCCCAGCCGTACCATGTGTGTTGCCGCTGTTCGTCTTAGATCATGCAGTCGCCAATCCTGCACCTGTTCGTTCTTGGCCAGCATCAAGCGATCTATCTGCGTTTTCATGCGGGCGAAGGCACTTATGGGTGTCTCCCCGTTCGTGGTAAAAACGAAAGGCCCAAAACGAGGCGAGGCCTTGAGAATCTCGATTGCCAGCGGGGGGAGGGGGACTAGGTTCGCGCGATCCGACTTGGTTTCCGGCACTATCCATGTGGCCGCTTTCATGTCGATATGTTCCCAACGCATGTGAGCAACCTCAGTGCGGCGCTGGCCTGTCAAAAGAAGCATTCGCAGGAATTGTCCCATCGGATAGCCGAGCAGTTCCGCACCTGCCCAAATCCGCGCCACTTCCTGCATGTTCAGGAAGCGATCGCGGGCGGTTTCCTCGGTGGGCTTGTCCATCGCCTCAGTTGGCGATGCATCGATGAACTCTTCTTTCAGAGCATAACGAAAGATCGTCTTTATGAGTGCTAGTACGCGGTTGGGTAGGATCGCACCCTCAAGGCTCGAAATAAGCTCCCTTGCGTCTCTGCGCTTAATCTCAGTTATCTTTCGGTGCTCCCAAGCGGGAAACACATGACGCTCAAGCTGGCGCTGTTGAAGCTGCCAGCTCTTGTTGTTCGGCTTTGCTCGTTTTTCGAGCCATTGTCTCGCGACTTCCCCGAATGTGCGATCAATGCCTTCCGTACTGCCATCTCGTTCCAGTGCTTCAAGCATCTTCTCGGCAGCAGAACGAGCGCTTGCGAGTTTCATAGCTGGATATGTTCCTAGCTTACGATTGATCGTCTTGGGCCCCACACGTTTGCGCAAGGTCCAGACCTTTTTCCCGCTTGTGCCGATGCGAAGCCGAAGTCCGGTCACCTTATGGTCTGGGTGCTCGTCTTGGCCCTTGGCGGGCGCCTTTATCGCGGCAATCTTCGTATCGGTCAGCATTTGCCTGTTCGCCTGTTACCTGACAACCAAAGGTAACACCTTAGGTAACCTAGCGCCGGATATAAGGCAACACTATCGGACGATAATAGCTCGAAAATCCACGGATTCTGGTATCTTCGGACATCATCGGATGCCACCAAATCAGACTTCTAATCTTGAGGCAGCAGGTTCGAGTCCTGCCGGGCGCGCCAGCTATCAGGCACCCTGTCAGGGGTGCCTTATGGCTGTTGCGATGGTGGGCTCGAACAGAGTTCGGAAACGGAGCGCCGCTAGGCGCGGAGTTGAACGAGCCGCATAGCGGCGAGGACAGTCCTGCCGGGCGCGCTAATTATCAGGCATCCCGCTGGGGTGCGCACTATGGAAGTTGGAAGTGCAAGGTTCCCAAATACCCCAATTCGCAATCGAACTTGCTTCGACGCCGTTCGCGATCGGAATCTTCATCATGGATTGGGCAAGGCATGAAAGAGAAATCATCCGAATAATTGCGGCTCTAGAGAAAGTTGATGCAACCGAAATTAAGGGGGAGCTATTGGATGGGCAACTTGTGGAGATGGAAAGACGGCTTCGGTCTGGAGCAGAGCGAATATCTGACCCAAAGACCAAAAAGAAGTTGCTTGAAATGACCGACGAGCACGCCCGCCTTCGCGAAATAAGGAACGACATCGTTCATGGTCTTTGGTCTGGCCTCAATGAACACGATAGATTTGTTCATCGGAGAAAGAAGAGAGGCCAGCTTGAAACCTCTTCCGTCTTCGGAGCAAAGGAAATCATTGCCGAACGTGACGCAATCTTGGCTATTAACGGTCAGACCTTTGAATTGCTGCGCCTTCTTGGTGTCTTACCCATGCCTGAAGTGAAATGATGAAGCGAATACATCGCTTCGCTGGCAATCGACCTAACGTTTTAGTTCAGCTTAACCCCGCGTCACGCTCTCCAGCAACTCGCTGGTGACGGGGTATCCCGCATCCTCGAGAATGGTCAGCATGGGCTGGCCCGTGCTATTGTCGACCCTCGGCACAATCGTGCGTACGGGAATGGCTTCCGCCTGCGCCTTCGCTGCCGCAAAATCCTCGAACAATGCGAGCCGTTCAAGATTGCGGCGGGTCGGAAAGATCAGCTTGATCTCGCCCCGATCTGCCGCATCCAGTGCGCCCTGCGCCGTGGTCCAGAACAGATGCGTGTTCTCAGACTGGTCGGCCGCGATATCGACCGCGCCGGTTCCCAGATTGGCCAGGTAAAAGCGCGTGTCGTAAACGCGTGAGAGTTTCTCATTCTTGGGATACCACCGCGCGAACGGGGTGATTTGATCGAGGTCCAGCTCCCAGCCGAAATGATCAAGTACAGAGGCCAGCTCGCCCGTTTCCTCAAGGAACCGCCGGGACGCACGCGCCTTGTCAGCATCTATTTCGCCCTTGAGGCCGACGACGAGCCCTGTCTCTTCCAGTGTTTCCCTGACGACCGCAATCTGATGCGCGGCTTCGTCTGGAGGCAGTTCTCCTCCGAGCATCGCGCCCAGTTCAAAGTCAGCCGGGTCGACGCGGCCACCGGGAAAGACCGCCATGCCGCCTGCGAACACCATCTCGCGGCTGCGGATGGTCATGAGGATTTCAGGCGGACCATCTGCCGCGCCATTGCGGAAAATAATGATAGTGGCTGCAGGAATGCCCTCAGGCCTGGTCTGGGTGGAAGAGCTCATGCGATCCCTACTGAAGGGCGCTGCGCGACTTGCCAACCCGTCAATTGCATCGCGGAGTCGGGAAACTTTACAATGGGGTGGCTATTAACCGCTGCGTTTACCATTCAAGCTCGCGGAAAACGGCCATTTCTCAGATTTGGCACGGCATATGCAAAGAAACAGGCATACCCGTTGGTCTTCGATACAGAGGCGGGATCACCGGTCTCCCGATCCCGCCTCTCCCGTTACATCCGAAAATTGAAACTCACCGCCTGACCGACACTTCAGGTGCTGTCGTGACATGCCACCTTCAGATTGGATTGGATGAGTGGTCCTTCAACCTTCAGCTTTTGCGACACCCTGCTCGTCGAGCAGCTGCTGCAATTCGCCTGCTTCGAACATTTCCATCATGATGTCGCTGCCGCCCAGAAACTCGCCTTTGACGTAGAGCTGCGGGATGGTTGGCCAGTCGGAATAAGCCTTGATGCCCTGGCGGATTTCCATGTCCTGGAGCACGTCAACGCTTTCATAGGAAACACCGCAGTGATCGAGGATCTGCACTGCACGGCTGGAGAAACCACATTGCGGAAACAGTGGCGTGCCCTTCATGAACAGGACAACATCATTGTTGGATACGAGGTTTTCGATGCGCGCGTTTGTGTCGGTCATTGTCTTTTCTGATCCCGGTAGAATTGATGCAGCTTAGTTGGGAGCGGCAGTGCTCAGTTGCAAGGCGTGAAGCACTCCTCCCATCCGCCCGCCGAGCGCATCGTAGACCATCTTGTGCTGCTGGACGCGGTTCTTGCCAGCAAACTGCGGGGCAGTGACCTTCGCAGCCCAGTGGTCATTGTCGCCGGCAAGGTCCGTCATCACGACCTCTGCCCCCGGCAAGGCGTCGGTGATTGCCCGAGTGATTTCGTCTGCGCTCATTGGCATGGTGCGATGGTCCTGTTCCGATCAGCCTTCGCTCATGAACTGGCGGCGCGCTTCAACGGCGCATTCTTCCAGTTTTGCGCGAATGTCGGCTTCGCTTACGTCAGCATCAGCGGCAGTCAGATCGCCAAGCAGCTTGCGGACCACGTCTTCATCGCCAGCTTCCTCGAAGTCAGCCTGGACAACCGCTTTCTTGTAGGCGTCGGTTTCCTCTGCCGTCAGGCCCATCAGGCTCGCGGCCCATTCGCCAAGCAGACGGTTGCGCCGTGCCGCGATCTTGAACGCGGTTTCCTCGTCAAAGGCGAACTTGGCTTCTTCGCCGCGCTCGCGGTCTTTGAAATCGGTCATAGTGTGTCCCCTTGGGAATGGCTCTTGATAGGCAAAATAGGGCGCGTGGGCGCAGGCTACAAGCTGGATTAGTCCATCGTCACCACAAGCTTGCCCACCGCCTGGCGGCTTTCGAGCTTCGCGATCGCTTCACCGCCCCGTGCGAGCGGGAAAGTCTCGGAAATAAGCGGATCGATCTTGCCGTCTTGCATAAGCTGGAACAGTTCTTTGACCTGCGCGACGAATTTTTGCGGTTCGCGCGCGGTGAACGCGCCCCAGAAGACGCCGCAGATGTCGCAGCTTTTCAGCAGTGTCAGGTTCAGTGGCATCTTCGCGATACCAGCCGGGAAGCCGACCACCAGAAAGCGCCCCTCCCACGCGATCGAGCGCAGAGCAGGCTCTGAATATTGCCCGCCGACGATATCATAGACGATGTTCGCGCCTTCCGGACCGCAGGCTGCCTTGAACGCGTTGGCGAGTTCCTTCGACGCATCCTTGTCCATCTCGCCTTTGGGGTAGATGACGACTTCATCCGCGCCAGCCTTGCGCGCGACTTCGCCTTTCTCTTCCGAAGAGACAGCGGCCACCACGCGCGCGCCAAACGCCTTGGCGAGCTCGACGGCCGAGAGACCCACACCGCCCGCGGCGCCCAGCACAAGCACGGTATCGCCCGCCTTGATGTGGCCGCGATCCTTGAGGCCATGGATCGTTGTGCCATAGGTCATCAGCAAGGATGCCGCTTTCTCGAACGGAACGCCGTCTGGCACCGGGAACATGCGGCCCGCTGGCGCGACGACCTTTTCCGCGAGGCCGCCATTGCCGATCCCCGCCATGACGCGGTCGCCCGGCTTGAAGTTTTCGACGCCTTCGCCAACCGCTTCGACCACGCCCGCGATTTCGCCACCAGGCGCGAACGGACGCTCCGGCTTGAACTGGTAGAGGTCGCGAATAATCAGCGTATCGGGAAAGTTGATCGCGCAGGCCTTTACATCGACCAGCACTTCGCCTTTGCCGGGGGCAGGGACCTCCACTTCATCAAGCGTGAGCGTTTCCGGTCCGCCAATGGCGTGCGTGCGTAGAGCTTTCATGGTCCTTGCTCCTCCCCTGTCTTGTCTTTCAGTGCCGCAGCTCTCAGGCCGCAGCTTGAGTACCCTTGGCGACCCACGGCATTGCAGCGGCGCGCCTTGCCTCATAATCTCCGATGGTCGCGTCGCTTTGCAAGGTGATGCCCACTTCATCAAGCCCGTTCATCAGGCAGTGCTTGCGAAATGGGTCCACCTCGAATGTGAAGCGATCCTGGTAGGGCGTAGTGACTGTCTGACTATCCAGATCAATGGTGATTTCCTGTTCTTCCGCCGCGACTTCCAGCAGACGGTCGACCTGCTCTTGCGGCAGCGCTACAGTCAGAATGCCGTTCTTGAACGCATTGCCGGAGAAAATGTCGGAGAAGCTCGGCGCGATCACGGCTTTCACGCCCATGTCAAGCAATGCCCACGCGGCATGCTCACGGCTGGAGCCGCAGCCGAAATTATCGCCTGCGATGAGGATCGGACTGCCGGAATAACGCGGATCGTCGAATACATTGCCGTCCTGCGCGCGCACGCTTTCAAATGCGCCCTGGCCAAGCCCTTCGCGGGTGATCGTCTTGAGCCATTCGGCTGAGATGATCACGTCCGTATCGACGTTCTTGGCGCCGAAGGGATAGGCCTTGCCTTCGATGTTTGCGACAGCGTCCATCAGTCCGTCTCCGGATTTTCGCCGGACGGGATCTTGCCGGGCTGAGTCGGCGTGTTCTTCGACTGCTTCTTGCGTTTACCTGCATAAAGCAGCGCTGCGGCGATGGCGGCGGAACCGATGGCCCCGGCTGCGATGGCGGCTTTGGATTTCTTGGTCATGTTTATCTCTTGGGGTTGGGGGAGGGGGATAGCAAGAGGTTGTCAGTCGGCAAATTCGCGCACGTCGGCGAGATGCCCTGCAACAGCGGCTGCTGCCGCCATCGCGGGTGAGACCAGATGTGTCCGCGCGCCCGGCCCCTGGCGGCCGACGAAATTGCGGTTGGATGTCGAGGCGCAGCGCTCGCCCGGCGGGACCTTGTCTGGGTTCATGCCAAGGCAAGCGGAGCACCCAGGCTCACGCCACTCGAAACCCGCTTCTGTGAAGACCTTGTCGAGGCCCTCTTCCTCGGCCTGCATCTTCACGAGGCCCGATCCGGGAACGACAATCGCCCATTTGACGTTGTCGGCCTTCTTGCGGCCTTTCAGTATCCTGGCCGCGGCGCGCAAGTCTTCGATGCGGCTGTTGGTGCAACTGCCGATGAAGATATTCTCGACCGCAACGTCCTGCATCCGCTGACCGGGGGTGAGGCCCATGTAGTCGAGGCTCTTGGCGGCCGCTGCCTGTTTTGATGCGTCGGCAAAGCTTGCCGGATCAGGCACGACCCCGCCAATCGCGACGACATCTTCCGGGCTCGTGCCCCAGGTTACCGTCGGCTCGACATCGGCGGCGTTGATGGTGACACTCTTTGCGAAAGTCGCGCCATCATCGGTCTTGAGCGTGCGCCAGTATGCGACCGCCTCGTCCCATTCCGCGCCCTTGGGCGCCAAAGGACGACCTTTAAGGTAATTGAAGACCGTATCATCAGGTGCGATCAGGCCAGCGCGTGCGCCCGCCTCGATGCTCATGTTGCAGACGGTCAAGCGCTCCTCGACGCTCATCGCTTCGAACACGGCCCCGCGATACTCGATCACGTGCCCTGTGCCGCCTGCAGTTCCGATCACCCCGATGATGTGGAGGATCAGGTCCTTGGCGCTCACTCCGTTCGAGAGCATTCCCTCAACCCGCACTTCCATCGGTTTCGAGCGCTTCAGGAGCAGCGTTTGCGTTGCCAGCACGTGCTCCACTTCGCTCGAGCCGATCCCGAAAGCGAGAGCCCCCAGACCGCCATGGCTGGCCGTGTGAGAGTCCCCGCAAACGATGGTTGTTCCGGGCAGCGAGAAACCCTGCTCCGGCCCGACGACATGGACGATCCCTTGCGCCGCCGCAGTAGCATCGATGTAGCGGATACCGAATTCGGGTGCGTTCTTCTCCAGCGCGGCAAGTTGTTGCGCGCTCATCGGGTCAGCGATGGGGACCCTGTTGCCGTCAGCATCGAGCCGCGCTGTTGTCGGCAAGTTGTGGTCCGGCACTGCCAGAGTGAGTTCCGGGCGGCGCACCTTGCGCCCCGTCATGCGGAGCGATTCAAACGCCTGCGGGCTGGTCACTTCGTGGACCAGGTGGCGGTCGATATAGAGGATGCTGGTGCCATCGTCGCGCAATTCAACTTCATGCGCATCCCAGATCTTGTCGTACAATGTGCGGGGGGTGTCAGTCATTGCATTGGTTCCTGTTTTGCAGCGCCGATTAGCGGCCAATCGGCAACACTTGCAAGCTGTGTCTCACCAACTGTCGAACAGTCATGGAATTTTCATCCTCCAATGTTTAACTGACAAACATGTCAGCAAAGCCTTTTACATTTCCGATCCGTGTCTTGCCGGAAGACATCGACTTTATGGGACATGTCAATAACGCGCGCTACCTTAACTGGGTGCAGGATGCGGTGCTGGCGCATTGGAACAAACTGGCTCCGGCTGAAGAGGTCGCGAGCAAGGCGTGGGTCGCCTTGAAGCACGAAATCACCTATCGCAAACCCGCCTTCCTTGAAGACGATGTGATCGCGCAGACCGTACTCGACCACTTCCAAGGCGCGCGCGCGTTCTACACCACAGTGATCCGCCGGGGTGAGGAGGTTCTGGCCGAAGTCAAGTCAAGCTGGTGCTGCATCGACGCAGAGACGCTGCGTCCTGCGCGCATCGGTGAACATATGAGAGACTTCTTCTTTCCTGATTAGAGCAGTCCCGGATGATTGGCAAAGGAGCCGACCTTCGTTCTGGAAGATCGGCCCCTCAATGTTTCACTATGAACTCGCTGCAAGATCAGTCGTCGTCACGCCGCCAGTCGCGCTCGTCGCGATCATACCGCGCCTGACGGTCATAGCGCTCGTGCCGATCGTAGCGGTCGTTATATGCATAGCGATCTCGGCGATCATGGCGTCCTGCGAAGCGGATTTCCTGCCGCAGATCGAAACGCAGCTGGTCAACCAGCTTGTCGAGATGCTGTAACTCGCCGCGAGAAAAACCTGCTCTGGCATGGCTGCGGAACTTATACTGGATAAATCCCAGCTGGCGTTCGAAGCGGTGAGCTTCGCCGCGGCTGAGCTGACCGCGATGGAGCGCGCGGTCGATCTCGCGGTCGAGCTGGTTCATCTCAGCGCGGATTTCAGACGGACCCACCCAGCCGTGCGCCGCCTGGGCCGGTACGGCAACACTGAGCGCCATAGTGGCAGCAAGCGCCGGTGCGATCAGTTTGGTCAGTTTGGTCATGTTCGTATTCCTTCACTTCACACGGGCTTGTCCCGTACGTTCATAAATAAGGCGACTTATATGAACAATAGCGATACGAAATGAGGCGTTGGCCAAAATTATTGTAACAATCTGTCGCAGTTAGCGGCTGAATTTGCCGACAAGAGTGTCTATAAAGAAGCTCATGAGATTTCTTGTGCCTTTGCTGGTTATCGTCCTCACTATCCTCGCGATGGAAATGGTCGCCTGGTCGAGTCACAAATACATCATGCACGGCTGGGGCTGGGGCTGGCATCGCGATCACCACGAACCGCATGACAACATGCTGGAGAAAAACGACCTTTACGGCGTCGTAGGCGCAGTGATGAGCATCTCCTGCTTCATGTGGGGCAGCCCGCTGGTTGCTGGCGAATGGGCATGGATGCCTGCGACCTGGATCGGGATCGGCATCCTTGGCTACGGGATCATCTACACGCTGATCCATGACGGGCTGGTGCATCAGCGCTATTTCCGCTGGGTCCCGAAGAAGGGCTATGCCAAGCGGCTGGTGCAGGCGCACAAGCTGCACCATGCGACGATCGGCAAGGAAGGCGGGGTCAGCTTCGGCTTCCTGTTCGCGCGCGATCCGGCAAAGCTCAAGGCTGAGCTGAAACAGCAACGCGAGGCGGGCATCGCCGTGGTGCGCGACAGCGCAGGCGCCTGAAGCTTGCCCACACCGCGCGTTTCGCTGACGGCGAAGCTCAGGAGGATTTGGTGATGTGCTGGGCCACCCACCAGGCGACAAAGCTCACATAGGAGGGCCAGACGTTAAGGCCCTCTCGCGCGGACTGGATGGCAGCTTCCGGTTTCTCCCAATCCTCGCGGTCAAGCAGATACACCTTCCGGTCTTTCTTCCGGTACAGATACCAGCCGCCATCTGTGTCCGGATGATAGGATCCGATATTGCCAGCGATGCCAATAAAATCATTTGGCAGTCCGCATTCGGTGTGCAGAAATTCGGTCGATTTCTTCAGGTCAATATCTGATCCGAACGGGTCACCAAGGACGAGAGTCGACTGATCATTCAGAATATTCTCGACATCATAAGTGCGCATCAGGTCCAGCGTTGCCGGATCCCTGACCCAGCCGATTTCCTTCAGCGCTGCTGCGACCTTGCCGCGTTCCTTGCTGCAGCGTTTGGGGTCAAGGAACTCTCCCATTTCATCGCGCTGGTCTTCCAGATGCGTGTCAATGAAGCGTCGTGCTTGCTGAAGGTCAGCGATGATTCCCGTCTCCGCATCGGGATCAGGCAGCGTGAGTGCAATGGTCTTCAAAAAACGATCCGGCTCACGCGTCGTTTGCGGTGCCGAACCCATAGCGTCGGTGTTTGGCCAGCTGTGCCGGTACGTTCCTTCCCAGCCTATTCGCTTGAGGACGGCTGCGAAGATATAATCGATGACCAGAGCGGCGTACTCGCCATAGCCGTTCTGCATGTCCGCATCGGGGTTGCGCTTGCTTCTTGCCGTGATCAGTTTCTGATGCTCGGCAAACATAGCGTCAGTGGTCTCGAATTGTCCCGTTAAGACTCTGACGTAGAATGTGAATTCCTCGATCCGGTATTTTGGAAATCCACTTTTCGTCCATTGATCGACGCTGTCCTGCCATGGATTAAGATCGAATTCCTTGGGGCCCAGGCAATAGTCCATCAGCACATCCTTGAACCAGGGCTCGTATCCGATATCCAGATCGCCAATCAGCGGGGAGTCCTTGAACTTCTCGCCAAGCAGGCAGGCGGCACATTTGGCGAAATGAATCTCGCGCGGAAATTCGAGTGTCCGATTGTGCTCGGAGCAAACTTCCATCAACCTAGAATATCGTTCCAAGGTCTTGCGGAGATATGTTTCTGCCTGATCGACATCGCCTTGCCCCCAATAGAGACTGGCAAGTCCGAAAGCGTATCGCACTTGGCTCGCGATGTTGTGGACGCCAATCTGCAGGTCCCCCTTTCGGATCTGCTTTTCAGCCAGTTCTGAGATGTTGATACCGCCCGGATCAAATCTTCCTCCTTCCAGCCAATCGTGCCGCAGCCAGAGGAGGTAGTTGATCCGGCTCATTTTGGAGGGATTGATTGCACCAAATCGCCTCCATCGCCGAAAGGCATTCAGAATCTTTTCGATCAGCATGGCTCAGGCGTATGAAACTAATGAGCTTTCCGCAATATTGCTCTCACTCATTCCGCGTCCAGATCCACGGGCCGAACACCAGCAGGATCGCGAGCGAGATCCATACGAAGACCCCGCCCAGCGTTGCCCAGGTGAAGAACACGCCTGCGCTCATCCCGCCTATCGCCATCCACTTCGCCCGGCGCGGGATGGCCCGCCGTTCGTGCCAGTCGCGCACTTGCGGACCCCAGAAGGGATGGTCGAGAATGCGCTGCTCCCAGGCGGGGTTGCTCCGCGCAAAGCAGAACACCGCCACGAGCAGAAACGGTACAGTCGGCATGATCGGCAGGAACGCGCCGAGTGCCGCCAGACCTGTCGTTATGATGCCCCCCGCCAGAAAAAGCGGGCGCATGTCAGCCAGAGCCTGTCTGAGCAGCTTCAGTGCTGCGCGCGATGCGGGCTGCGTGCTGTTTCACCAGCGCTATCATGTTGGGAACGCCCTGTGTGCGATTGGACGAAAGCTGGTTCTTCAAATCGAACGGCTCCAGTGCGGCATGAATATCCATTGACGCGACATCGCTCGCCGGCTTGTCCTGAACCGCGGCAATGACCAGCGCGACTATGCCCTTGGTAATCGCAGCATTGCTGTCTGCCAGGAAATGCAGTTCGCCTGCATCACCAGTCGGATAAACCCACACGCTCGCCGAACAGCCACGCACCAGCGTCGCATCGGTCTTGAGCGGATCGGGCATGTCGTCCAGCTCGCGGCCAAGCTCGATCAGCAGGCGATAGCGTTCATCGCCTTCAAGGAATTCATATTCTTCAGCTATGTCGGATAGGGATCGCATGGCAGCGCATCTAAGCGCTTTCGCTCACAAATCCACCCCGCTGGCGATGGCTTCGAGCTTTTTGATGCGTTCCTTGAGATCAGCGATCTCGATCCGGGCAGCACTCGCGCCGAGCCCGCCTTCGATTTCGTGCGGGGCATTGTCGAGCTCGCGTAGTTTCAGGCTGAGCCAGCCCTGCCATGCCTTGAGCAAGGCGAGGGCGGTTACACACATGCCGACCAGACAGGTCGCAGCGATAATGACGGTTGGTTCCAACATATCCCTGGTGCTCCTCCTCAATAGTCAGGCCCGCCGGGGGCTCAGGCCTGCCTGTCCGTTTCCTTCAGTTTGTCGATCTCGGCAGCGATGCGGCGGGCTTCCACCGCTTCGCTGGAATTCTCATCGGTTGCGATACGCTCCAGCACCTGAATGCGTTCGCGCAGCTCTGTGACTTCGTTTTCGAGCTCCTTCTCGCGCTCACTGGGATGTTCTTCAGCGCGGCGCTCGATCTCTTGCTGAGACCGTTTACGTCGGCCCAGCGCGCCGGACACGGCGGCAATCAGCACAATCAGGACGATCGCAGTTGCCCAGTTCATGCAGTCTTCTCCTGCGATTGTGTCAGCTGATCGATAGTGTCCATGTCACGCAGCTGTTCAATCTGACGCGTCAAGTCGTCAGGGCCATTCTCCGTCACGATCCTCTCCAGCACTCGCACACGTTCTTCCAGGGCGTCCTGGCGTTCGCTGGAAGCGCCGCTGCGTTTGGTTGAGCGATGCTCTTCCATCCACTTCTTGTGCTTCAATGCCTTGCTCACGATGCTGTTTACGGAAATGCCCAGAATCGCGAGGACCACAGTGATGAAAGTGAAGATCAGGACAAGGTCAGAGTCCATCAGTTGACTTCTTTCTTTTCACGGTTGTCGCGCAGGCGATCAATCTCGTGCGTGAGATGGTAGCCGCTATCCGTCACGATCCGTTCAACATTGGCGAGCCGATCTTTCATGGAACCGATCTCTGCGCGCAATTCTGCATTTTCCTGCGTCAAGAGCGTTACGCGTTGCTTTGCTTCTGCATTGTCGCGCGGGTAGACAGCTTTGCCCCAACTGTTTTCCAGTGGATAACCGTTCTTGACCCGCAGCCAGGTTGTGATGACCCAGGCAGCGGAAATGGCCAGACCCAAAACAATCAGCGCTTCGGTAGTGAGCAGTTCATTCATGATGCAGTCTCTTTCTGGTTGATGTTGAGCGGCACGCCCGTGCCTTCTTCGTCTACCCTGCGCTGGTCGCGCAGCGCCTCGATCTGTGTGGCCACGTCATAGCCTTTGTCCGTGACGATCCGTTCGAGGACGCGGACGCGGTCTTCGAGTTGCTGTACCTGACTGGCATATTGCGCGGCCTTTTCTGCGGTCTGCTCAGCTGTGGTGCTGATCTGCATTTGAGCCAGCTTCTGTTTGTGCTTTGCCCAAATCGCTACCATCGGAATGGTGCAACCAAAGACAATCCCTAGAATGGGGATCATAATCGGATCCATTATGGGGTCCCTCCGAATGCGTATTGGTTAGCGCAGGCGCTCGATTTCAGCCGACAGGCGCGGGTTGCTGCTCACATAGTGGTGTTCGACTTCGGCCAGCCTGCGGTCCACATCACGGAAGCGGGCGCGGATTTCACGGGCCGTGCGCTTCGGGCTCTGGCGGACGCGCTGCCAGTACTTCTGTTCGTCGGCGTCCTTGTAAAGATGCGGCGGTTTCTTGCTGAGCAGGATACCGGCAATGAAGTAACCCGGGATCGTTATGCCAGCGAGACCGGCGAAGGTCAGCACGAGGAAGCCAAGGCGAACCCAGAGTGTGTCGACACCGGTGTAGTCGGCAATGCCAGAGCAGACGCCCATCAGCTTGGCATTGGACTTGTCGCGGTAAAGCGTGGTGCGGGGGCTGTTCATCGGGCGGCTCCTTTCTTCTCAGCGAGCAGACGGTCAAGCTCGCGCAATTGCTGGTTGTCGGTTTCCTGATCCGCTTGCAGCCGTGTGATTTCAAAGTCCGGGTTGTCGGCCGCGACCAGGCGCTCGACCGTATCCATCCGCTCGTCGAGGCGGCGCGCAAGCTGGTAAAGCTCGTCCAGCAACACCTCGTCATCGGTCGTGATCGTTGCAGCGGTCTTCCACCGGGTGACATAGTGCAGGATGATCCATGGCAAACCGATGAAGATCACCATAATTGCAAGGACTGGTTCGATTTCCACGGCTTATCCCTCCTGTGTGTTCGTGTCAGAGGCGCTGCCTTTGCCCAACGCCCTCTTCATCTGTTCCAATTCGTCATCGATCGCGTCTGAGCCAGCGAGCGCAGCGATCTCGTCAGCCAGGCTTGGCTTCCCTGACAGGTCAGCGATCGACAAGGCTTCGGCGCGCCCTTCGGCGTAGTCGACCCGGCGCTCCAACTGGTCGAACCGGGCGAGCGCTTCATCGGTGCGTTCGGTGCTCATCAGCGTGCGCAGCTTGACGCGGTTTTCCGCGCTTTCGAGCCTTGCGGCGATCTGGGTCTGACGGCTGCGCGCTTCGCGCAGGCGGTGCTGCAGCTTCTGAATGTCTTCTTCATAGGCGCGCAGCGCATCGTCCAGCACGGCAATTTCCTGCTTGAGCTGGTCCGCCATGTCGGCCGCTTTCTTGCGCTCGACCAGCGCCGCGCGGGCGAGGTCTTCGCGGTCCTTCGACAGCGCCAGCTGCGCTTTCTCGCCCCAATCGGCCTGCAGCCTATCGAGCTTCACCGTGTGGCGATGCATTTCCTTCTGGTCTGCAATCGTGCGCGCCGCACTTGCGCGTACCTCGACCAGCGTCTCCTCCATCTCGAGGATGATCATGCGGATCATCTTGGACGGGTCATCCGCCTTGTCGAGCATGTCGTTGAAGTTGGCTGCGATAATATCGCGGGTACGGCTGAAAATGCCCATGAAGGCTACTCCATCAATAAAACTGTTGCTGCTGCGTTCCTGCTGGGTTTGCGTCGGAGTGGGGCTTTGACGCAAGCGCTCAATTTCCGCATCCAGTCGGGTAACGCGTTTGCCATTCGGGTTTTTGGCAGAAGAGGTTTGGGCCGGAGCATCGGCATCGGGACTGGATCCGACACCGTGGGGACTGCTCGCACCTGATTCACTCAGGGGGGGGACTGAGCGCTCCGGCCCGAGGGGGGACCTTGAGGGGGTATGTTTGTCTTGTTTGCTCATGCCATCTCAACTGAGATCGGCCGGTCAGCCGCATCGCTGTCTGCAAGAGCGAATGCTGGAGCGGCCTGCATCTGCGTTGCCAGAGCAACAAACAGCACCATCGCGCTTATGCTCGCCAGTGAGGCGTGTCCAAGCTTGGTCTGGAAGAAGCTGCGGTCGTACATTGCGGTTTTACTCCATCAGTGTTTGTTCACATATCAGCAAGCCGTGTGCCAAACTTGAAAAAGCATCAAAAAGCAGTGTGTTATAGAAATTCGCAGTTCCTACTATTGGTTTATGTTGCCAAGCATTGGGAATTTTCACTATATCTCGGCACGTGGAGCGCGAAAGTCAATTCATTGGTCAATCCGGGGCCTTCCTCGACGCGGTAGAGCGGGCTTCGCGCGCCGCTCCAATGAGCCGCCCTGTGCTCGTGATTGGCGAACGCGGTACTGGCAAGGAACTCATCGCTGAGCGCCTGCATCGCCTGTCGACCCGGTGGGGGGAGCCGCTCGTCACCATGAACTGCGCGGCGCTTCCTGAAACCCTGATCGAATCCGAACTGTTCGGACACGAAGCCGGTGCCTTTACGGGCGCTACCAAATCACGCGCCGGAAGGTTCGAGGAAGCCGACAAAGGGACGCTATTTCTCGACGAACTGGGCACTTTATCGATGGGCGCGCAGGAACGCTTGCTGCGTGCAGTTGAATATGGCGAAGTCACCCGCATCGGATCTTCGCGCCCGATCCGTGTCGATGTGCGGATCGTTGCGGCGACCAATGACGATTTGCCTGCGCTCGCCGCGAGCGGTGAATTCCGCGCAGATTTGCTTGACCGGCTGAGTTTTGAAGTGATCACTCTGCCGCCGCTGCGGGTGCGCGAGGGCGATATCATTGTGCTGGCAGAATATTTTGGCCGGCGCATGGCATCGGAGCTCGAATGGCACAATTGGCCCGGCTTTGCCCCGATCGTGGTCAAGCAGTTTGAGGACTATGCCTGGCCGGGCAATGTGCGAGAATTGCGCAACGTGGTCGAGCGCGCGGTCTATCGCTGGGACGATCCCGAAACGCCAATTGCCCATGTCCAGTTCGATCCGTTTGACAGCCCGTGGAAGCCGTTCGTGCCGGAACATCGCAAGGCGCTTCACGCCCGTGTGAAGCCTGAGCCTGCGGCCGCTGCAGCCGCGTCTCCCGCGCATAGTGCGGCGCCATCGCTTGATCTTGACGCAGTCGGCGATTTGCGCGGCGCAGTCGAGGCGCATGAACGCATGATTGTCGAGCATGCGCTGGGCAAGCATCGCTGGAACCAGCGCCAGACCGCCAAGGCACTGGGGCTCACCTATGACCAGCTGCGTCATTGCATCAAGAAACACGGTTTGATGCAGGAGGAAAGCTGACTCAGCAGGCTGTTCCCGGCGCGAATAAGGGAAATTGCGTGGGGCTCGCCTCGCTGCCCGTTAGCCACGATGTGCAAGGCCATTGCAATGATGGCAGAGCCAACGTCCACTCAAGCCGAGCCAGTTACGCATGGCCGACGCGGCGCATCGCGTGCGCGGCTAATGCTGCCTGCCCGGACGGAATCGTTCGATGGCTCATACCCCTGCACATTGGTCGATGCCTCGCAGACGGGCGCTCAGATCGCCAGCAAGTCGGTTCCAAGGACTGGTTCCATGATGGTGGTCGAAATTCGTGGACGTGATCTTGAGGAAATGGCCGGTATGCCGGGCCTGGCTGACAAGTTCGGCGTAGTCGAATTCTTCGGCACAGTGACCTGGGTGCGCGATGGGCGCTTTGGCATACAGTTCGATGAACAAGTCGGTTACGATCTGGTGGTCATTCTAAGGCAGATCGCAGATGTCATGGACCGCAGTGGCACCCGCTGGGCGCGGGAGCGTGCGAGAGAGTTTGTGTCTGGTCGCAATTAGGTGCGCGTCCCTCGCATGGTTACCCGCAAAGCCTGCCGGGTTATCCATCTTCGTGAGCTACTATTATTGAACCCATCTTATCTTTGGCGGTGAAGAAGCTGGCCACTGCGCAATGCGCGTGATCACGGGGATTCCAAACATGCTGAATACCAAGACTTCGATACTGGCTTGCACTGCCTCGCTCGCTGCATTGGCCGCCAGTCCGCTGGCAGCGCATCATTGGTGGGGCGGATATGCGTGGAGCTATGGCGGCACGGAGTTGTCCATGCCTGTGGTCGACAACACCAATGGCGTGTGGCCTGGACATGTCCAGCAGGCGGTCGCGGACTGGAATACCTCGACCGTTATTCAAGCGCCGATCGAATACGGCAACAATTCCTCGTGCAGCATGGTCACCGGAACAATCCAGGTTTGCAACGCAGATTATGGTGCCAATGGCTGGCTTGGCCTTGCGACGATCTCGATTTCTGGAAGCACGATCATTGCGGGCTCGACCAAGCTCAATGACAATTATTTCAACCGTGATCGCTATAACAACTACACTTGGCGCCAGCTGGTGACCTGCCAGGAAATCGGCCACGATTTTGGCCTCGCGCACCAGAATGAGGATTTTTCGACTGACCTCACCACCAGCTGCATGGAATACACCAGCAACGCCGAAGGCAATGAAGGGCCCGATGCGCATGATTACGAGCAGCTGCTGATCATGTACACTGGCTCAGGCGGCGGCGATACTGGGGACGGCGGTGGCGGCGGCGGTAAAGGCGGAGGCAAGGGCGGCGGCAAGCCTGATGGTTCCGGCGGCGGCAATGGGGGCGGCAAGGGCAAGAACCGGGTCGTCCTGCCAGCCGTCGGTAACACGCCGGCCAGTTGGGGGCGCCCGACGGCGTTCTTGCCCAATGGCAAGCCGTTCCAGTTTGTCCGCGAATCCAACGGGATCAAGTTCGTCACTCATGTCACGTGGGCTCCCGACGAGGATGGCCATGGAGAACACCACCACTGATTGATCTCCCGACAAAATGATCTGCAGGAAGGGTCGGCCCGGGGCCGGCCCTTTCCTTTTGGATTGAGCAGCTTAGTGTCTGGGCGATAGTTTGCGGCCACTTTGCCAAGCAGGGGACAGGCGGATCATGAAGAGATTTCTCGGCTGCGGGTGTGTTGGCCTTTTGGCGCTGCTGGGACTGTTTGCATATCTGCTGATGCAGACCGACTCCGGCGAATGGATACTGGCACTGATCCTGCTTTACGGCGGGATCATGATTGGCGGGGCGGTGGCGCATGACACAGTTCCGGGCACTGTTACAGAGGTCAGGCGGATCGAAAATCCGACAGCTATTCAGGCCGGGAGCGTGCGCTTCACCTACGAAGATTTGGACGGCAACGCGCAGTCAGCATTTCGCCGAGTGATGTATTCGACGTCCAAGTTTGAAGCGCTGGAGGTCGGCGATGAGATCAGGGTCTGGGTGTGCAAGTCCGATCCCAGTGTTGTGAAACTGGTGGGCTACGGCACACATGAACCTGAGACCTGCGGAACTGGCAGTGCTTCAACCCAGCAGGGGCTGTGAGAGGTTTTTCTATGCCCGGACAGGCTGGCGCCGGCCCGCCTGACTGGTGAAGCAGCATTCATTGGGGGTTGACACTTCCGAATCATTTCTATAATTCTAGAAATATGGAAATAAAGAGTGATGATAATGTTCGGTCTGACGCGGTGGTCATTCGCCTCGCTGCTCTTGCGCAACAGCATCGACTCGCGGTTTTTCGCGCTTTGGTAAGAGCCGGGAATTGCGGGCTTGCAGCTGGCGAAATTGCGCAACGCATTGGCATGCCGGCCAGCACTCTTTCGTTCCATTTGTCACATCTGAAGCAGGCGGGGCTTGCGAAAGATCGCCGACAAGGCCGCTCGATTATTTACCGCGCGGATTTTGAAGCGATCGCTGACGTAGTCGATTTCCTCCTTGAAGAATGTTGCTCCGAGGAAACCTGCAACACTCGCGCTGCTCAATCGAACGGAGCTTGAAATGAAGAGATTACATGTAAGCCTCGCAGTATCCGACCTGGAACAGGCTCGAGGATTTTATTCTGTTCTGTTCGGTAATGCACCGACCATGGAGCGAGACCATTACGTGCAATGGGTATTGGATGACCCTGCGATCAACTTCGTGATCGAAGACTCGAACCCGAAAGCCGGGCTTACCCATCTCGGGCTTCAGGTCAGCGACGATATGGAACTGGAAGAGCAATTCGCTCGCGTGCGAAGCACAGGAGCGAGGGTCATCGAACAAGGCGATACGCAGTGCTGCTACGCCAAATCGACCAAGAACTGGGTCTTCGATCCTGACGGGATTGCTTGGGAAACCTTCCTGACTCACAGCCGGACGGAAGATTTCGGTCAACCCTTTGCAGCTTTGTCCGGCGCTCAGGAGCGAGAGCCGGCAGATCCGGTCGCTAATGAAAGGACGAGCCAGACGTGCTGCTGAACTGGTAATATGACTTGGGAACCGGGGCTGGCGGGTGCCAGCCCCTTTTTCGTTGCAATTGCTGGCAGGCGCGCCTATCTGCCTTCCATCCCGACATTGTCGTGACAAAGAACGGATGCTGGCGCCGCAAGGGGCCGGCCCGAAACGGCTTTGCAAATGACGGTGTCCATGACGGAGACGACGCGAGATATATGGCAGACATTGCGCGCCTGACTGAGATTATCGAGCCGGAGGCCAAGGCCTTGGGCTTCGATCTCGTGCGTGTGAAGATGATGCCGTCCGAAGCAGGGGACGGCGGTTTGGCGTTACAGATCATGGCGGAAGATCCGGCAACGGGCCAATTGGTGATCGAGCAATGCGCTGCGCTCTCGCGTGCGGTGTCTGACAAGATCGATGCAGCCGAAGAAGCCGGTGAAGTCCTGATCGAAGGGGCGTACCACCTCGAAGTGTCGAGCCCCGGCATCGACCGCCCGCTGACCCGGCCAAAGGATTTTTCCAACTGGGCAGGGCACGAAGCGAAGATCGGCCTCGTCAAGGGTTACGAAGGTCCCAGAGATCTGCCCCGTAATCTGCGCGGCGAACTGATCGGGATTGACGGCGACATGGTAACAATCGCCGATAATAAGGCGGGCGAGGTTGCTTTCCCGCTCGAAGCCATTCACAGCGCCAAGCTCGTCCTCACTGACGCGCTGATCGCTGCCACCAAACCGCTCGACGAGTCCGGGGTAGAGGAATACCTTGGCGGCGCCGAGGATATCGTAGAAGACCCGGAAACGGACGAAGAAGAAGAGAAGGCTGACACCTGATGGCCAGTGCAATTTCCGCCAACAAGGCAGAGCTGCTTGCGATTGCGAACGCGGTTGCTTCAGAAAAGATGATCGACAAGGCGATCGTCATCGAAGCGATGGAAGAAGCGATCCAGAAAAGCGCGCGCAACCGCTATGGCGCTGAAAACGACATTCGCGCGAAGCTCGACCCGCAGACCGGCGACCTGCGCCTGTGGCGCGTGGTGGAAGTGGTGGAGGAAGTCGAAGACTACTTCAAGCAGGTTGACCTGAAGCAGGCTCAAAAGCTTCAGGACGATGCCAAGGTCGGCGACTTCATCGTCGATCCGCTGCCGCCCGTTGATCTCGGCCGTATCGACGCGCAGAGCGCGAAGCAGGTGATCTTCCAGAAGGTCCGCGATGCCGAGCGTGAGCGCCAGTATGAAGAATTCAAGGATCGCGCGGGCGAAGTCATCACCGGCGTGATCAAATCGGTCGAATTCGGCCATGTTATCGTCAATCTGGGCCGCGCAGAAGGCGTCATCCGCCGCGATCAGCAGATCCCGCGCGAAGCCGCACGTGTTGGCGAGCGCGTCCGTGCGCTCATCACCAAGGTTGAACGCAACAACCGCGGCCCGCAGATTTTCCTCAGCCGCGCACACCCCGATTTCATGCGCAAGCTGTTCGCGCAGGAAGTGCCGGAAATCTATGACGGCATCATCGAGATCAAGGCCGCAGCCCGCGATCCGGGCAGCCGCGCGAAGATCGGCGTGATCAGCCATGACAGCTCAATCGACCCGGTTGGCGCCTGCGTCGGCATGAAGGGCTCCCGCGTTCAGGCCGTTGTGCAGGAACTGCAGGGCGAGAAGATCGATATCATTCCGTGGTCGGAAGACACCGCGACCTTCGTCGTCAACGCCTTGCAGCCGGCAACGGTCGCCCGCGTTGTTCTGGACGAGGAAGAAGGCCGCATCGAAGTGGTCGTCCCTGACGACCAGCTCAGCCTCGCGATTGGCCGCCGCGGCCAGAATGTCCGTCTCGCCAGCCAGCTCACCGGTCACCAGATCGACATCATGACCGAGGAAGAAGCAAGCGAGAAGCGTTCCAAGGAATTCGCCTTGCGCTCGAAGATGTTCGAGGAAGAGCTCGACGTTGACGAAACGCTGTCGCAGCTGCTTGTCGCAGAAGGCTTCGCAGAGCTTGAAGAAGTCGCTTACGTCGAGCTGGAAGAGCTCGCGTCAATTGAGGGTTTCGACGAAGAGCTCGCAGAAGAACTGCAGAGCCGCGCGAAGGAAGCGCTCGACCGCCAGGACGAGGCGCATCGTGCCACTCGCCGCGAACTTGGCGTCGAAGATGCGCTGGCTGAGCTGCCGCATCTGACTGAAGCGATGCTGGTCACGCTTGGACAGAGTGGGATCAAGACGCTCGATGATCTGGCTGACCTCGCAACGGACGAGCTCATTCAGAAGAAGCGCGCCGCACCGCGCCGCCGTAACAACGCGGAAGGCCCGCCGATGCGTCGTCCATCTCAGCGCCAGGAGGATGTTGGCGGTGTCCTGGGCGAATACGGCCTGACCGAAGAACAGGGCAACGAGATCATCATGGCTGCCCGCGCGCACTGGTTCGAAGACGAAGACGTCTCTGGGCCTGACCCTCAGGAGGCCGCCGATGCGGACTCCACCCAATGAGCGCGTAGGTTCCGACATCGTTGATGCGTCGCGGCCCAGCAAGTCTGAGCCAGCGAAGTCCTGCCCAGAACGCCGCTGCATCCTTACCGGGGAGCATGGTTCGCGTGAGACACTGCTGCGGCTGGCGATTTCGCCTGATGGGCTGGTGCTTCCTGACCCCAATGCCAAGGCGCCGGGGCGGGGGGCATGGATCGGCGTGGATCGCAAGACCCTTGAAGCTGCCCTTGCCAAGGGCCAGTTAAAGGGAGCCTTGGCACGCGCTTTCAGCCGATCTCTTGGGGGCGTGAAGCTCGACATTCCTGAAGATCTGCCCGATCGGATCGAAGCGGCATTGCTTCGTAGCCTGACCGACCGGCTGGGTCTGGAAATGCGCAGCGGCAAGGTCGTGCTTGGTTCTCAGCGGATTGCCGAACAGGCCCGGCAAGGCCGTGTCGCACTGCTCTTGCATGCCAGCGACAGCAGCGAGGACGGACGCAAGAAGCTCGACCAGGCCTGGCGGGTCGGGTGTGATAGGGAAGGCACGGGCGCACGCGGTTTTGTCTTGCCACTGGACCGGGACGCTCTGTCTGTGGCATTGGGCCGCGACAATGTCGTCCACCTCGGGATCGGAGAGGCGGCAGCGGCGCTGCGGGTCGGACAGGCTCTGGCGCGCCTGACTAACTATTTGGGTTCGCAAGAACCGATTGAAATCGATGGCGTTTCGCAAAACCGCGAGATTGCCGGGCGAAATGAATTGAACGCGTGAAGGAATAGCGAGCTAGATGAGCGACGAAGAGAAAAAACCTGCCCGTAAACCGCTGAGCCTTAAAGGTGCGCAGCCTGGCGAGGTCAAGCAGACCTTCAGCCATGGCCGGACCAACAAGGTTGCGGTTGAGGTCAAGCGCCGCCGCAAGCTCCTGAAGCCGGGTGAGACGCCCCCGCCTCCTCCGCCTGCGCCAGAGAAGAAGCCTGAGCCGGCTCCGGCTCCGGTTGCGAAGAAGCCTGCTCCCAAGAGAGCAGCGGTTTCGGACGAGACTCCTCAGGAACGCGTAGCGCGCCTCCAGCGCGAGGCCGAGGAAGACCGGCTGAAAGTCGCTGAAGAAGCGCGCAAGCGCGAGGAAAAGCAGGCGCAGGAAGCAGCCAAGGACGAGAAGAGGCGCGCCGAGGATAATCGCAAGGCTGACGACGAAGCTGAAAAGCGCGCGGTCGAAGAAGCCAAGGCTGCTGCTGAAGCAGAAGAAGCCGCCACAAACGCCGCCGCCGATGTCAGCGACGATGGTGCCGGTCAGCCGGCAGCGCGCAAGTTCACGCCGGTCGCCCGGCCCGAGCCCAAGCGGCCTGAAAAAAAGAAGGAAGAGAAGAAAGTCCGCACCAGCGAACGGCCCGACAAGCGCCGTTCCGGCAAGCTGACGGTCACCAAGGCGCTCAACGAAGACGAAGGTCGGCGTGCGCGCAGCCTCGCAGCGCTCAAGCGTGCACGGGAGAAGGAGCGGCGGCTTCAGGGTGGCGGTTCGAACAAGCCGCGCGAGAAGCAGGTTCGCGATGTCGTTGTGCCGGAAGCCATTACTGTGGGCGAACTTGCCAAGCGGATGGGCGAGAAGGGCGCAGACCTGGTCAAGGAACTGTTCAATCTCGACATGATGGTCACCGTCAACCAGACGATCGACCAGGAAACCGCAGAATTGCTGGTCGAACAGTTCGGCCACAACATCCAGAAGGTGTCCGAAGCGGACGTAGATATCGTCAATGAAGAGGATGTCGATCCAGAAGAGACGCTGAAGCCCCGCCCTCCGGTCGTCACGATCATGGGGCATGTCGATCACGGCAAGACGTCTCTGCTCGACGCGCTACGGGGCACCAATGTCACCAAGGGTGAAGCGGGCGGTATCACGCAGCACATCGGGAGCTATCAGGTCAAGACGAAGAGCGGCGGCAAGGTGACTTTCCTTGATACGCCCGGACACGCGGCTTTTTCTGAAATGCGCGCCCGCGGCGCCAATGTGACCGACATTGTCGTGCTGGTTGTTGCTGCCGATGACGGCGTCATGCCGCAGACTATCGAAGCGATCAGCCACACCAAGGCGGCTGGCGTTCCGATGATCGTGGCGATCAACAAGTGCGACAAGCCTGAAGCAGATCCCAATAACATCCGCGCGCGCCTGCTTGAGCATGAAGTGATCGTCGAAGCCATGTCGGGCGATGTGCAGGACGTTGAAATCTCCGCCAAGGAAAAGACTGGCCTCGATGAATTGCTCGAGAAGATCGAGCTTCAGGCCGAGCTGCTGGAACTCAAGGCGCGTCCTGATCGTGAGGCCGAAGCGACCGTGATCGAAGCACAGCTCGACAAGGGCCGCGGACCAGTCGCAACAGTGCTGATCAATCGCGGAACGCTCAAGCGCGGCGACACCTTTGTTGTCGGCACACAAAGTGGCCGCGTTCGCGCCATCGTCAACGACCAAGGCAAGCAGATCAAGGAAGCGGGGCCGTCCATGCCGGTCGAAGTCCTCGGCCTTGGCGGTGTTCCGGGAGCCGGCGACAAGCTGACTGTAGTCGAGAACGAGCAGCGGGCGCGTGAAGTCGCGCAATATCGTCAGGAGAAAGCGACAGAGAAACGCACCACGCTCGCTCCGACCAATTTCGACACGATGTTCAACAACCTCGCGGCGAATGTGATCGAATGGCCGGTCGTGGTGAAAGCGGACGTGCAGGGCAGCGTCGAAGCGATCGTCAACGCGCTCCACAACCTCTCCAATGACGAGATCAAGGTCCGCGTTCTCCATGCAGGCGTCGGCGCGATCACGGAAAGCGATGTGACACTTGCTTCGGCCTCCAACGCGCCGATCATCGGCTTCAACGTCCGCCCGAACGCGAAAGCGCGCGAGCTGGTCAAGAAAGACGATGTGCGGATGATGTATTACGACGTCATCTATCACCTCACCGAGGAAGTCGCGAAGGAAATGGCGGGCGAGCTTGGTCCGGAGCGGATCGAGAACGTCGTTGGCCGTGCCGAAGTCAAGCAGGTCTTCCCTGCGGGCAAGAAAGACAAGGCAGCCGGTCTGCTCGTCCTCGACGGGGTCATCCGCAAGGGCCTCCACGCGCGTCTTACCCGCGAGGATGTCATCGTGTCGGCGACCACCATCGCTTCGCTGCGGCGCTTCAAGGACGATGTCGACGAAGTGCGCGCAGGCCTTGAATGCGGCGTGGTGCTGGAAGACACCAACGACATCAAGCCGGGCGACAACCTCGAAGTCTTCGAAGTCGAGGAGCGTGAGCGGACGCTTTAGCGCCGCTCGCGACTTTCGCGATGGCACGCAGGCAGGAATTCACAGCCGAACAGCAATCGGTTCGCGTCCTCAAGGTCGGCGAACGGGTGCGGCATATCCTGTCCGAACTGCTCGCGCGGCAGGAAGTGCATGACGATATCGTCAGCGCGGCGAGCATCGCGGTGACAGAAGTTCGGATGTCGCCGGATCTGCGGAATGCCACCGCCTATGTGAAGCCGCTGCTGGGCGCGGATGAGGAAGCTGTGGTCAAGGCGTTGCGCCAGAACACCGCATATCTGCAGCGCGAGGTCGCCAAACGGTTGGGTCTCAAATTTGCGCCCAAGCTCAAGTTCCGCTCGGACGAAAGCTTCGATGAAGCCGATCGCATCGAGAAGCTGCTGCGCGATCCCAAGGTGGCCAGAGACCTCGGTGACGACCTCGCAGCCGATGACTGAGCAGCGCGACTGGCAGTTGCGCACATTCGAGAGTGGCGATCTTGGCCACATCGCCGGCCGGCAGGCTGCGCTCTACGAGGCGGAGTGGGGCTGGGGGCGTCCGATGGAAGCGATGATTTATGACATCGCTGGCCGCTTCCTGCGCGAGTTCAAACCGGGCCGCGAGCAATGCTGGGTCGCCGACCGTGATGGCCAGATATTGGGCGGTGCATTCATTTGTGAAGAGGATGCGCAAACAGCAAGATTGCGCCTGCTCTATGTCGAGCCCGATGCTCGCGGTCTTGGCGTGGGTGCCGCTCTGGTCAGGCAATGCACTGAATTTGCGCGCAAATCAGCATACAAGCGTATCGTGCTCATGACACATGCTGTGCTTCACAGCGCACGGCGCATTTATGAAGCAGAGGGCTATCAGCTGATCGCGAGCGAAGCGCAGGACGACTTCGGCAAGGAAGAAGTAACCGAGCATTGGCTGCTCGAACTATAACGCCTCAACCTTGCGGGACGAGCCGCGCGCGCAGTTCGATGTCGACCATCTTGCCCACGATGAGTGAATAGCTTTTCATCCCGAAATCGCGGCGATTGATCCGCGTCGTGCCGGAAAGCGTCACGGCTTCACCGGGCAAGAGCGCAGTTGGATCCTTGTCAAACCGCACCTTCAGCGTGACAGGCTGCGTCACCCCGCGGGCGGTCAATTCGCCCTTCACATTGCCGGTGGTGGGTGTGTCGAGTTTCATTTCTCGCCCGACAAAGCGCACTTGCGGATACTTCTGGACCCAGAAGAATTTCTCGCTCTTGAGGCGGCTCAAGGTGACTTCGTCCGATGCAGTGAGCGCACGTGCGTTGATGGTCACATCAAGATCAATGGCTTCCGGCCGCGTCCGGTCCAGACGGATTGAGCCAGAGACTTGCGGGAAGCCCGCCGTCTTGCTGCCGATGCCGAAGAAGCCCACTTTCGCGTTGAGCGCGCTTTGCGCAGAATCCACGCTGTACACCTGTCCGGCAGGGCTCGCGCTAATCAGGGCGGCAGCAAACACACAGCTGAGCAAGGCGCGCAAGAAAGCCATCATGCAGCCTATACGCCCATCAGGTCACAAAAGTTGCCTCTAATGCGACGAACCGGCCTCAAATCGCGCCTTGGCAGGGCTGTCGCCTCTATCCGCCAGCGCTGGGCAGCTCATAGGATACCGGTGCATCGGGCCCCAGCGGGATACCCAGATAGATCCATGCAACGATCAGCAGCACGCCCGAAATCAGCAGCCAAACCGAATAGGGAAGCATCATTGCGGTAAGGCCGCCGATCCCGAAATCCTTCTGCCAGCGCTGCGCGAAGACAAGGATCAGCGGGAAATAGACCATCAGCGGGGTGATGATATTGGTTGCGCTGTCGCCGACCCGGTAAGCGGCGGTCGCACCTTCCGGGCTGATCCCGAGGAGCATCAGCATCGGCACGAGGATCGGCGCAAGCAAGGCCCACTTGGCGCTCGCAGAACCTACGAACAGGTTCAGGATAGCCGCGAAGATCACCATTAGGCCGAGCACTAGCGGCAAGGGCAATCCGGTTGCCTGAATGCCTGCTGCGCCGTGGACAGCCGTGATCAGGCCCAGGTTCGACCAGCCGAACATCGCGACAAAGTGCGCCGCTGCAAAAGCCAGCACAAGATAATAGCCCATGTCCTTCATGGATTCGGCCATCATCTCGATAAGATCGCGGTGGTTCTTGATTGCACCGGTTGCGCGGCCATAGGCCCAGCCCGCAAACAGAAACAGCAGGAAGAAGGCTGCGACAAGCGACTGATAGAGCGGGCCAAGCTCAGTGTGGATGGAGCAGTCAGGGATGCGCGTACCGTCCTCTGCCAGGCAGGCCGCTTCGTTGACCAGCGGCGTGCCGGGCGCGAACACCATGGCTACCCACAGACCGGCGACAAACAGAGAAGCAAGTCCTGCCGCTCGCAAACCCTTGGCCGCAAGCTCGCCATCTTCGGCGGTCGGGTCAGGACTGAGATCCGCTGTCTTGGCTCCGGTAGAGGATCCGCCTGTCCATGCGCCCAGACGCGGCTCGATGACCTTGTCTGTCACGTACCAGATGATCGGCAGGTAGATCACCGTCATCGCAGTGATGAAGTACCAGTTCCCCGCGATATTGGCTGTCCAAGAAGGATCAAGCGCACTCGCATTGACCGCTTCCTCGGTGATGCCGAACAGCAGCGCGTCGAGCTGGCCGGGCGAAATATTCGCAGAAAAGCCGCCGGAAACACCAGCAAAGGCCGCCGCGATGCCCGCCAGCGGATGCCGTCCCGCAGCCGCAAACAGGATCCCTGCGAGCGGGATCAGCACGACATAGCCCGCATCCGCTGCGTGGTTGCCGAGCATCGCCACGAGAGCCACAACAGGCGTCAGCAACGAAACCGGCGCGCCTTTGACCGCTTTCGCCATGCCGGCTGCGAAAAAGCCGGAACGCTCTGCCACGCCCGCGCCCAGCATCACCACGAGGACATAGCCCAGCGGGTGGAAGTGCGTGAAAGTCTTGGGCATCTCCACCCATAGCCGCTGGATGTTGTCAGCGGCGAGCAGGCTGACGGCTTCGATCCTGAGCGCGCCTCCGCTTGCTTCATCGATTTGCGTCGGGTGGAATGCCGAGACCCCGAGCGCTGCGCACAGAACAGAAATCGCGACCAGGGCGATAATCAGGTAGAAGAAGATAAAGACCGGATCGGGCAGTTTGTTGCCCGTGCGCTCGACCCATCCCAAAATGCCGCCCTGCGTGGCGACGTTTGCCTCTGCCATTGTCAAACCCTGTTGTATGGTGAATCGATGAGATATCGAGCGCTAGCATTGCCGGGGGCGTCTGTCACAGGGATTAAACCACAGGCTTTGCCATCAGCGCTTGGCACACGCTGATTTCAAGCGATAAGACACTGCGTATGGCCAAGCTCTATTTCTACTTCGCCAGCATGAATGCGGGCAAATCGACTACGCTGCTGCAAGCGGACTTCAATTACCGCGAGCGCGGGATGACGACGATGCTATGGACGGCCGCGCTCGACGACCGCAGCGCGCACAAGGCAATCGAAAGCCGGATTGGCCTGGGTGCAGACGCTCACCGCTTCACTCCGGACACAGACCTGTGGGCTGACGTGATTGCGGCGCACAAGGTCGAGCCGCTCCATTGCGTGCTGGTCGACGAAGCGCAATTCCTGACCAGGGATCAGGTCTGGCAGCTTGCGCGGCTGGCGGATGAGGCAGGCATCCCGGTGCTCTGCTATGGCCTGCGCACGGATTTCCAGGGCGAGCTGTTTCCCGGCTCCGCTGCGCTGCTGGGAATTGCGGACGCTTTGGTAGAGCTCAAAGCCGTCTGCCATTGCGGCAAGAAAGCGAGCATGAACCTGCGGGTTGATGAAAGCGGCAAGGCGGTAAAGCAAGGCGAGCAGACAGAGATCGGCGGCAATGACCGCTATGTTGCCCTGTGCCGGAGGCACTTCGTCGAACAACTCGGCCGCAAGCATTTCTCGGAGGCGCTCAGTGGATAGTCCCGACAAGGCCGCATTGTCGGCTGTGCTTGAGCTTGGTTCGGTTAGGCTGGAACCCTTTGCGGAGCGCCACCTTGAACCGCTGCGAGCGGCCTGCGCGGAAGACCCGGACATCTGGGAGATTTATCCGGTCAACCTGCTTGGCGAGGGGTTCGATGCAGCCATGGCGCGCTTCCACCAGCTCGACAGCTGGGTGCGCTTTGCCGTGATCGATGCGCGCTGTGGCAAGCTGGTGGGCTGCACCAATTACATCAACCCCGATCCTTGGGGCGTGGTGGAAATTGGCGGCACTTATCTTGCGCCGGGCGTGCGCGGGTCAGACTTCAACCGCACCAAGAAGAAGCTGATGATCGAGCACGCCTTTGCTTGCGGCTATCACAAGATTGAATGGCGCGTGGACACACGCAACAAGCGGTCGATGGCTGCGGTGCTCAAACTCGGGGTAAAAGAGGAAGGCGTGCTTCGCCAGAACCGTGTCACATGGACCGGCTATCGCCGCGATACCGCCATTTTCGGCCTGCTCCGGGACGAATGGGCTGGTTGAAGCCTGCAAGGCTCCCTATCTTCTCTCCATGTCAGAAACCGTTCTCCTGATCCTCGTGCTCGTGCCGGCGCTCGTCATCGCGATCGTCTTCCACGAAGTCGCGCATGGCTTGGCCGCACTCATGCTCGGCGATCCCACGGCAAAAGAGCAACGGCGGCTTTCGCTCAATCCCGTTCGTCATGTCGATCCGGTGGGGACACTGCTCGTTCCAGGCTTTCTTGCGGTGGTCGGCGGGCCGATCTTCGGCTGGGCAAGGCCTGTACCGGTCAATGCGCACAGGCTTGATAATCCGCGCTATGGGATGATGGCAGTGGCCGCTGCCGGGCCAGGGAGCAATTTTCTGCTCGCCATTGTCGGCGCGATTGTTCTTGGGTTGAGCCTGCCGCTGGAAGCTGGTTTGGTGTTCACCGATACTGGCATGCTGCAAATTGTCGGGGACGATCAGCAGCTTCTGCCGCTACCAACTGGTCTGACTTACTTCATCCTTATCAATGTGTTCCTTGCGATCTTCAACCTGCTGCCGATCCCGCCGTTTGACGGGTCGCATATCGTCGAAGGGCTGATCCCGCGCCGCTACGTCCATCTCTACGCCAAGCTGCGCCCGTTCGGCATGCTGCTGTTCTTCGGTCTCGTCGCGCTCACCTGGTTCGCGCCGCAATTGGGCGTGCTTGAGAAGACAATTGGCGGACCGGTCTTCTGGGTGTTTGGCGAGTACCTTAGTCTAGCACAGTCGATTGCTGGTGGCTGAAGTCCAAGGAATCCCTGCGTCCGGCTGGCTGATCCTCGACAAGCCGCGCGGGCTTGGCTCGACGCAGGCCGTTGCCGCAGTGAAGCGAAACCTGCGCGAAGGCGGGTACCCGAAGACCAAGATCGGCCATGGCGGCACACTCGATCCGCTGGCGGAAGGGGTGCTGCCGATTGCGCTGGGCGAGGTGACCAAGCTCGCCGGGAGGATGCTCGATGCGAGCAAGATCTACGAGTTCACGATCCGCTTTGGCGAGCAAACCGATACGCTGGATACCGAGGGAGAGGTGGTTGAGACTTCCGACGTCCAACCAACACGCGATGACGTGCAGGGCGTGCTGGCGCGATTCACCGGCGCGATCGAGCAAGTGCCGCCGGCCTATTCAGCGCTCAAAGTCGATGGCAAGCGCGCCTATGACTTGGCGAGAGCGGGCGAAGAGGTGCAGCTCAAGAAGCGCGCCGTGACAATCCATTCCTTGTACATCAGCGAACCCAGCGAGCCGAGCGGGCACGTCACCCTTACCGCCCACGTCTCCAAGGGCACTTATATCCGTTCTCTTGCACGTGACATCGCCCACGCCCTTGGAACCTGCGGCCATGTTACCTATCTAAGGCGCATCAAGGCGGGGCCATTCCTCGAAAAACAGGCGATTTCGCTGGACAAACTCAACGAAATCGGTAAGGGCGCGCCTCTTGAAGAACTACTCCTGCCGCTCGAGGCAGGGCTGGACGACATCCCGGCCTTGAAACTCGATTCCGTTAGCGCGCAGGCGGTCCGTCAGGGCCGGGTGCTTACGGATATGCCCAACAGCGACGGGCTCTATTGTGCGATACTGGATGATGTTCCGGTGGCGCTCATGGAACTCAAGGCTGGTACGGCCAGGGTCGTACGCGGGTTCAACCTACCCGATGTCGCAGAGTAAGAGAGAAAACACATGTCGGTTACTGCCGAAAAGAAACAAGAGATCATCAAGGACAATGCCCAGGCCAATGGCGACACGGGCAGCCCCGAAGTGCAGGTCGCGATCCTCACCGAGCGTATCCGCAACCTGACAGAGCACTTCAAGGATCATCACAAGGACAACCATTCGCGTCGCGGCCTGCTGATGATGGTCAACAAGCGTCGCAATCTGCTCGCGTACCTCAAGAAGAAGGATGTCGAGCGCTACAACACCCTGATCCAGAAGCTGGGTCTGCGTAAGTAAGAATTTCAGGAAGCGGCCCCACTTGCGGGCCGCTTCGTTTATCCGGCTGCCGCTGCAAAACGCGCGGAGCCACCACTGATCGGCTTTCCTTCACAATTCGGTGAAGGGGCCTAGGGGCACACAGGCCCCGCACCGGACCGGGACGGCAAACCCGGAAATTGGAAGTATCGCAGCAGAAGGTGGAATCCGGTTTCTGCGCCCGCGATACGACCAGACAAGATAGGCCCCGCGCGGCAATCAGGCCCCGTGGGTTCAGAAGGAATATACATGTTCGACACGAAAACCGTATCGCTGGAGTGGGGCGGAAAAACCCTCACTCTGGAAACCGGCCGCATTGCCCGTCAGGCAGACGGCGCGGTCCTCGCCACTTACGGCGAAACAGTGGTTCTTTGCGCGGTCACCGCGGCAAAGAGCGTCAAGGAAGGTCAGGACTTTTTCCCGCTGACCGTCCACTACCAGGAAAAATTCTCCGCAGCCGGCCGTATTCCCGGCGGCTTCTTCAAGCGTGAGCGTGGCGCGACGGAAAAGGAAACGCTGACCAGCCGTCTGATAGACCGTCCAATCCGTCCGCTTTTCCCCGAAGGTTTCTACAACGAAATCAACGTCATTTGCCAGGTCCTGTCGTTCGACGGCGAAACCGAGGCAGACATTGTTGCGATGGTTGCCGCTTCAGCTGCGCTGACCATTTCGGGCGTTCCTTTCATGGGCCCGATCGGCGCGTGCCGGGTCGGCTTCATCGATGGCGAATACGTTCTCAATCCGAAGCAGGACAAGGCGCTCGAAGAGGGTCGCCTGGACCTCGTTGTTGCCGCGACTCAGGACGCGGTGATGATGGTCGAATCCGAAGCCAAGGAACTGACCGAGGAAGAAATGCTCGGCGCAGTGATGTTCGCGCATGACGAGAGCCGCAAGGTTGTCGGTGCGATCATCGAACTGGCTGAGAAGGCCGCGAAGACTCCTTGGGAAGTCGACATGTCGGACGACACGTCGGCGATCAAGGAAAAGCTGCGCGGCATCGTTGGTGACGACATCGCGGCTGCTTACAAGCTGACCGACAAGTCGGCTCGCTCGAACGCGCTCAATGAAGCTCGCGCGAAGGCCAAGGAAGCTTTCGCCGAGGAAGAGCCACAGACCCAGATGGTCGCCAACAAGGCAGTCAAAAAGCTCGAGGCGGACATCGTTCGTGGTGCGATCCTAAAGGACGGCACGCGCATCGACGGCCGCAAGCTCGACCAGGTTCGTCCGATCGAGGCGATGGTCGGCTTCCTGCCCCGCGCGCATGGTTCCGCCCTTTTCACCCGCGGTGAAACGCAGGCGATCTGCACCACCACGCTGGGCACAAAGGACAGCGAGCAGATGATCGACGGGCTGGAGGGGCTCTCCTACTCGAATTTCATGCTGCACTATAACTTCCCGCCCTATTCGGTCGGTGAAGTGGGCCGCTTCGGCGCGCCGGGCCGGCGCGAGATTGGCCATGGCAAGCTGGCGTGGCGTGCGTTGCACCCCGTGCTGCCCTCGAACGAGGACTTTCCCTACACCATCCGCATCCTGTCCGACATTACCGAGTCCAACGGCTCGTCCTCGATGGCGACGGTGTGCGGCGGCTGTCTGTCGATGATGGATGCCGGCGTTCCGATCGAGCGTCCGGTTTCAGGCATTGCCATGGGCCTGATCCTCGAAGGCGACGATTTTGCGGTCCTGTCGGACATCCTGGGTGACGAAGATCACCTGGGCGACATGGATTTCAAGGTCGCAGGCACGGAAAACGGCATCACCACCATGCAGATGGATATCAAGGTGGCCGGGATTACGCAGGAAATCATGGCCAAGGCGCTGGAACAGGCCAAGGCCGGTCGCACGCACATCCTTGGCGAAATGCAGAAGGCTCTGGGCTCTGCCCGCACCGAGCTTTCGGCCCATGCGCCGCGGATCGAGACCATGCAGATCGACAAGTCGAAGATCCGCGACGTCATCGGAACAGGCGGCAAGGTGATCCGCGAAATCGTCGCGGAAACCGGCGCCAAGGTGGACATCGACGATGAAGGCGTGATCAAGATCTCGTCCTCCGACATCAGCCAGATCGAAGCTGCGAAGCGCTGGATCGAAGGCATCGTCGAAGAGGCGGAAGTCGGCAAGATCTACACCGGCAAGGTTGTAAACATCGTCGACTTCGGTGCATTCGTGAACTTCATGGGCGGCAAGGACGGTCTCGTCCACGTTTCCGAAATGAAGAACGAGCGGGTCGAAAAGCCGACGGATGTCGTCAGCGAAGGCCAGGAAGTAAAGGTCAAGGTCCTCGAAATCGACCAGCGCGGCAAGGTCCGCCTGTCGATGCGCGTGGTCGACCAGGAAACGGGCGAAGAGCTGGAAGACACCCGCCCGCCACGCGAACCGCGTGAGAAGCGCGAAGGTGGCGGCGGTGATCGCCGTGGCCCGCGTGGCAATCGCGCTCGCGGCAATGACCGTGGCGGTCGTCGTGACCGCGGCGATCGCGGCGGTGACCGTGACGGCGGCGGTGACGGCGCAGCCCATGTGCCGGACTTCCTGAAGGACTGATCCTCCTTCTAGCCAGTTTGGAGAGGAAGGGCCGCTGGGGGGGGACTCCGGCGGCCCTTTTCGTTATGGCTTTCGGGATTGCGGCCGCGCGGGTGGCTAGGTTGAGAACAAGAAGCTAAATAAACTCATGCTCAAACGCGAACTGATCGATACGGCCCGGATACCTGATGGTGAAGAGCTGGTGCTTTACAGCCACGGGCGCGATTTCATGATCGTGCTCGGCTACAACGAGCTGATGAGCACACGCATGCGCTTCTCAGAAGAGCAGCTGGCCGAGCTTACTTTCGACCGCTTGCCAAACAACACCCCGCGCATCCTGATTGGCGGTTATGGCATGGGCTTTACTCTGCGCGCAGCGCTCGCGCGGATGAGCGAGGGCGGGGAAGCGGTCGTCGCAGAAATTTCGGACAAAATCATCGAATGGGCGAGGGGCCCGATGGCTGAGCTGACCGGTGATTGCCTGGAAGATTCCCGGCTCGACCTGAAGATCTGCGACGTGGCTGCGCTGATCGACGATGCCAATGACGGCACCTGCGCAAAATTCGACGCGATCCTGCTCGATGTCGATAACGGTCCGGACGGTCTGGTCCGCGATGCCAACAACCGCATTTACTCGCGCACAGGCCTTGCCAAGGCGCGCGACGCTTTGAATTCCGGAGGTATCCTCGCGATCTGGTCAGCGGCGCCCGATCATGCGTTTCGCAAGCGGCTCAAGGACGTGCGGTTCGACGTGGAGGAGTTGTCCGTGCGCTCGCGCCCGGGCAACAAGGGCGCGCATCACACCATCTGGTTTGCGCGGAAAGACTAAGCGTTAAAAATCGTAGATCAACGTTACCCGGCTGAGCGTATCGGTACCGACCGCTCCTTCAGGCGGGTTGCTGTCATACTCGACCGCGTAGGAGAAGCGCGCCGAGACCTTGTCGCTGACCTTGGCATTGAGGCCCGTGACAAGGTTGATGCTGGTGTTTCGACTGTCCGTGATGAGCGTTGCCGACCCGCCTGTTTCCGCGACCGCATTGGTATCATGCGTCAGCTTGAGGCGGTCGGTTAAGTCCCAGTCAAAATCGATCCCTGCAAGGGCTGCAACGCGGGCTTCGCTGGCTCCATCCACGAATTGGGTGATGCGATAGGCGGGGCCGGCTTTGGCAGACAACCTTAGTTCCGGAGCATCGATGATCTGGTAGCCGAGGCCGCCAGAGATAGCATAACGCGCGGAAAATCCCTGGAAACGGTCGCGTTCGTACTGCGCAAGCCCATAGAAGAACAACCGCTCCGAAATCTTGTAGTTCGGCTCATAGGACGCAAAGAACTGTTCGCGCGTGGTCGATCCGTTTGCGCGGCGATAGTCGGCACGGCCACGTAGTTTGTGCTTCCAGTCAATTCCTTCGCGCGTCAATGCCAGGGCTGCGGTCAGGCCAGTCTCAGAACTGTTGCCGGTTGCGCGAAATCCGCCCAATTCCCCTTTGCCGCCCCAGTTATCGAACAGCCCGGCGGTCAGAATTTCTTCCTCTTTCAGCTCTGCCTGGGCTGCTGCGAGCACTTTCTGATCCGCATCGAACTGCGCCTTTATGGCATCGAGCTCAGCGCCATCATCGGGATGCACGGTGCGCGCAAGTTCAAGCACTGTCTCAACCTTTTTCGCATCTCCCGTTGCGATCGCTGCGTCAATCATGGCGCGGGTCGATTGCGGTAATTCGGCCAGAGCTGGACCCGTAAGTCCAAGCGCCAGGACAGAACCGAAGATCACGGTGCGAAGCATAGAGAATCCTTTGCCGTGCAAGCGGCGAGAGGTTGGCCAGGAATGAAGCGCCAATCAGCGAGAGCGAGCCCCCCGTGTCTCGATCAGGTCATGATGCGCATCGGCCCCATGAAGTCCATCTTGCCCAAAGGCACGCCTTTCATCCGCAGAATGCCGTAGAATGTCGAAGCGTGAAAATAGATATTGGGCTGGTTAAAGCTCAAGAGCATGTTCTGCCCGGTCAAGGTCATGAGGGTCTTTCCGCCCATGACAAACGGCACGGGCTTGTCAGCGGCGGCTTCCAGTTGCTCTGCGGTCACCTTGGAGAGCTTCTCCTGCGCATCGGCGATCATCGCGCGCATTGCGTCCCAGCTGTCAGGCACTGAGGTGAAATCGGGAGTGAATGCACCGATTTCGAGGCGCTCCACCGCGTAGCCCGAATGCACCCAGCAACTGCGCACGTGCCAGGGTAAAGTCCACATGTTCTCTGCCAGCCTTGCCTCGATCAGTTCAGAGGCGTCGATCCCCTGCTCCTCGGCGAAGGCTTCGCCCTTGCCAAGCACTGTGTTGAGGCCCGCCAGCATTTGCTGGCAGCCGGGGACAAAGGCTTCGTAGAGTGTCAGAGGCATGGGGCGTACTCCATCGGTTCAGGTCGATCTCCCGCTTTCCTACTCAGGGTATGCGCTGGCATGCAAGAGTGATGGCAAAATCACGCGGAAAATCTCTAAAATTGAGGCGTTTGAGCCTTGAGCACGGGCGAGCGGGATTATTACCTCTGGACTGTGTAACATGCGTATCCAACAACAAGGAAGAGGGCCGCGAAGACGAATGCTTGCGGCCCTCGGTTTTGGCAATCGCTGCGCGTTTAGCGAACCCGCGGACCGCCAAAGGGAAGCGGGGGAGGGGGTCTGCGCGCGCCGCGCGGCAATTGTGCCTGATAAGCCCGCCCGCAATGCTCCACGCAGTAGGGAAATCCAGGGTTCACCGCTTCGCCGCAGAAGTGAAAGTCGGGCTCGCCCGGATGCCCCATCGGCCAGCGGCAGACCTTCTCTGTCAGATCGAGCAGGCTGGTCTTGCCTGCTATCGAAGGATCGGGCTTGGCCGGAACGAGGCGGCGCGGCGGAGCTGGCGGGATCGGGGCCTGCTGGTCGCCAGGGCCTTGACGCAGGAATCCTCCCGGACCGACCGATACGATCTTCGGCAGGTCTGGGGTTGGATTGGGAATGGGCTGGGACGGCACTGCACTGTCAGCAGACTTCGCCGTCGCTCCGGCTGGCTTTGGCGCGGCGGCTTTCGCAGCAGGCTTCGCCGCAGGTTTGGCGGCGGCCTTCTTTGCGGCTGGCTTGGCCGAAGGCTTACTGGCCGCAGACTTCTTCTGATCATTCGCCTTCACCGGAGAAGGGCGCGCCTTGAGACCCAGCCGGTGCGCCTTGCCAATCACCGCGTTGCGGCTGACCCCGCCAAGCTCATCGGCGATCTGACTCGCGGTAGAGCCGCCTTCCCACATCTTCTTGAGCGTTGCGATCCGCTCGTCAGTCCAAGCCATAAACGTTCCAATTCCCTTTGGGCTGCGTCGGCTTTCCCGCCCGCACGCTTGCCAGTTCTGCGCTATCGCACTACTCGCCGCATCATGGCCGATCAAGCACCGATGACGAGCGCAGCGAATGCGCCTGCAACTTCTGATAATCCGACCCCGGAAACCGCATTTTCGGTCGCTGCATTCCCGGAGCGCGGCGTGCCGATCATTACCGGCATCAACCGCATCGGATTGTGGAGCCTCTATATTAAGGAGGTTCGCCGGTTTCTCAAGGTCCACACCCAGACAATCTGGGGTCCGGCGGTGACCACGCTGCTGTTTCTCGTCATTTTCTCCGTAGCCTTGGGGCGGGGCGGTCGGGAGGTCCTCGGCGCACCGTTCGTGAACTTCGTCGCCCCCGGTCTCATCATGATGGGCATGATGCAAAACGCCTTTGCCAATTCGTCGTTTTCGCTTCTGGCCGGCAAGATCCAGGGCACGATCATCGACATGCTCATGCCGCCCTTGTCAGAAGGGGAGTTGATGATCGGGATTATTGCTGCGGCTGTGACCCGGGCAGTCATGCTAGGTGGAGCGGTTGCCCTCGCGATCTTGCTTTGGCCAGGTGTGTCGCTGGCCGTGACGCATTGGTGGGCGGTGATCTGGTTTGGACTAATGGGCTCGATTCTGCTGGCAACGGTCGGACTCGCTTCTTCGATCTGGGCTGAGAAGTTCGATCACAACGCGGCGATTTCGCAATTTATCGTTGCCCCTTTGTCGTTGCTTTCAGGGACCTTCTACGTGATCGACAATCTTGCGCCGCTGTTCCAGACGATCAGCCGCGCCAATCCGTTCTTCTACGTGATTTCCGGCTTCCGTTATGGCTTCCTGGGACAAAGCGATATCGGCTCGGATGGCGATGTCTGGATGGCAGCAGGCGGTTTGCTAGTGCTCAACGCGGCGTTGATTGTTGCGACCTATGCGGTGCTCAAATCAGGCTGGAAACTGAAGGATTGAGCGCCAATCAGTGCGTAAGCGCGCGCCGCATCTGATAGCGGCCACCGTCAAACGTCTCGAACAGCTGGTGGACCTGCGGATGGTCAATCGGGCCATTCTCAGCGTCGCCGACCAGGTTCTGCTGGCTGACATAGGCGACATAAGAGCTGTCGTCATTTTCGGCGAGCAGGTGATAGAACGGCTGGTCACGGCGCGGGCGCAGGTCTTCCGGGATCGACTGGTACCATTCCTCGCTGTTGGCGAAGACGGGGTCGATATCGAAGACGACGCCGCGAAAGTCATAGAGCCGATGGCGCACAACCGCCCCAATGCCGAAACGTGTGCGGGCATGACGGGGCGCGTCAATGGTGCGGCCTGCCTGAGAGGAGAAGAAAACAGCACGGTCCATAGGATGCAGGATATGGTGGAGGTCTGGCGCGAAACAAGACGTCGCGGAAACTCATCCCCGAATTTGTGGTTCGCACTGCGAGAATGGGGTTGGCAGGCCAAGGCGGTTGAGCTAACTGGCCCGCTCGCTTCGACCCGGGCGAAGGCTCGAAAAGCGCACTAATCAAGCGGAGAGGTGGCAGAGAGGTCGAATGCGCCGCACTCGAAATGCGGTATAGGGGTAACTCTATCGAGGGTTCGAATCCCTCCCTCTCCGCCAATCACCCTTTTCTCAATGTTCCCATGTGACCGCGAATCAAGCGGTTCTTATCCGTAAATCGCCCATATCGCGTTTGTCCCCGTCCCTTGCCGTTCCCGGCCAGCCGCGCTACAGTGTGGGAAAGGATGTGGGAAGATGGGCAAGCTTACGGCGACATCGGTCAAGAATGCGAAGTTGCCTGGACGGTATGGCGATGGCGATGGTCTCTGGCTTGTTATCGGCAAGAAGGGTGGCAAGAGCTGGATTGTCAGAGTCCAGAAAGACGGTCGGCGGCGAGATATTGGGCTAGGCAGCGCAAGCAAAGTCCCGCTCAAACTAGCGAGAGAGCGCGCAACTGAAGTGCGCGAGAAGATTGAGCGCGGGATCGATCCTGTTGCAGAACGCGCAAAATCGGCTGGTATCCCGACATTTTCCGACGCCGTAAAAAAGGTGCACGCAGAGAATGCGCCAAGCTGGAAAAACCCCAAACATGCGGCGCAATGGATCAACACGCTTGAGACCTATGCCGTGCCGACACTGGGCAACCGTTCCGTTGCTGATGTCGATGCGGCGGGGGTGCGCGATTGTCTCGCTGCAATCTGGCTGGAGAAGCCCGAGACCGCGCGGCGATTGCGCCAACGCATCAATACGGTGATCGATTGGGCTGTCGGCAAGGGGTATCGCGAAGCCGGACTGGCAATGCCGGTGATCGACAAGGCGCTCCCCAAACAACGCGCAAAGCCAAAGCACCACCCTTCATTGCCCTATTCCGAGCTTCCCGAATTTATGGGAAAGTTACGGGAATCGGAGAGCATGGGGCGGCTGGCGCTCGAAGCGGCAATTCTGACAGCCGCACGGTCCGGTGAGGTGCGTCTTATGACTTGGGGCGAACTCGACCTAGATGGCGCAACTTGGACTGTGCCAGCCGAACGGATGAAGGCAGGGCGCGAGCATGTTGTACCGCTTTCACCGCAAGCGGTCGCACTCTTCGAGCGAATGAAACTGCATCGCCGCGAGTACACGGACCTCGTATTTCCGGGGCAAAAGCGCGGTAAGCCGCTTTCCGATATGACGCTGGCAAAGCCGATAAACTCGTTGCACGCAGCTTCACTGAGGAAAGGGGGCAAAGGTTATCTGGACCCAGCCGAAGGCCGGGTTGCGTCACCTCATGGCTTTAGAAGCACGTTCCGGGTTTGGGTTGGTGAGGAAACCAATTATCCAGACGCTGTGGCAGAAATGGCGTTGGCCCATGCCATCAGTGAAAAAACGGTGGCCGCATACAAGCGGACGACGCTGCTCGAAAAGCGGCGTGAACTAATGGAAGCGTGGGCCAACTTCTGCGAATCCTGAACCTCCAATAAGTTATTGCGAATCTTTCGAATCGATCTGCGCGACTTTATCCCCGTTGCTTTTTCCACAACGCGTACAGCATAAGGCTTTGAAATATATAGCTGCTGTGGATGAATCTCGAGCAAACTTGCGGAAAAGTTTCGCAAAGCTCCCTAGGCAGAACTGCTTGAATCGACACACTATAAGGCATCCTTGGGAACTCCAAGGTGCGTGTCCGGCGCTTTCCGGGAAAAAAGGAATTGAGGTATGCAAAGGCACCCTCATATTACCAATGCCCCAACAAGCCTGATGAGTGTGGCCGACTTCTGCTCGCGCTACAAAATCGGGAAGACGTCACTCTATCGAGAAGCTGCGGCTGGTCGTTTGAAGCTCCGTAAATTCGGCAGTGCAACGCGCATTGCGATTGAAGATGCGGAAGCCTGGGCGGCAAACCTGCCCATTGTAGATGGAGGTGCAAATGAAGCCGCCTAATGAAATGGGGCCGGGTGCGGCAACACCCAAGCCCCAAAACATCGCCTTCGTAAGCAATGCAGTCTTCCTTTACTCTGAACACTACCAGCATGGCAACCAGAACGAGCAGTGGCTTGTTGTGCCGCGCACGGCAGTTGAAGACGCAATCGAAACGGCAATCGACTGGCTGGATAGGATTGACCAGCAATCGGACTGTCAATGCGGCAAGGCTGAAGTGCCCGAGAATGCCCTATGAGCGCGTTTGACAGCCATAGGCGATTAGACAGCGCCAAAACCGCATATCGTGACTCAGAAGGCCGCAAATGGGCATACAGGGGCAAACGCGCCGTTGTGCTCGATATGCTTGTCGAAAGAGCGGGCGGTATCACGCAACTGGACTGTTACCCCTGGCACACTCGGCTAGGCGGTACGATCCACGCAATGCGCGAAGACGGGCTGGCAATCTCTACCGAGATTGAAGGGCCATACCGCCATGCGCGCTATCGCTTGGCCACGCGGCTTGTCGGTGATGATACACCGAGAAAACACCGAGCTGGTCGCATTGAATTTAATCAAAGGAAACAAAACGGCGGTCCAGCCGGATAGCCTTTTCCTAAACGTGAAACCCGTTTTTTAGCGGTGTTTAACGGTGCCGGGGCTGCACTTTCGAGGCGGTCCCGGCTTCGATCCGACCAATCTTGAAACTTCGACATGGGAGCGCGCGTCTCGCCTGATAATACAGGCGGAAAACAGCCATGCGCGCCTGATTGGCACGTATCATGCAAATTTATAGTTACGGCCCATGCCAGCCGCAAAGGGAGTTTCAGGACTCCAAAAAAGCAGGCGGCAAATCCAATCAGCCCACAAATTCGCGCATTCCACGCGCGCGCGAGAAACGGGTTAAACGTAACAATACGCGCGCGGGTCAGTGGGGTGGTGCTCGCAATCGAAAAGACCGGATAACCACGGCGCTCAAGCAGGAACACGCGGAAGGCATTTTGAGAGCGATTGCGGTTGCCGAGCTAAAGGGCATGCCGCTCAACCGCTTCTGGACCGTCAATTATGAATGGGCCGGGATCGATGACAGCGAAGGGGCTGCATTCATCGGTCGGCTTCTGCAATTATGCCAGAGGTACGCGCGCGCGCGCGAAGGGAGCTTTGCTGCGGTTTGGGTTAGAGAAATCGGGCCAAAGAACGGGGCACATGTCCATATCGCATTTCACTTGCCGAGCGGCTGGAGATTAAGCGGACCGCTTATTCGCAAATGGATCAAGCAGGCGGGCGGCAGATATAGCGCCAAGGTGAGCGACATGCGTCCGATTGGCGGCAGTCTCCAATGCGCGGTGACAAACCCTAGTCATTACTGGGCAAACGCTGAGGCTATGGCGAACTACATGGTGAAGGGGAGCGCAGATGCGGTTGCCGATGAGCTTGGTTTAAGTCTTCGAAAGTGGGGAGGTCGCGTTATCGGCAAGCGGTGGGGGCGGACACAAAATCTAGGCGGATAGCTGCGAAGCGAGTATCGTCCATCCTTCTGAAAAATAAAATAGGTTTTCGGTTCCAAGTTCGCGCTCTTGGCTTTAACTCCCACTTTTGACACCAAATTTTCCCAGCGGAGGGCGCTAAGTGGGCATCCTGTTTATTCTCGCGATATTCCTTGCCTGGCCAACGTATGGTTTGTCGATTCTCGCGTGGTTCGGGATTGCTTTTCTGAAAAAAAACGATGCTATCAGAACACTATCCTATGATGGCATTCTCTCATTATCCGCTCACAGAATAGCCAGTAAAGCAGCTTCTCCTCAAGCATTTGCAGGTGGCGTAAGCACGGCCTTTACAGCAACTTCGATTGAAGCTTTCTTTGAGAAATTCGGGACCACTGAGAAGAAATTTCGGAGAAGGTCGAACCCAGAGCTATATTATGGCTACATTGAAACTCCAGACACCGAGGAGTTCTTGGCGGTTTTTGTCATGGAAGAAAAGGGAAGCGTAGTTGCAAGTTTCCGACCTGCCATATCAACCGGTGAGGATGTCTTGGGCCTTATGCAAAAAAAGTTTTTCGCGGATGACATTGTTTCCCGCTTCGCCGAGGTCAAAGCGCAAGTGGATGATTTGAGTTAGTCCTACAACGGGCAACGAGAAATAAGCTCTCTAGCGAGATTCTCCTTGCCATTGTCGCCCCTCCAATCGTTATGAAGTACGATAAAGCCATCGCCACTAAAGCTCTCGTATGCAACTACTCGTCGAGAACCCGCGTAACCGCCATATCCATTCTTTGAGTTTAATTTGTAGCAGGCGAAGAATCCACTGAACTCTTTACGCATGCGGGTGTGTTTGCGCTTCGCGACATTCCAATCAGTATACTCGATCGTATAGGTACGGTACTGAGTATCGGTGGTGCGTTTCCAAAGGGCGGATTCCGGGTCCCGTAGATTTTCTTCTATCCACTCTAAAAATTTTCGATCCATCAATTCGTCTGCTTCCTTGGAATCCTCAGAAGCAGTGCCCCCAGGAGTTGGCACTAACGAGAGAGCTAGTGTGCAGGTCAGCCAGTAGCGCCTCAGCATGTCACACACTGGATTGGCGACTTCTTTTTCAACCGGTCCGAAGTAACCGGCTCTGATGCGGCTGGTGTTTGGGTGGGCTGCACAACAGGCTGAGCGACGACAGGCACGGCCTGAACAGGCACCGTGGATGGCTGTACTGCATTTTGAGCCGGTGCGACGTACTGTGGGGCCGGTTGGGGAGCGGACGCTGGAGCTGCGCTTTGGGGCAATGCCAGAGCTATATCGTTTTCAGTGGTTGCCATAAGCTCGCGTCCGCGCGGTATCCTGCCGCTCTTGCCCGTGATGAAACCAGCGAACACACCAGCCAAAACTACGCCGCCGACTGTGGCTAAGGTATTGCCTTCACCTTCTTGGCGGTAGGTGCCGTTGATGTCGATCCGGCGTCCGGCGACTTCGACATACTCAAGTTCGATGTCCATCTTGCCTGACTTGCCAAATGCGCCCTTGTTCGTGAGCCATGTAATCCGGCCAACGCCACGGCTGCCGCGAGGTATCACTACGTAATCGCCGTGGCGGACGTCATGGACAACCGTCATGTCGAAGGTGTCACCCTCAGCCCAAGTCTTGCCCTTGGTGGTCACCTCTTGGTTCATTCGAAGAAGAACTTCGGTGTTTGCGGGTAGGACGGCGGGGGCCTGAGCATTGGCGCTAGCCACTGGAAGCGGTGCATCGTTACTTTGCGCGAGAGCTACCGCTGAGAGGCTCGCAGCCGCCAAACCAATAATCGCCGAAAAAGTCTTCATTTCCCGCCCCCTAGTCAGATTCGATTGGCCAATACTACGAAAATCAGGTGAGAATACGAGGACCGATTTGTAAATGTCTCTAAATGGACGATAGGGGACGCATCAATCTCACAAGGCTGAGAATCTAGGACCGTAGCCAATCAGAAATTTTCGCATCCCCAGTTCAGAGTTCGGGGAGGTATTCGGATTTCCGTGCCAAGGGATGCTCGGGGCGGTCTGTATCAGCCACAAAAATGCTAACCCAGTTTTTCGCCTGCGTGCACGACGGAGTGTTCGAGTCACTAGCAATGGTCGATCTTTATGATGGCAATTTCTTGGCCTGCAACGTCACGGTACGCATACTCGTATATGGCCCCAGCCTCAATTAACCTCGGAACAAGAGCAATCGAGCAGACCTCTTCCCTAAGCTGTTCGGCCAATTCGCGATGAAAAAATGACGGGTCAAACTGGTTTGCCATCAATGACAGGTCAAATTCTTGGCGAAGGACATTGTTATCCGCTTTAGCGCCGACCAAAACTGTAACGTCGTCAACCCTCACAGGTGCTCTACGGTTGATTTCACCTGCAGATGCCAATTGATCTGCTCTCACCCGTTCACTGTCCATCGCATTCAGCACATTTGCTTCGAACAATGCTGTTTCGTCAGGATACCACATTTCATCTGGGCTTGCTTGCATCGCACGGCGTATGAAGGAGAATGAGACGCCCGCTCGGCTGTATTCCTGGCTCAAATCCTCAATTAAACCGGCTTGCTCGACAGCTGTTGTGCCCGGAAAACTTGGTTGATGGAACCCAACAGTACTCCCAAAAGATGCCGTTCGCCGCTGGCCTGCCAATAGGGCGAGGGTGCAAGCGGACTCGCAATTTCCTTCGACATGAGTGTCGAGTGAGCGTTCTCGAATCAATTGACCGATGCGCGTGCCTTCAATGCTGCGTCCCCCAGCCGACGAAAGGACGACTTTTCGTACGTTTCCATTTGCCTCAAGAAGCTCAGAAAATTCCAAAGATACGCCTGAGGCAAGTGTGCCAACAACGGTCACAGTGCTGCCTACAACTGCCAACTCGGCTGAGTTCCCAAGGCTATCGCCGCCAATCGCTAGTTCTGTGGTTTCGATGATGCCCGGTAATTGGCGCGAGAGTTGGCCTGCCGTACCAAGCAAACCGAATATTACTGCCAGTTTTGCTAATCCTGCCCACGAAGCGCTGCCTCCTCTCCGTTGGTGTGCATCGGCCGACTTCCAAACCCCCACAATGGACCAAGTCCAAACCGCGAGCCCAAGTACGATAGAACTTATCCCTGCCAAGGAGATGAGCTGGAGAGATAAGTTGGTCTCCGACAAAGCGAGCTGACCCAAGAATATCGCAGTTATGATGATGTTCGAAATCAGGAAGTTGTTTATCCAAAAAGCTCTCGGGAGAGAATATAAGCCCTTCCAATGATCGACTATGATGTTTCCAGAACGCTCTGGTTCATCGTATAAGTATGACAAGCAAACCACTCCTTCTTGGTCAATCTTGGCTGGCTATCTCTACAGGCTGGATTCTAAATAATTTATCATTACCGTGCTGCCGGGTACAGATTCATAAACAGAGGCATGGACATGGGGTATCTAAGTCTGATTATAGGTGGGGCTGTCGGCGTTATGGTCGTCGCCTTCTTGCTTGAATTTTTTGCTTTCAAGAAGAAGGAGCCATCAAGTCGTGCTCTTTACACAGTGTGCTCCGCGTACGTCATCGCGGTCATAATTTACGGATTTGGCTCAGCTGATGGAGGGGCCTTTAGTTGGGAAGGCGTCTGGGTTTATTTCCCAGGTGCGGCACTAATCTACCTTTGGTTCTTAAAGCGATACCGAAATGCATGGGAAGACGTAGAGGGTAGCTAGGCCGTGCTATCTAAATCGTTCTTTGAACCAACCTGCGTCGAAAGGACTTTGCCCCTTAAATGCGCTTATCGAAACTTAAGTGTGGTATAAAGTGTGGGGTGGTATACCCATAGATACTAGAAAAAGCATATATATCATTACTTTAAGTTATTAGTTGAGCGGACTCCCTCTCCGCCACCTAGTCTGCGATATTCCTGACATATGAGAAGCTGCCCTGCCAAACCGCGCAGTTCTGCGTGGTTTGGGGCGTGATTCCGTACCGCAGAGAGCGCATTGAGGAGAGAATCCAGGGCATATTACCCGGTTTTCTCTGGTGCCTCATGGCGAGGTACGGAATTGGCGTTATTGGCGATGTTCGGCCAATTCGCCCTGTTAATGCCCCAAAAACAGGGAGGCGCGCGCGGATACTCACGCTTGTATGACGGAGTATCTCCTTGCCTGCCAACACCTTGCGGTGTGCCGAGGCTGTTCCTGTTTCGGAAAAACAGGGAGGCTGATGTACGAAAACAGGAGCAAAGCGCAAATCGTTCGTCAAGTGATTCAATGGCTTATATGTAAATTGCGCTTGACGTGACTATTCGATCTATGTCTAATGCTATCGCACTTCGGCTCTAACCGGCGCCAAGGTGAGCAGCATCCAGGTCAATGAAGATCATGGGAGCAGCGGGAAACATAGACCGCAATTTGAGAAGTACAATCAGGTCTGCGTGTTCCGGCTGCCGGGAACGAAAGTTCTTGTCCCATGGCAAAACCTGTTCGCAAACGCGTTCGCACATCTGCACACCTCACCAGCACCTCGCATGGTGCTTTGAACGCTGGCCGCATCAACGATCCCAACAACGATTTAGCGCTTGAGATCACCTATGTCGATCCGGCAGTGCTCAAGCCTCCCAAGCGCAAGCTGCGCAAACATGGCCAGCGCCAGCTCGCGGCCTTGCGTGCCTCGATCAGCCATTTCAGCTTTCTCAATCCGATCCTGGTTGACGAGAACAACCAGATCCTGTGCGGCCGTGCCCGCTGGCTGGCGGCGATGGATCTTGGCTTTGAGGCAGTACCGGTCATTTGCATTGCGCATTTGAGCGACGAACAGAAACGGCTCTACGTGATTGCCGAGAACCGCATCGGCGAGCTTGGCGAATGGGATGTAAGCGAACTCAAGCTCGAGTTCGGAGAACTTCTGGACCTTGGCCTGCCGCCTGATCTCAATATTGGACTGAGCGGCTTTTCGACCAGCGAGATCGACGGTCTCGTGATTGAGCCGTTCGGTTCGGAAGGGAGCGGCGATAGCCCGCTTCCCTCGCACCCTCCGGTTACCCAGGAGGGTGATCTGTGGGTCCTCGGCGAGCACCGCCTCTTGTGCGGTGATGCTCTCAAGGTTGAGAGCTACCAGGCGCTGATGGGCGAGGAGCGCGCGCAGATGGTGTTCAGCGACGCGCCATACAATTTGCCGATGAGCACGATCTCGGGGAAGGGAAAGGCGCAGTTCGACGACTTCGCTTTTGCCGCTGGCGAGATGAGCCAGGCTCAGTTCATTTCGTTCCTTAAAACTGCGTTTGGTCACATGGCGGCGTTCAGCGTGGACGGAGCAATCCATTTCCAATGCATGGACTGGAAGCACCAACGCGAGATGCTCGATGCGGGCGAGGCGGTCTATTCAGAGCTTAAGAACCTCATCGTCTGGAACAAGGGATCGGGTGGCATGGGAACCTTCTACCGTTCCCAGCACGAGCTGATCTATGCCTGGAAGGTCGGGAAAGCGCGCCACATCAATAATTTTGGTCTGGGCGAGACCGGGCGTTACCGCACGAATTGCTGGACATATCGTGGCAACAACAGCTTCCACCGCGGGCGCGATGAGGAACTTGCAACCCACGCAACCGTGAAGCCGCTGCAGATGGTCTGCGATGCGATCCTCGACTGCTCGCATCCGCGCGGGATTATCCTGGATGGCTTCGGCGGTTCGGGGACCACCTTGCATGCAGCCGAAAAGACCGGGCGCAAGGCTCGCCTGATCGAGATCGATCCTACCTATTGCGACCGCACGATCGAGCGCTGGCAGGCGGAAACTGGCAGCGAGGCGGTCCTGGCTGCGAGCGGGAAGAGCTACTGCGATATTGCCGCTGAACGCGGGATCGAGCTTGATCCTGACGAGGCCATGGACGGTGGGGAGGAAGACTGATGGCTAAGCAACCTTCCTCGCCGCCGCGCAAAGCTGTTCGCAAGCGTGGGCCGGTAGCCAAGCGCAAGCCAGACGCAGGTGGGGCCACCGGGCCCGGCAATCCGCCCATGGATACCCGCTTCAAGCCCGGCCAGTCCGGCAACCCCGCTGGCCGGCCGCGCAAGGAGCGCAGCCTGCTGAAGCTGGTCGAGGCGGAGCTCGATGCCGAGATGCAACTGACCGAGAACGGCGAACAGCTGCGGCTCACCAAGCGTGAGGCGCTCGCCAAGCGGATGGTGCACGACGCCTTGAAGGGGGATGCGCGGGCGATCGCCGCACTGCTCAAGCTGCTTGGTCCGGACAGCGGCGCTGCTGGGTCGGAACATGCACAGGTCCCGCTCGAAGCGGTGCTGGGCTTTCTGGAACGCAACCGGGCAAGCGGCCCTGCAAAGAAGGGGAAGAACTGATGGTCGAGATTCCTCATACCCACTGGCTTGCGATGCTGCGCTTGGACTTTGTCCTGTTCCTGCGCAAGGTGATGGAAGAGCTTGAACCCGGCACGCGCTATGAAGAAAACTGGCATATCGAGGTGCTCGCCCGTGCCCTCATTGATGCGCAATCGGGCAAGAACCGCCGGCTCATGATCAACTTGCCGCCGCGCAGCATGAAAACCATCGCGGTCAGCATTGCCTTTCCTGCCTGGGTTCTGGGACATGACCCCACCCGCAGGATAATGTGCATGACCTACAGCCAGGATATCGCCAAGGCGCAAGCGGTCCTGTTTGGCCGGATCGTACGCTCAGCCTGGTATCGCGATCTGTTCCCTGGACTGCGTCCGGCTGTCCCCAACCGTATCCTTGAATGGACTACCAGCGCGGGCGGCTACAGGTTGGCGAGCTCGATCAAGGGCAGCGTCCTTAGCCGCGGGGCAGACTTCATTATCCTTGATGACCCCAACAAGGGGCAGGAGATCTACTCGAAGGTCGCGCGCGAGACGGTGCGCAATGCGTGGAATGATACGATCTCGACCCGGCGCAATCACTATAAGGAATGCGCAATCATCTGCGTGATGCAGCGGCTGCATGCTGACGATCTCGCGGGTCATCTGCTTGAACAGGAGGACTACTATCTGATCCGGATTCCGGCGGTGGCCACTGAACGCGAGCGTTGGAAACTCTTCGGCCGGCGGTACCATGTGCGCGCGGAAGGCGAACCAATCCAGCCCTCGCGGATGGATCATCCCGAGCTTGACCAGCAGCACAGGATCATGGGCGCAACTGCCTTTGCTGCACAGTATCAGCAGCAGCCGGTTCCCGATGACGGGGTAGTGATCAAACGCGCCTGGCTGCGTTACTGCGATGAGTATCCAGCCGAGTTTGAGACCACGCTGGTCAGCTGGGATACCGCATCAACGCTCAATGAAATCTCCGACTGGTCGGTTGGCACCGTGTGGGGCCTTGCGGGCGGCGAGGTCTATCTTGTTGATGTTATCCGTAAGCGGGTTGAAGTTCCCGAGCTCACCCACCTTGTTGAGCGGGTCCATAAGGACAAAGGCGCGGATATCACCCTCATCGAGGATGGCGATCTTGGCCGGGCGGTGGTTCAGAACCTGCGCCGGACCTCCCGCTACTGCCGCCCGATCGCGGTCAAACCCTCGATAGATAAGCTTGCCCGCATGCAGGCGCGTTCGGTCATGTTCGAGACCGGCAAGGTCATTCTGCCGCGCAAAGCGTCGTGGCTTTCGACTTATCTTGGCGAGCTGCTCGGCTTTCCCAACCGCCGTCACGACGACCAGGTCGATAGTACCAGCCAGGCGCTTGACTGGTTCCAGGCTCGCCTCGCTCGCGAGATGCGGGCCGCTCGCCCAGCGCGCAAGCGGCCCAAAGGTGACAAGCGGCCGATAGGGGCTGCACGCTCAAAACGCTGAAGCGGGAGCCGATTGGGTAGGCAGTTGCGCAGGCCGTGGACTACATTTGGAGTGCGGCGAGTTCGCGATCTGCTCCATCGAGCATGCAAGTCGCGCGATCTGAGCTTAGGGTCGCGCAATCCCCTCCCGCTGTTTGCGCGCTCCGCAAAGTCTGCATTGCGCCCCAATCCAAGACGTAGGCTTCCGATTTCTTAGTTCCCAAAAGCGGACCTTCTCTGCGGCCATTCCGGCCAAGGAGAATGAAGATGACATACTCTCAATACGACCCATCGGCGCAGAACCGTGTGCCATGGAATTTTGGAGCCAAGATCGGCCCAAAGCGTCCGTTCAATCAGAAACAGATCTGGGCGATCCGGTTCTTTCTCGATCGCGAGAAACGTATTCGAGATCGAGCTCTCTTTGATTTGGCGATCGACAGCAAGTTGAGAGGCTGCGATCTCGTCGCGCTCAAGATCGGTGACCTGGTTGTTGGCCCGGAAGTCCGGACGCGGGCGACGATCACTCAGCAAAAGACCGGCCGGCCAGTTCAATTTGAAATCGCATCAGACGCCAGGGCCAGCTTGTTCGCTTGGCTCGAACGCCGAGCAGGTGGAGTCGAAGACTTTGTCTTTCCAAGCCGCGTCGATCACACGCGGCATCTCAGCACGCGCCAATATGCTCGACTGGTTGATGAGTGGGTGGAAGGGATTGGCCTACGAACTGAGGAATATGGAACCCATTCGCTTCGCCGCACCAAGGCTTCGATCATCTACAAGGCCACAGGCAACATAAGAGCGATCCAAATCCTACTCGGTCATTCCAAGATCGAAAACACCGTTCGCTACCTCGGCGTGGACATCGAGGATGCACTTACTCTCGCCGAGAAAACTGAGATCTGACTGCTGTTGGGCGCCAGCTCGAAATGAGCTGGCGTCCGCTCTTGGGGTGGAAAGCGGACTTATCGGAATGTAAGCTGTTTCCGGAGTGGCAAACTAAGAAACGGCGGCAACGCCGTGGTCCTCCTTAATGAGATCAGCGGCTTTCTCTCCGATCATAATAGAGGCTGCGTTGGTGTTGGCGCTGATAATATCTGGCATCACGCTCGCATCCGCTACGCGCAATTTCTCGACGCCGAACACTCTCAATCTTGGATCAACCACATCTCCAATTCGGCACGTGCAGCACTGGTGATATAGCGTGTTGGAAAAATGCAGCGCAACATTTTCAAGTAATGCATCACTTGGTTCGTCGCCGGGTTTGTAGCCATGTTTGCGGGCCAATTCTGGCGGCACCAACCAATTACCCGCTTTGTCATCGGGCCAGTGCTTCGCCAGTTTAAGGCACATCCGCAATGCCGTAACCATCATGGTCAGATCGTACGGATCAGAAAAGTAGTTGAGGTTGATCTGGGGGTGTTCGAAGGGATCGGCGCTTGTGATGACGACTTCGCCTTCGCTTCGTTGCAGCACCGGGTTCGCCACGATGGCCATCCGAGGCTTGCTGGTATCAATGGCTGAAGCGGGATCGCCAAACATCTTTTCCAGATCTAGATTGCACAGCGCGCCGTAAAAGGTTGCGTCGTAGCAAACGGGCGCAAAGCTGATCTGAACATCGTGGCTATGCTCATCTCCGAGGCCGGAGGAGCACCACAGGCTTGCATCATACAGAGAGGACGACGCTGACCCGATACCGGTTTGGGCATACTCAGCAAATTGGCGGTCGGCTTCATCGCGCAGCGCAATCAGCTCGGGGGGTAGCGCTGCGTCATCCGCCTTATCTTCGGGCAAAGGACCATCAGGTCCGCGCAAGGCATCGGAACCTAAACCCAGCACCATTTCACCCAGAGGTGTGCCAGCCTGGGGAGAGTCGAAGATCACCCCGAGTGCCAGATGATCCTTCAGATGCTTGCCGACATCTGGAAGATCAACAAGACATTCTACTTCGGCGTTTTCAAGATCACGGCGTGGACCAATGCCTGATAGCATCAGGATATGCGGCGAGCCGATAGCGCCTGCACTCAGGATCACTTCTTTCTGCGCGCCGATTTGATGGCGCTCTCCTTCTGCATCCTGATACTCAACCCCACTGACGCGTTTGCTGCCCTTTTCATCCTCGAGCAAAAGCCGTGTCACATGAGCATGCGTAATGATTGTGAGGTTGGATCGCGATTCGGCCTCACCTTCCAGAAAAGCGTGATAGGTGCTGGAGCGACGTCCATTCTGCGTTGTCGTCTGAAACAGGGAGACCACGCCGTTCTCGTTAAGGCGATCCTTCCCATTATAGTCACCTTCAGGGATGCCCATCGCCTTGGCAGCCTCAATAAATTCAAGGCTGGCGGGCAAAACCGGTGAGCGCACAGAGATACCCAAAGGACCCTCGCTGCCATGCGATTCTGGGTCGGCCACAATGGAATTGCTGGCATTTAGGCGCTCGCTCTTGATGAAATAGGGCAGCACGTCATCATAAGACCAGCCTTCGGCGCCGAGTGCTTCCCACTTGTCAAAGTCGCCAGGATGACCACGCACATAGGCCATGTAATTGATGCCGGAAGAGCCACCCAGCATCTTTCCGCGTGGCACATTGACGATGTGATCTTTCATGCCTCGCCCGCCTTTGCCGGGATCACCTTTATACATCCAGTCGGTTTCGGGATCGAGCTGAAGTCCGGCTGTGGCCATGGGCACTTGCTCAATTTCGGGAGGGTGGCCACCCGCTTCTAAAAGCGCGACCTTGAAGTTCCGGTGTTCGCTAAGCCGGGCTGCAACAACCGCCCCGGCCGAACCGCCACCGACTACGACAAAATCAAAAACCATCAGTATTCTCCCCCCGCTCTCCGTCGATGAGGCTAACGCGCCGTGCGCAGATTGTCTTCCCGAAAACCCATCCCATGCATTTGCGCTCTATCTTCGTTTTACGCGGCGCCTTCGCTAACGTCCGTAGATTGGGTCGATCCCTGACTGTCTGCTCCTAAGGGCATAACAGAACAAGGCAGCCAATCGGCTTTCGTGCTGATTTCGGGCACGCCCTCTTACTGCCTGACAGGCGAGTAAATCGGTTTTGGAGCAACACAAAAGGCGAGAATGCTGGTCATTAGTTCACACAAACTTTAGTTGCCGTGATTGAGTAACGTTCCGACGTCAGAAGGCGAGACCAATGCAAGAGATGAGAGGTGGACTGCTGGCTCTGGCGCTGGCAACTGTAACCGTGGCGACCTCAAACGCACAAGCGCAAGAGATGACCGAACTGGAGGCACGCACTCTCGTCGAGAGATTTCTCGAGCTTCATAATCAGCACCGCTACGAAGAAGTGATGGAGCTCTATGCAGAGGACGCAAGATTTCAGCTCAACAGCGGCAGACCCGAAGTGCGGGGCAAGGAAGAAATCCGCAAATTGCAATTGTTCGATGCCTATGCGCGCTCGCACCTCCAGCCATACGGCATGCGCTACGAACCGACCGAGACCGGTTGGACCGTGCATATCGAAGGCGTGATCGAGCACAGCGATATCTTCTCCGCTTTGGGCATGAAAATCGTCCATGCGCAGCCTGTTCTAAACGGTTTTGACCTCAGCGGCGGAAAGATCGTGCGGATCGTCCAACCTGATCTCAACACAGCTTGCTCGCTTATAGCGATCGAAGGCTTTGGCGGGCTGGTGGCGTGGCTGAAAACATCTGGCGACCACCGTGCGGGAGACTTGATCGCCGAAGGCCGCCTTGCGCTTGCACCATCGAAGATCCCTCTGATAGTCAACGCTTTGAAGGACTGGAGAAATTCAACCGGGTGGTCGCCACAAGCTGCGGCGGTGAGAGAATGCGCGCAGCCGCCTTCGACGACCTAGATGGCCCTGCTGAAGCTCTTGGGGCCTATCATCGTTGCCTCACCACATGCTCGACGAGGCCGCGATATTTGGCACTGACAGGGAAGGTATGCCCGGTCTGCAAGCGCGCAAGCAGGTGCGTGCCGTCCTGCTCGACATCTTGAATCGCATCGCGACGGACCCAGAACGAGCGATGGATCCGGATGCCTTCGCCAGGGGCCATTGCGTCGACTGCGTCCGTGAAGCGGGAAAGGATGAGATGTTCCTTGGCGTCGGTCAGTATGACATTGACGTAATGGTCATTAGCCTGAATCGCGACGACCTTTGAAGTGTCGATAATTCCGGCGTCGTAAAGCTCGCGCGCAAAGCGGGACATCGTCGGGGATGGCATGCCCACTTTAGGGTGGCTGGGCTGTTGAGTCGGAGCTCCAGCTTCCTGCTTCGTGCTCAACCAGCTTTGCGGTAAAATCGAGTGTGGCAGCATGGCGAACACGCTGCGCAGGGCAATCCAAGCGACAATGCCTGGCGTTCCTGAAACGAAAACCGACAGCATGTGGTCGAAAGAACCGCGGTATCCTGGACGATCTGCTGCGAATTTCGGCAGGTCAAAAGCGAATTGCGATGCCATGTGCATGAGAACCGGAAAGTAGAGTGCTGATAGAGCAGTGGCCAAGAGCACTGCGAGGACGATCTCCGCCCAGATCGGTGTGTTCCAGGGTCTGAGCAGCCGGTGCAGCACCTGCAAGATCAACTCGGAAGACAGCCAGGTGAGCAACCATGTCGTCGCCCAAAACGCGACTGAAATTTCAAGCGGTAAGAACTGGCCAAGCCCCGCGCGAAAGACCCCGACTGGCAGCGAGAGCAAGATCGGAATGCCGACAAAGAATGCGAGCTTGGCCCACCAGACCTTGGGTTCAAGAGACCAGGTCATGATTAGTCCACGTAGTGATGAGCGTCTGTGACATCTATCCCTCCGGCATAGCAACAAGATAAACGCGGAATCGGGCTTTTCGCAAATGAAGTTTCGCGAACTGACCCAGTTCGCGAGTTTGATTTCACGAAACGGCACATCTGACTAGCGATTCAGCCGCTTGCTCTCGATCATTGTAATTCTAGCTTGTCTGTCGATCGAAAGGCCCGCTCATTACGAAAACCTCGCGGGCGCAACGATTACGAATCTAAACCGTAAGCGCCCATTAGAAACTGGTGGGCGGCTGTCAGGGGGAATAACAATGCAGACTTTCGGGAAGACTCGCAGAGCGATGTTCAAGGCAAGCTGCCTTGCTGCCGCTTCAGGCATGATGTGTCTGGCCTCACCGGCACTTGCGCAAGAAGCTGATGCGCCTGAAGAGGCGAATTCCGCGACTCAAGGCAATACGATAATCGTGACAGCCAGAAAGCGTGAAGAATCGCTTCAAGATACCCCGCTTTCGATACAAGCGTTCTCCGAGGAAGAAATCGCTCGTTCGGATATTGCTGACCTCGCTGACCTCGCTGCGTTCGCCCCCGGGGTTTCCTTGTTCGAGAACACCGACCGGGGCTACGGCCAGGTCTTCATTCGCGGCATGCAAAACACGCCGCCAGTCGGCGACACCTCGCGCGAGCTCGCATCAGTATTCATCGATGGGGTCTACTTTGTAGGCGGGGTCAGCGGCATCAATACCGACAACATCGAGCGGGTCGAGGTGATCAAGGGTCCCCAAAGCGCACTCTACGGGCGCTCAACATTTTCCGGCGCGATCAACTTCATTACCCGGACACCGTCTGACGAATTCTCCGGGAAGTTCCGTGCCAAGGTCGCCGAGGATCAGAACTATGAGTTCGGCGCAAGCATGGATATCCCACTCGTGCCCGGGATCGCATCGGCCCGTTTGTCCGGTCAGTATCGCACATTTGGAGGCCAATATCGCAACCAGCTCAACAATGAACGCTTGGGCGAGGAAGAAGACTGGTCTCTCACAGGACAGCTGTTCCTGACCCCTGCGCCTGGTTTGTCAGCGAAGCTCACCGCAAGCTATCTTGAGCAGGATGACGGCCCGGCAGCGAGCGTGCTCACCGGAAAGTCGCCGACGCACAATTTCACCTCACCTTCGGGAGCGACATTCTTCGACGGCGTGCTGGAATGGGATGGCATTGTCGAACAGAACTCCTTCCCGAGCAGCCCAGCGGATGTTTTTGCATTTCCGCCGATACCCGTGGTTCCGTTCACGGACTTCGGTCGCCTGGGTCGGCTCAAGAACGGCCTTAGCCGCGAATTCCTGTTCACATCATGGAACGTCGAATATGAGGGGGATGCCGGGTACTCGGTAACCTACCTCGGCAGCTATTCGAAAGACGACGCAGCCCGGCTCTTCGACTTCGAATACTCTGCTGAGCCCAACTACTTTGGATCAAGGCAGACCGACTCCGAAGCGCATAGCCATGAATTGCGGATCGCTTCGCCGGGTGACGATCGATTCACCTGGCTGGTCGGCGGCTTCTATATGGAACAGGATCTGTTCGAGCGCGACCCCGGCGGAATTTTCGGCTCCGGCACCTTCGCCGCCGCCTTCGGCATTACAGGCGATCAGGTCCTCGTTGGTCCCGGTCCAAGAACAATTGTTGACCTCGAAATCGTCAACAAGGCGGTATTCGGGTCGGTCGGATTTGATGTCACCGATGCTCTGTCGGTATCATTCGAAGGGCGTTACCAGGAAGACGAGCTGACTGATCCCAACGTCCCGACGCAATCGACCAAGGCATTCCTGCCGCGTGCTATTGTCGAATATCAGGCATCCCCGGACGTTCTGCTTTATGCCGTTGCTGCCAAGGGCTTGCGTCCAACGGTAATCAACACTCAATTCATCCAGCGCACGCCTGCCGAGCAGGATGCGTTGCGGGCGGAATATCCCGAACTCGATATCGGCACTACTGCTCCCAAGGAGGAGATCTGGAGCTACGAAGTCGGCGCCAAGACGACGCTGATGGATGGCCGAATGATCTTCAATATCAATGGTTATTACGCGGACTGGAAAGACCAGCAGGTGCTGCAGTCGCTGTTGTTCGATTTCGGTCAGGGTGTTGCATCGACGCTGGTGACAGTGAACGGAAGCGATGTAGAAGCCTACGGCATCGAGCTCCAGACCGCATTGGAACTGAGCGATCAGTTCAATCTCAGCGGTAACTTCTCCTGGAACAAGACGAAACTGGTCGGCCCTGGCAGCGATGCCATCATTGCTCGCTTCTTCCTTGATGACACTCCCAATGGCGAGCGGCTGCCCCAAACTCCTGAGTTCTCCGGTTCTGTCATCGCAGATTATCGCCAGGACGGGGTTTTTGGAGATGCCGGGCTCTTCTTGAGAGCAGAGGGCGTCTATGTCGGCTCACGTTTTGCAGATACGCTCAATCTTGCCGAAACAGGCGCTTCTTTCGATGTCAATCTGCGCGCCGGGCTGGACTTCGGCAATTTCGCTGTGACAGCCTTTGTCGAGAATCTCTTCAACGACATGACGTTCGAATCGCTTCGCTCAAACGCTGACTGCGCAACAACAGCTGCTTGCTCACTGCGTGCCTACGAAGCAGTTCTGCCACGCAAACGCCAGATTGGCCTGATTGCAGAACTTAGCTTCTGACGCTCAACCACGCGTCCACGCAGCGGAGAGGGAAGAATGGCACCAAGATTAAACCGTCGAACAGCAATGGCGGCGGGCACGATCTCCCTGTGCGGTGCCATGCTTCCCTCTTCACTCCTTGCAAGTCCCAAACTCGAATCTTCGGATCTGGATTTGTTTCTCCGAATTCGCAGCTCCGATGTCGGGCGCAAGACGTTCTGGTGGTACACCGGCAAGCTCTATGGCGATCGCTATGGCGAACCCATGCGACCCTTGTTCCAGATGCAAGGAGCCAGCCAAACGCTTGCAACCCGGATAAGTGATAGCGAAGTCGCCTACACCCTCAAGGAAGCCGGCTACTATTGCGATCTGGAAACCGGCGAAGTCATCGATGGCGAGGTGAACAACGTTTTCACTGACGAAGCGATCACACCGCAGCATTATCTTTCGTCACAAGACCTCATATTCAGCGATCAGATGGCCGTGCGGCCGCAGCGAGACCTGCCGTCTAATATCTCATTCGATGGCAGGATTATACGACCGGACATCAAGGGTGACCGAATCTGGATGTCCGAATACTTGTTCGTCACAGTGGGATCGCGAAGTGGTGGCAATCCGCGCATCTCCAATTCCATGGCTAACTTTGAAGCGTCCCTGGAGGACGTCAGTAAGCCGGAAGGCTTCGTCCCTGCGACCATGCAGTACACGACCTTCAACAGCTATCGCACCTGGATGAACATGGGCGACACCAAAGGTCATGTGATGATGCGGCTCAATGCCCTCAAGCTCGAGCGCTGGGATCAGATCCCCGAGCCGCTGCGATCACGCATCGAAGCAGATCATGTCGGAGAATTCGGCGATGCTTAAGTCACTGGCCGCCGCCTTGTTCTCTCTGCTTGTCATAAGCGTGCCTGCCGTGGTCCATGCCCATAGCAAGACTGATTTCAACTCGCCAAGATCTGCGGTCATAAGTGGCGACGGCGGTGTCCCGCTGGTTGTGCAGGAATGGGGCAATCCAGATGGCGTTCCCATCCTCTTGCTACACGGCATGGGTTTCTCGTCCGTCGTGTTCAAGAACCAGATTGGGGAACTCGCCGAGAAGGCGAGGATCGTCTCGTTCGACCTGCGCGGCCATGGCCTCTCTGGAAAGCCCTGGAAATCTGAGGACTATGCTGGATGGGAGGTGTGGGCCAGGGATGTCGAAGCGGTTATTGCCGATCGCGGTCTCGATCGCCCAGTCATCGTTGGCTGGTCCTTCGGAGGCTATGTCGCGATGAACTATCTGCGCCACTGCGGTGTGCATTGCGCACGCGGCGTGGTGCTCGCCTCGAGCCTTGCCGGCTTGGTCGAGAATCCGCCTCCGCCTGATCCGGCAGATTATGGCATGCCCGAACCGGCGGGAGACGTGCGTTCCGACAACTATCACGAGCTGTTTGACGGGATCGCGTGGACCAGCCGCGTTATGACTGCCCAGCCATCTTCCTTTTCAAATAAGCGATTAATGGAACTTTCTATGGCCATGTCGCCCCCTTATGCAAAGCGGGCGATGATGGAAATCTGGCTCGACAACTCGGACCTGCCGGGCCATCTCAACCTACCGATCCTGATGATCCACGGGGCAATTGACGGGACGGTAACTCTGGAAAAAGTTGCCGAACTCAAAGCCCACCTTCCAGATTCACGTTCCATCCTTTATCCTGAAAGTGGCCATTCGCCCTTTTTGGAAGAGCCGGATCGCTTCAACAGGGACCTGCTCGAATTCCTTGCAGAACTGGAGCTTAACACGGCACTGGCCGAGGGCAGGTCTGCGGCAATTACCGACCGTTGAACATCTCATTTGGAGGGCCATCGTGCTAATGATCTTGAGGAGCATGTTTGCAATACTGGCGTCGCTTTGCCTGAGCCCTGCCGTAATGGCGGCGTCCGTCGACAGCCTGTTCGTTCACTCCTCCGTGAAGGGCTCGGGTCAGACAATCATCTTTGTTCATGGCTGGACTTGCGACGAAAGCTCATGGGATGCGCAACTGCCGGTTCTTGCGAAAGATTACCGCGTCGTTTCGCTCGATCTTCCTGGGCACGGTAAAAGCGAGGGGCCAGCATCCGTCGAAGGCTACTCGATGCGGCTGTTTGCTGATGCCGTCGAGGCTGTGCGTGCGGAAATCGGCGCCGATAAGGTCGTGCTGGTCGGTCACTCGATGGGCGCCTTGGTGATCCGCGCTTACGCCCTGAAGTACCCAGACCGCGTCGCAGGATTGGTCGCTGTCGATGGAAGGCTGGACCAGAGAGAATGGACCAAGATCGATAATCCCGAAGTCCAGATGACACGGGAATTGCGGGAGTCTCTCATAAAGAGGATGTTCGTGGAGAAAACATCCTCGGAACTGACAGAGAGAATTCGAGCCATGATGATGAGCGCATCGTCAATCACCGCTCAGGGCGCCTATGACGCGATGAGTGATCCAGCAAATCAGTCCGATAAGATCATCGACGCTCCAGCACTTACCGTTTGGGCTGCGCAATCATTTCCTGACCCCGAATTCGAAACGAGAGACATGATCCCGTCGTGGGAAGAAATCCGGTTGGAAGGAACCGGGCATTTCCTGATGATGGAACAGCCGAATATCTTCAATGAAATCCTGGCCCAATTCATTGTGAACAGAGCGCAGTTTTGAATATGGCGACACCAATATGATTGTTTGAGTCGACGCTTCAATCAGGATCGACAAATTGTGCATAACTATATTTATGTCCAGACCATTTTAGCCGTGGACATTCTGAAGGAAATCGAAAGCAGGAGTCTCTGAAATGCCTATCCTTTCGCGTCGTGCATTTGCCCTCTCCGGAGTGGCGGCAACGATGGCGTTATCTTCAGGCCGCGCCGTTGCTTCAGCCGCAAGCTCCCCTAGAGGGGAACTTGCTGGCCAATCAGACCTGTTTGTCGATCTTTCGACGCCCATGGGCAATGTGGAGGCCTATGCCCGGATCGTCGGCGATACCGATCCAGCCGCAACTTCTTACAGCTGGTATGCTGGCCGCGTTTCCGGCCAACGTCCCGGCGAGGCCGCGCGCGACCTTATGCGGATCATCGGCATGGGTACCGTGCGCCTGCTGAAGCGGGAGAACGGCCCGGGCTACATGATGCTGCGCAAGGAATTGGGCTATTTCCTCGATTTCGAAACGCATGAGGTAATCGACCGCTGGGAAAACCCCTATTCGGGTGAGACGGTCACGGTTGATCACATTGCGAACCCCTCGATCAATATCGAGCTGAAGCCGTACCGCGGCGATATTGGGCTATACGAGGAAGTCGACAAGGCCACATCCCAACCGTTCCTGCTCAATTGGACCAGAGTTGGCGACCGTGTGCTGACAGAGAATTACGCCGACCTCTGGGTGCGCAATCCGCTTGATCCGGAAATCTGGAAGCGCGAGTCGAGCGGCCTAATGATCGCCATAAGCGACAGCAACTCTTTCAACGTGTCATGGGCTGACCTGCAGAATCCTGCGCTTACGAAGGTGTCGAGCTATGGGCAGTGGGTTCATCGCCGACCATGGCAGCCGTGGATGCTGATGGGGCAGGCGGAAGGAGCGATCTCGTATATTTGCGCAACCGGCTCCGCCGCGAGCCTTTACGACCTTCCTGAGCAAATCGTGACCCTGGCGCGTGAGCGACATCCCGATTTCCTTGAAGCGCCAACAGAGATGACGAAAGGGGAATCGAGCCTTGCTCGCTACATGCGCACACGCACGCCAGCTCCGCCGCGCGAAAGAGCAGAATAACAGAACCAGGATCCATTCTTCTGACAAAATCGGCATCCATGAAACTGATTAGTAAGACTGCCGTTTATGTCCGCAATTGGGTCGTTAGCGGCTGGTCCGCTTTCAAGCATCACGCACGATTAACCGGCAGTCGGCTCTCAGGCCGCGCTGCGTGGCAGGAATTTGGCCGCTCATGGGGTGGAAAGTAGACGTTGCGCATTGCTTGCAATGGCAGATCGCGTGCGGTCCTCAGCCATGAGTGACTATAACGTCCGGACATGCCGCAAAGAAGAGGCAGCCCTTCTCAAAGCCTTGCGAGCTTGTTACCTGGCGGCAGCGAGACACTAATCGACAATTATACTCAAGCGCTCGAGCTCGCCTGTAAATGGATAGGGCGCTTCGAAGGCATCGCTTACGCGCGATCCGCCGGTTGCGCCGATGTAGAAAGCATAGGCTTCGCCGCCATTGATGAGCGCGACCTTGCCAAGGCGTTCTTCGGCCACAAGCTCATCGTTAAAATACATACGCCCGGTTCCGGCAATCGGGATGCGCGAGCGCCCCGGTCCTTCGCAGGTTTCGCAAGTGAATTCGTAGCGTAGAGTAGCAGACCCCTTTGGCAAAGGACGGCTGCTTGTTATTATGTCCGTATTGACGCCTTCGCGGTGCTCGAAGACTAGCCGTCCATCTCTGGCGTACCAGGCAAAGCCCTTGTTACGGTAGCCGAACGTCGCCAGCACGCCCTGCGCGCCATCCTCTGGAATGGTAACTTTTGCCTCCATCGTGAAGGACTGGTTGAAGTCCGGAATTTGCGCCCACGGAACGCGGAATTGGCCTTGGTGGAAATCGAAACGCTTGCGATTGCGAGCCGTGAACGGCTTGCCATCCGAGGTCCAACCTGCGCCGCCAATGGGATAGACGCTATTGGCCCAGGCTTCGCGATCGAACAGTGCCTGCAATTCGGCGAGCTTTGCCGGTTCGCTCGCAGCAAGATCGCGCGCCTGGCTGAAATCCTTTGCGACGTGGTAAAGCTCCCATTGGTCGGGATTGCTGTCGGGCGTCATGAAGCGGCTGAGCGCGGATGCCATCCAGCCCTTGTGATAGATCGCCCGGCTGCCTGAGAGTTCGAAATACTGGGTGTGGTGCGCCGAAGGAGTCGCCGCATCGAACCATGTCGCGACAAGGCTGCTTCCATCCATCGGCTGCTGCGCGACGCCATTGACCTGCGCCGGAGGCGTAAGGCCGATCGCATCATAGATCGTGGGAACAATGTCGGTCACATGCTGGAACTGCTGGCGCAGGCCGCCTCGATCCGTGATCCTGGTTGGCCATGACACGATCATCGGTGCGCGAAGCCCGCCAAAATGCGACGCGACAGTCTTCCAATACTGGAACGGGGTGTTGCCCATCCAGCCCCAGCCGCCCTGGTACTGGTTGAAGGGGACGAGGGGGCCACCAAGATCGTCGATCCGGGCAAGATCCTCTTCCAGGGTCGCATCGCCTCCATAATTCGGCAGCCGACGTCCAACCGCACCATTATCGCCGACGATGTAGAAGACCAAAGTGTTCTCGCTCGCTCCGGGCGCGTTTTGAACCGCCTGCAGCAACCTCCCGATCTGATAGTCAGTGTGCGCAACGAAGGCGGCGTAGACTTCCATTTGGCGAGCATAGAGCCGCTGTTCGTCTGCGCTCAGCGTATCCCACGCAGGGATTTGCGGTGGACGCGGCGTAAGCTCGGCATGGGGCGGGATGACCCCGAGCCGCCTCTGGCGCTTGAAGATTTCTTTGCGCAGTACATCCCAGCCCTGGTCGAACTTGCCGCGATAGCGCGCGATCCAGTCTTCAGGGGCATGGTGCGGCGTGTGAACAGCGCCAGTCGCGAAATAGAGGAAGTAGGGCCGCTCGGGCGCAAAGGAGCGATGCTCTGCCACCCAGTCTATCGCCTTGTCGGTGAGGTCTGCTGTAAGGTGATAGGATCTGTCTGTCGTCTGAGCGCCTTCGACAGGGGTCGTATCGCGGTAGAGGCGGCTGGGCTCCCAGTGATTGTCCTCCGCGCCCAGGAAGCCATAGAAATGGTCGAAGCCGAGGCCGGTTGGCCAGCGGTCGAACGGACCCGCGCGAGTGATCTCCCATTCCGGCGTATTATGCCACTTGCCAAAAGCGGCTGTGCGATAGCCATTGTCGCGAAGGACCTCTGCGACAGACGCCGTGCTTTCCTTCCAATAGGAATTGTAGCCAGGATAGCCGTTCGCGCCTTCAGTAATGACGCCGTAACCGACCCGGTGGTGGTTGCGGCCGGTCAGCAGAGCCGCTCGCGTGGGCGAGCACATCGCGGTGACGTTGAAATTGTTATAGCGCAAACCCCTTGCTGCCAGCCGGTCGAGCGCGGGTGTTTCAGCAATGCCGCCGAAGGTCGATGTGTCGGCGAACCCGATGTCATCAAGCAAGATTACAACGATATTGGGAGCACCTTCCGGTGCGCTCTTTATCTTCGGCCAAGCCGGGGTCGACTGTGACACGTCAGGCGCAATTTTGCCTTCAAAAGGCGGATCAGCCGAAAAAGCAGGCCCCGCGCACAGTAAAGCAAGAGCACAGATGAACGAAAATCGGCTAGAGGGCTTCATGATTGGTCCTCGCGTTGCAAATCATGCGTTGATCCGGGGCACTATCATCTTGAAGAATGGGCTTACAACTGACCAACCGTCATTAAAGATTAGCAGGCTCGACTCTCCACCTGCCGGAAAGATCTGAGAGAACTATTCTTTAAATTTGCGTGGCGGGGTCGATTGCAGACCAGCAATTTTTGGCTGATAGCGCAGCAAAGCTGCCAATCAGCTTTAGGGTTGGCGTCTACGAACCTTCAGGGGCAGCTATTGGGGTGGAAAGCGGTCGTTCAATCACAAGTCGCTAATTTGAGAACTTGCCCAGCAGTACTCTATCCAACATAGGCCGCCGATCAAACGGCAACCTAGCTCACCAAGACATAAAAATGGCGTGCATGCTATACTCCTCGCAATGGGCTAATGGGCTTTCAGCGTTTTTAGCAAACCAGAGGACAAGTAGTGCTTAGCCAAACCTTGCTTCGAGTGGCGGTGGATTGTGCGATTTTCTTGCTCGCGGTGGGCTGCACCTATGCAGCGCAGCAGGCTGATCGTCCAATCACCGCGGTGCTGATTTTCCTGACAGGCGTGATACTCATCGCCTTTCGGTCCGGTCTTTCGAGCGCGATTGTTGCCGCTATCGCCGCCTCGTTCGTATATAACTTTTTCCTGAGCGAACCGACATTTCAATTCGGCATCACCAGTGCCGATGAAGCGGTTCCGCTGATTGCATTCAATATAGCGGCGCTGTTCGCTGGTGCACTCGTTGGTCGTCTCAAGGACTCCGCTCTCAAGGCGTATAATGCACAGTCGGAGACGGCTTTTCTGCTGACGGTAAGCGACCGCCTTCAGTCCGCTGTAAAACTGGAGGACGTGGAGGATGCCATTCGCGGTATTATCCCGAGACAGGGCGTCAAGACGGTCGAAATCTTCCTGGCCAGGGGCAAGGCTTTTGTCCGGCCTTCCACAGGCGAGGTCGAATTTGATCAGCTCAAGCCTTTTATGGAGGCGGTCGAGCCAGAAGATAAACTTGGCAAACCAGTCTTCATGGAATTGACGGGCGCACGTGGTCCACTCGGGCTGGTGAAGTTTCGTCTTGCGGATTTACCGGCTGATCGCAGCTTGATGCCCAACCTCAAGTCGATTGCGGCCCTTTTGGCTTTAGCGGTCGAACGCTGCCTGCTCTTGGAAGAAGCCGCGGAAGCCAAGGCAGCGGCCAGAAACGAGAAGCTCAAAGATGCGCTGCTCTCTTCTGTGTCGCATGATCTTCGCACGCCAGTGACCGTCATCCAGGCGGCCGCCGGTGCGCTGCGTTCGGGTCAGGTGAGCCTCGGCGATGATGACCGTCTTAGGTTTCTCGGTTCGATACTAGAGCAATGCGCCAAGTTAGATCGCTATACCTCTGAACTCCTTGACGTCGGGCAGATACAGTCGGGTATTGCAGAGGATCAGTTTGAGATCGTTGATCTCACTGAAATCGCTCGTTTGGCAATGAAACAGGCAAAGGCAAGTCACACTTCGCTCAAGTTCGAACACAACTTTTCATCCGAACCTGCGTTCGTCCGAGCCAACGGCACAATGCTGGAGCAGGCCATCTACAATGTGATCGACAATGCGCAGAAATTCGGTGGTCAAAATGGGCCAGTGAGAGTGAACTTGGTTCGCGATGAAGATAGGGTAACTATAAGTATCACAGATAGTGGACCGGGGATTTTCGAGCACGAGAGACCACACGTCTTCACGCGCTTCTTCAAGGGCGGCAAAGATAGCTCAAAGAGCGGAATGGGTCTGGGCCTTTTTATCGCTAAGGGCTTTGTCGAAGCATTCTCAGGCACAATATCGATGGAATCTCCCCTTAAGGGTGGGAATGGAACGCGGGTCACGATTGATCTTCCGTTGGTGCAATCTCCCGATGCAGCGGCGGCAGCCTAGTGAACATTCTGATCGTCGACGATGAACCCTCGATAATCGATACGTTGAGGCCAGTTCTCGCATCGCTCGGTCATGAGGTCGTTGAGGCCAGTAATGGCACAGAAGCGTTGAAAGTGGTCGAAAACGAGGCCCTCGATCTGGTGCTCCTTGACCTTGGCCTGCCGGATACCGACGGCTGCGACCTTATTGCACCGATCAAGGAGACGGCCAAGGCTAGCCTAATAGTCATTTCGGCTCGCCATCTTGAAAAGGACAAGGTGAGGGCACTCGATCTTGGCGCAGACGATTATGTCGACAAGCCTTTCGGGCTGGAAGAATTGCTGGCGCGTATAAGGGTTCTCGAACGCCGCCGTGCCGAAATTTCAGGGTCGCAGGTCAACCGATATATCTCGCGGGACCTGATTGTGGACCTTGCTAAGCGGGAACTAATCTTGATGGATGAGCCAATCCATCTATCACCAAAAGAGTTTGCGCTTTTCGAGCTGTTGGTGCGCCATTCAGGACAAGTGGTCACGCAGCGTCAGTTGATGATCGCAGGCTGGTCGAGTCCGGTTGTGGATGGCCAATATCTGCGCAGCTACATGGCGATGCTGCGGGACAAGCTCGAAGCTGACCCATCCGATCCTGAGCTGATTCTGACTGAGCCCGGTGTTGGCTACCGGCTTGCGCTGATTATGGAGCCGCAGACCTAGCGATCTGTAGTCGGCAGCCCGCCGGGGGGCTGCTGGGGACAAGGGCGACCTGCCGACTACTACTCGCTGTCAAGGAGCAATTTGGTCAATCGCTCTGGACATCATTGGTTTAGCAGGGAAATTCCAACGAGTGTTACTATGAGGTTTTTATGGGGCGTGTGAAAATCGCATACTAACGCTGCGAATGCATTCTGCTCTAATTCGGCAAATCTGAAGAAAGACTTTCCCGAATTGGAGTTTCCGAACCATGTCACGTGCTTCGACCACGGTCATCCTACTCACTGCCGCACTCGCAGTCTCAGCCTGTTCAAAGAAGCGACCGGAGGAACTGCCGCCTCCTCCAGGACCAGTGCAGTCGGAAGCGACTGACCGGGGAAACTCAATTGTGCCCGGCAGTCAGGCAGACTTCGTCCAGCAAATGGCCGGGCAAGATGTCATCTATTTCGACACCGACAGATTCAACATCGACAACATCGACGCAGCAGCGCTTCAGAGCCAAGCGCAATGGCTTGCGCGTTATCCTAATAAGCGCGCCACGATTGAGGGACATGCTGACGAGCGTGGCACCCGCGAATACAACCTTGCGCTCGGTGAACGGCGCGCGAATGCAGCGAAGAACTATCTTCAATCACTTGGCATTGATGCATCGCGGCTGACTACAGTCAGCTACGGTAAGGAGCGGCCCAAAGCGCTTGGCAGCAACGAGCAAGCATGGGCGCAGAACCGCCGCGCGGTGACCATTACGATCGATTAGCTTCTCGTCGGTAAACTACAGGCATCGAGCTAACTTTTCGGCCGTTACGGCATAATCGTTGTAGTTAGCCAGGCTCCTGACTGTCCCTTTCGTGGTCGCAAAGGTAATAAATCAATGATGTCAGAGCGAATGAAGCCCAGGCAGAATGAAGTCAGAACAGCGGCAGAAATTAGGGATCAAACTGATTGTTTCGACATCGTGTCGTTCCAAAGCACTGCTCATGAAGTCGAGGATCACCAATTCACGAAGACCGATCCACGAACGGTATTTCTGCTAGCATTCCTGGCGGGCATGGGTGCAGTCTTGGCCCTTGCAGCGGCGCATTGGCTGATGGAGCGATCTATTGATGTCGGGTTGATGCCGCCGGCACCTGCGCTTCAAAAATATGTCGATTAAGCGCCGTAGAAGGCAAGCACGACCAGTGCCTTACCGGCAAACATGCCGACCAGGATCGAGTAGTCGATTAAGCGGTCTACGAAATAGTCAATCACCCAATGCCCTTTCTAAGGTGAGGGCGATTATGACCCTCGCGGTAAACCGCTCACTTGCGGAAATTTCCTAACAAACGGTTGAAATCACCCACTCTGCAGACCTTCGGGTTTGCTCCAAGACAAAGAAACCTCGCGAATGCAGCCCAGCGATGCAGCCCAACAAATGATCGTTACTCCGGGCTACACTGGGCCGGATCGCCGCGCCTTCGGCTTGCGGCGCAACCGCAGCTATTGGCGAAAGCGCGCCATTCACCGGCGCGTGATCTTTGTCACGAGCCTTGGCTTCGCCGCCCTCTGGCTGCTGTTCTCGTTATGGTTGTCGCTGCCCTGGCTGACCGATCTCGGCAATCTTTCGCACCCGGTCATCGCGCTTGTGGTGTTGACCTTTGTCGCATACGTGCCCGGCTTCATGAACGCCTTCCTGCTGTCCTGCCTGGTGCAGCGACCTGCTTCCCAGCGAGAAGACCCCGAGCATTGGCCAGCACTGACACTGCTTGTCGCGGCCTATAACGAGGAAGCTTACATCAAAGGCACGCTAAGCAGCCTCAGCGGGCTTATCTATCAGGGCGAACTTGAGGTGATCGTGATCGACGACGGATCGAAAGACCGGACCGTCGAAGTTGCTTCGGAATGCCAGCGCATGTTTGCAGCCAATCCGCGCTTTACGCTCAGGGTTGAGCGGATGGTGCGAAATGGTGGCAAGGCTCGCGCATTGAACCATGCATTGACGCTTGCCTCGCACGATCTGATCGTGACGATCGATGCCGATACGCTGCTTGAGCCGGGCAGCCTTACCGCGATGGTCGGCCATCTCTACGCCGCGCCGCCGCAAACCGCCGCAGTGGCAGGTTGCGTGCTCGTGGCCAATCCCATGGAGAGTTGGGTGACCGCCGCGCAGCAATGGGACTATTTCCACGGCATCGCTGCGGTCAAGCGAATGCAAGGCATGTTCAACGGCACTTTGGTGGCGCAAGGTGCTTTCTCGCTCTACCGACGCAAGGCGCTGGAGGAAGCCCACGGCTGGCCGGACACGGTCGGCGAAGACATCGTGCTGACATGGTCCTTGTTGCGCCGCAATTACATCGTCCGTTATGCGGAGGATGCGATCGCCTGGACCCATGCGCCGGAAACCTTCAAGGCACTGGCGAACCAGCGCAAGCGCTGGGCGCGTGGTATGATCGAAGCGCTCGCCATCCACAAACGCCTGCTCGGCAAGAGGCGTTTCATGACCATGTTCATCTACTGGAACCTGCTGTTCGTCAGCATCGACCTGGCCTTCACCCTGGCGTTCCTGCCGGGTCTCCTGCTGGCATTGCTCGGAGTATACTGGCTGGCTGGACCGATCACGCTGCTGGTGCTGCCGATCGCCGCGCTATGGAACGTGACCATCTATCGTATCCAGTCCCGCATGCTGAGGCGCGAGGGGATCAAAATGGAGAAAAGCCTGTGGGGCTTCTTCCTGTTTGCATTCGCTTATCCGCTGGTCATGCAACCCGTTTCGGTTTGGGGCTATCTCGCCGAACTGTTCGGAAGGAAGAAGCAATGGGGCTGATCCATAGAAATGCGGTTACCTTTGTCGCCGGTTGCGCTTTGCTTGCTTCGCCCGCGCTCGGGCAGGAGGCTGACACAGGCCCGGCAATCGGCAGCGACTTGTTTATTTCGACCGATAGCGACGACACCACAGTCATTCGGCTGGCAGGCGAGTTCGACCTCCGCAATGATGGTAATTCCAGGCGTTTGGGCCTGCGGATCGAAAACGCCTGGTATAAATTGCTCGATCGTCCAACCGAGCAGCGCCAGCGCGTGTTCCTGCAAGCTGGTGAAAAGGTTAGTGGCTGGACCTGGGCGGCACGTATCGGCAGCGATGGCGACAGCGTGATCGGCGCTGCCTCGATCCATGACGATGCCCGTTTTCGCAAGGAGTTCTTCATAGAGCGTGACATCGTCGAAACCCCGCTGGGGCTGGAGCGCGAGCTCTATTCAACCTTTGCTGGTGCGGCGTTCGACCTGCCGGTTGATGATCGCAATGTCTTCACCGCGATGGCCGGGCTGCAGGAATTTACTGGCAAAAACGAGCGATATCACCTGCGCGGTAGCTATATCCATGTGCTGAAGCCCGATTGGGGACTGAGCGCGCAATTGCGTGGTCGCTATTTCCACAGCTCCAGGCCTGGCGAATTCGATTATTATTCGCCGCGCAATTTCGTGCAGGTGCTGCCAGCTCTACAGGTTCGGCGTTTTATGGAGGGTTGGCGCCTGCGCGCGGTCGGCGGAATTGGCGCGCAGAGAGACAGTAACTCCGACTGGAACCGGGCCAATTTCGCCCAATTCCAGGTCGACAGCCCGACGGACTCACCGTGGACGGTGGGCGCTGAACTGACCTTTACCAATACGCCCTCAAGCAGTGCGATCGCTGCTGACGGCTACAGCTATTTCCAATCGCGGATTTCAGTCAGGCGTCGTTTCTAGGGCCAAAACTTGGGGCCGGAAGGACCTGTAAAGGACCATGACGATGCTCGATTCAATTGCTCCATTCTTTGTCGACCTGCTTCCATTCATTCTCGTGGGCGTTGCAGCCCAAATAATAGATGGTGCGCTTGGCATGGCCTTTGGGGTCATCACCCAAACAATGCTTGTCAGTGTTCTCGGAGTCCCTCCTGCAACGGCTTCTGCGAGCGTGCACTTGGTCGAGGTGTTCACCACAGGCACTTCGGGAGCCAGCCACCTTTGGCGCAAGAACATTAATTGGCCGTTGTTCTGGCGCTTGGTCCCTACTGGCGTCCTCGCAGGCATTCTGGGCGCATATGTGCTATCGAGCGTCGATGCATCGGCAGCAAAGCCGTTCGTCATGCTTTATCTGGCCGCTATCGGTCTCTTCCTTTTCTATAAGGCGGTCTTTTTCGGGCGCTGGCCCCGCTTCCAGGACCCACGGTTCACCAGGCCACTTGCGTTCATCGGTGGGTTTCTAGACAGCGCCGGCGGGGGTGGATGGGGACCCGTCGTAACCTCAAACCTTCTGGTGCAGGGCGGCGATCCTCGCACGACTATCGGCACCGTCAACTCGGCTGAATTCCTTTTGACCCTAGCCGTGTCGATAACCTTCTTGGTCACGCTTGGCGTTTCCGCATTTAGCCACGCCGTTATCGGCCTCATCATCGGCGGCGTTATTGCTGCGCCCATCGGCGCAATTCTGACCAGCCGGATCAATGCAAGATTGCTTCTCTTCATGGTCGCAACTGTGTTGACGATCACCAGCCTTTTCACTGTCGCCAAGGCATGGATATTCTGACCAGCTTATTCCTGCAGACTCAGAAGACAAGAATAGCGAGCATCTATGGATACGAATATGACTGCGTTGCTATGCCTCGCATTTGTTATCAATCTTATTGGCGCACTAGCCTATGCGGCACGCATCGCTGGAGTTCGAACAGGACGAATCGCAATGAGCTTCGCCCTGTTCAATGTGCTGCTACTGGTCTCACGACTAGCGAACGGGTTTCTGGCGCCGTTGGTCGCCAAGCGTGTTGAGAACAGTCTCGCTGGACAGATTACGACGAACCTTGAGACGGACTTCAGAATGATCCTATTGTCCGCATTTGTTGGCGTGCTGGCGGGATTGATACTGGTCCCCACGGCACAACGTATGTTTGCCCATGCAATTGAGGCGGTGCAACCCAGGCAATCACTAGCCAGAACACTTCTTAGAGGTCTATCGCCAGATGGCTTGCGTATCTTGCGCACTTCGATTTCCGTCCCGGCACGCGCGTCTGTAGGAAAAGAAAAGCCGCGAGAGCTTACGTGGGGAATCTTGGCGGCCAATTGTGTCGCGCAAGCCTTGCTCGTAGTCGGAGTATTTGCCGCGATTTACGCGGGCTATCTCAATCCCGAATACCGGGTGACGGCTTCGCAGTTGTCGGCAGTCGTGAACGGTTTCGCGACCATCCTGCTATTTCTCTTTATCGACCCTCACCTGTCGGTCCTGACCGATGATGTCGTCGATGGTAAGCAGTCTGAGTCGAGTTTCCGCCGTGCAATTGCTTGGATTTCAATCAGCAGGTTGGCTGGAACGCTTCTCGCGCAAGCGCTGTTCCTACCCGCTGCGATAGCCATCGTGTGGGTGGCAAACTTAATCTAGCCAATTAGAGAGTTAGCCTGGCTGGAGAAACTCGAGACTGCCGATCCCTTGCCAGCAGAAACCAAACCGTAGTCGAGTTTTGCCGCGGCATTCAGCTGGAGTGCCTATGGGCAGCTAGCTGAATGTCGGTTCTTGGGTCGATAGCGGACTGTCTGTATATGGCGTTCCGACAACTGAAAGCAGACTGTCTGCAAACGGCCCACTTTCCGACATTCACATGCATCAAAGTGCTACTGTATCTTCAAAGAGAGCAGTACTGACTACTAGGATCTCCAGTTGGAGCTGTGGGGAGTCCCAGATGAAACAAGCCGCAAGCGCCGTGTTGATATTCGCACTCTTGTGCGGATGCGTGACACGCGACGATGTCCAGACCCCAGTCCCGGATGCCTTAGTAGCTGGATGGAAGGGCCAGAAGGCTTGTGAGCTCCTGCAAGAGAAACCTTCTTACCGGGTGCTTCGTTGCACCTTCCCTCCTGGCGCCGGTCATGAGCGCCACTATCACCCGCCGCATTTTGGCTTCGCCCTGAGCGGGGGAAAGGCTGAGTTGATCGACGCATCGGGCACGCGCGAAGCAGTGATTGCCACCGGCTCCAGCTTCACAAGCAACGGCACTGCCTGGCATGAGATGCGCAATATTGGCGAAAGCGTAATTGCCTACATCATTGTCGAGGAAAAAGGGGCGGCGGCCCCAGGCCGATAGCTAGCTGACTTCGGCTACGATCCGGTTCTTGTTGGGCTTTGCGCACAAGCAGTGACGCCAGCACCGAGTAACCCGCGCGCCTGCTCATCCCATGAGGGCGCAATCGCGCCCGTTGCCAGCAGCGCCTTGCCATCAAGAGCCGCAGGCGCCTTGCCTGCCAGGATCGCTTCGACCAGTTGCGGCGAGAGGAAGGCAAGGCGGACCACCCGGGTAATCCAGGACACGCTGACGCCTTCCTGGTCTGCAAGCCGGGTGGCGTCGACCTCGCCGCGCGAGAGAATGCCCCACCATTGATGCGCCTGGGCAACCAGCTTCAGGAGCGTCGGGTCTGGACCGCGCGATCCGGCCGGGATGCCGCTGCCATCGACCAGCCTGAGCGATTGCCCTGAGCGGGTTAGCCGAACTTTCGCGATGTGTCGGATCGACGGTGGCGCATCGGGATCGAGGTGCAGCCCGAGCATTTCAGCGAGCGCCTGGGCCGAGATAACAAGCTCAAGCCGATCGGGATGGATCGTCACCCGATCGACGAGGGGATTGATCGAAGAGCGACGGAGGCGACCAAGCTCGCCCCGCGATTGCGCGAGCCTGCTGGTTACCCTGGCATATTGGGCGGGTGCGATGTCGATCTTCAGTTGCCGGGCGAGGGCAAGCGGGTCAGCAAGTGCCTTCACCAGTTCGCTGGCGACGGCCTGTTCGATCTCCCTGGCCGGGATGCGCATGCTGTCGTGCATCGAAGTTTCCGCGTAGTGATGCGCAGACTTCGAGACATAATAGCGATAACGCCTGCGACTGGTTGTCCCTCCGGTGGTGCAGGGCTTGCTGGTATGCACTGGGATCAGCGCCTCGCCGGATTGATCGAACAGCTTTCCTGCGAGCATGGCGGTGCTGGCTTCGCGCGCCGTGCGCGTGCCGCGGACATTCTCCGTCAGCTGCTGCTGAACCGCCTCCCATTCCTCCCGCGGTATGATTGCAGGATGGTTGCCAGGATAGGTCTTGCCCTTGTGCCCGATGTCGCCTGCGTAGACCGGGTTACGCAAGAGATGATAGAGCTTGCCGCGGGTAAAGGCGCAGCCGCCATAGCACTTGCCATTGGCAGTCTGGCGCCGCGGTGTTGTGATGCCTTCGCATGCCAGCTCTTCTGCGACCAGCCTGACATTGCCCAGTCGGCGATAACGCGCGAAGATGTCGCGAACGATCGCGACATGCTCCTCGACGGTCCTGAGGCTTCTCCCATCAGGCTCGTAGCCGAGCGGCGGGGTGCCTCCCATCCACATGCCTTTGGCCTTGGAGGCGGCAATCTTGTCGCGAATGCGCTCAGCGGTCACTTCGCGCTCGAACTGCGCGAAGCTTAAAAGCATGTTCAAGGTCAGCCGTCCCATGCTGGTGGTGGTATTGAATGACTGGGTGACCGAGACAAAGCTGACCTCGGCAGCATCAAATGCTTCGACCAACCTGGCAAAGTCGAGCAGTGACCGCGTCAACCGGTCGACCTTGTAGACGACGATGATGTCGACCCTGCCGTCCTTCACATCTTCCAGCAGACGCTGGAGGGCAGGGCGCTCGAGCGATCCGCCCGACAGCCCGCCATCGTCATAGACATCGGGGAGGAGCTTCCAGCCTTCTGATGCCTGGCTCAACACATAGGCAGCACAGGCTTCGCGCTGAGCATCAAGCGAGTTGAAGTCCTGCTCGAGACCTTCTTCCGATGACTTGCGGGTATAGATGGCACAGCGGATGCTTTTCATGCCGCCGCCTTCCTCTGCTTTAATCCGAAGAAGGCAGGGCCTGACCAGCGCGTGCCGGTGATTGCCCGGGCGACGCTGCTGAGCGAGTTCCATGTCTTCTCGTTCCAGCGTATCGCACCATCGTCTGCGATGGTGACCACATGCAGCACGCCGTTCCATTCGCGCGTCAGCCGCATGCCGGGCTCGTGCCTGCGGGTCTCGGTCTTGCCCGCTGCGAGCTGCGCCAGCTGCTGCTGCACATGTCGTGACAGCCCGCCATGGACCGCGGCTTGCAGCTCCCAGGCCAGCGCCAGCCGCAGCAGTGCGGTTCGTACACGCGGGACTGGTCTGCCGGTGAGAGTGGACCATCGCTCGCGCAGCTGCGCCAGAGGCATTGCCTCCAGCGCAGCCAGTTCAGAGTCGAGGTCGATGCGTGCCATCACTCCGCTGCCGTGATGCGATAGCAGGTGACGTCATCGCGCTTTGACTTAACGATCGTGTGGCCCTTCTTTCGCAGGCCAGTCAGCACCGCGCGCGCGGAATGCGGTTGCCAGCCTGTGACATCGGTCATCTCGGCAAGTGTGGCGCCTTGCTTGCGCCCGAGCATGGTGATGACCTGGTCGATCTTGCTGGCAGAGCGGGGTGCTGGCTTTTCTGGCTTGGCCGCGCCCGCAGCCGGCGCTTTGTCCTGAGCCTTGTTCTTTGTCTGGGTGGTCATAGGTGGTTCTCCATCTACGGAGCAGCCTTATGCTGCTCCCACCACCCAAGGCCCCGGTTCGCGCCAGGCGATGGGGCTGCGGCCGCCATCAAGGCCGCAATTCAGTAGCGACAGCAATGCTTGCTTCGTGCGCCAAGTCCAATGGAATGTGCCGGAAAGGCTTGAGAATATCGCTGGCGTGGTATCCCGCTGCTCGCCCGCTGGGATGATACTGCGATCTATGTAAGATGATCACCACATAGGGAGGGCAGTCAAGCCTGACAGCCGAATATGATGAAAATTAACTATGCTGCCTCTCTGGAGCATCGATCGCGCGGATTTGCGGCACGACTTGGTGTTTTCGAAGGATTAGCGTTCGGCTGTATTGGCTAGATCAGCAAATCGGGATCGGATTTCGGCAACCGTTCCGATGGTAAGATAGACGTTATAGTCGATGGTAACCCCCGGCTTGATCGAAAAGCGCCGAATGGGCGCAAAGTAGGATGTCGCTTCCGCCAACGGTCCATACTTCCCGTCACCTTCGTAGCGATAGGCGGTGACCTTATCGGTACCCGGCGTATAGACGCCTACCCCCCAGTCATTGGCATCGACATATGCGCTCCATTCTTCGGAAGCGGAATGGTACTCGTTGGGCCAGCCCGGGTTTGACCGGCTGAGCGGAGCGTTCGTCCAAGGCGCATCGCCGCGGTAACTCACGAGTTCGTTCAGTGCATAATCGACGAAAACGGCGGGCATTTCCTGGTCGGTAATCCGATGAATTTCGCTCCCATCGTAGACGAAGCGATATTGGATATGGGCAATTTCGTCATCGAGGGTAATCCACTGTTCCATGGTGGCATCATTGATGTCATCACCAGTGACCCAATGCTTGGGCTTAGTCTTCACATAAACGGAATTGCCATCAAGCTTCTGCTCGATGATTTTGGCAGGGATGCCACTGTAATTACCCCCTTGGACCGGGTTCCAGACCCATTTCTGCGCGTTTCCACCTGCCCAATCCCAGACGGTACCGTCGCTGTTGCCATAGAAGGATTGCTGGACAAAACGGCCCCTGTCGAAATGATTTAGCACGTTCCGTTTCGTTGCGGACTCGGCAAAGCAGAACACGCTGCCGCCGGATTCGATGTCGATCCCCAATCGAATTATACCATTATCAATAAATTCGTAGCGAGCCACTTGCGACGATTGCGGGCCATCGGATTTCAGCTTGTCTGGCATAGCGCAGTCGTCAGCCAATGCCGTGCCTCGTTCCGGTCCAGCGTGTGAATCAGTCGCGGCAGCTTCTGTCAGGCTTGGGTCGAGTTCGATTGGCTCCCTCGACGCGATGGCGTGCGGCAGAGCGAGGTGCCATATGGGAAACACTAGGCCCAGCAAAATTTTACTGATCTTCATTCTCATGTCCTAGCTGCCGGAGGGACTTAGGACTACCGGTCCATAATTGCGCGAGAGTGCGCTGCCAAAACGCCCAGAATGGGACGAAAGCTGTGCGATTTGCGAAACACGATGTAGTCATTTTCCTCTGCCGTTTTGACTGCGCAGAGCGGGCTGGCAGTGACGAGTTGCAACGGAATCTGCTGTCATTGATCAAGGCGCCAGACTCGATTGAGACCGTTTAGATCTCCGCGTTAATTCATTTGCTTTGTCATCTAATAGAGTTCCCATAGTTCTGTAGTCCCCGCGAGGGTTCTTTGACGAATCATACGCTGGATTGATCTTCGGGAAATATTGCGCTGACACGTTCGCGCTGAGCCATGTCACTAGGTCGTCGAAAAGCTTGTCTACCAAGTCGGGGTTTGCACTCGCCATATCCACTTTCTCAAAAGGATCGGACTCAATATCAAACAGTTGCTTGTCGCCATGCCAGCGCACGACCAGCTTGTAGCGGCCTTTGCGAATGCTTGAGGCCGGGCCAAGTGGCACATTATCCGTTGGATCGGGCACCACCACATTGAAGGGATAATGCCAATAGATCGTATCTTTGCTGTACTCGGAATGTGAGTTTGCTCCCAAGAGTGATGCAAAACTGCGACCATCGAAGGTCGCATCGGTGTACAGCCTTTCCGGATTATAGCCGGCTAGATCGTACAAAGTCGGGAATATGTCGGTCGCATCAACTGGGTGGCGGACCCAGCGCCCGCCTTTCGCTTGCGGTCCGACGATAATCAAGGGAACGCGCACGCCGCCTTCATACAGCGTAGCCTTCCCGCCCCGGAACGGAGCGTTGGAAGTCGGAGGCGGTTCGCCTTTGAAGGCCGCTCCGGGAGCGATCCGGAGCGCTGTAGCGCCCGCGCCCACTTGCCAATCGACACCTCCATTGTCTGACATGAAGATGATGTAGGTGTTATCAGTCTGCCCTGTTCGTTCCAGCGCCTTGCGGATCGCTCCTACCGAACGATCAAGCGAAGCCAGCATCGCTGCGTAGGTCGGATTCCTATGTCCCTTCCATCCGCGTTGCGGTTTCTCGGCAAAGGCAGCAGTTTCACCCTCTGGCGCTTCTATTGGTGTGTGAACTGCGAAATGTGCGAAATATAGCAGGAATGGCCTGTTGCTGTCCTTCTGATCCTCGATGAATTGCACGGCTCGAGCAGCGAGGTCGTCCGTCAGATATTCTTGGTCGGTCGGCTCACCGGGGTAGCCCATCTCGATCTTTTCTACCGGCGAACTTTCGAAGTGCGGTCGATCGTCGAGCCAATTCTGGCGCCAGTTAAAATAGGGTGAGCCTCCACTGTCAAACCAGGCCAATTCCTCGAAGCCGTTGTCGCGTGGCTGATGCCCCGGCGCCCCATGCCCTCCAAGGTGCCACTTACCGAGATAAGCTGAGCGATAGTCCGTTAGTGCTTCAGCTATTGTTTGGACGTCTTGCCCAAGATCGAGTGCGTGGCCGGTTGGCAGCGCGGTTTGTGTCTTGCCGTTGAACAAAGGCATCTCTGGCATTGGCCGATCGCGATGCTCGATTGCATCGAGCGGCTGTAGCTCATCTGGTGGTTCGAGCCCTGCAGAGAAATAGGTGCGTACGGGGGGCGTTGCTGTCGTAAAGCCAAGGCGGGGCGCGAACTTGCCGGTCAGCAAGGCTGCGCGGGTCGGAGAGCAAAGCTGCGTGGCATAAGCTTGCTCAAAGCTGATGCCTTCAAAGGCTAGCCGGTTTAGATGGGGAGTCGAATAGAACTGCTCATCAACCGATGCTCCGATGAGCTTCGTAGAATATGCATTCAGGTCAGTAATCCCGACATCATCCGCCAAAATGAAGATGAAGTTTGGGCGTTCCATTTGCACCTGCTGGGTTGCAGCAGTGTCGGTAATTGTCGAGCAGGAACAGGCGATAATGCAGCCTGCCATGACCACGCTCCGCCGAATTCGAGATAAACAGCCACTGACCCGATGCTCCATTGTCGCCATCTCCTCGGCCACCCTTTTCTCTTGTTTCGTTCTTCGGTTCATCCGCCAGTTCTCCCGGCAGGGCAACCTTGCGTATGATTAGAAATGATCAAAAATGCAAGATATTGATTCAATGACGGATGGCGGCTTTGCTGTCATCGTGGGAGGTGATCGCCAGAGCGCGTGCGCCGCGAGGTGCAGTTGCGCGGTGCTAATGCTGTCATGGTGAAGTGGGATCGTCGATCTCCGGCGTATACAAGAATTAAAAGGGCACGGATGAGCATCGGGCATCGATGCGGGGCAGGGCGCTCGATAAAGCTGACAGAGACCTGCCGTATCTGCGGTCGACCAAATCGTGACCAATGGGCTAATTGGAGGGATAGGGAATATTGCTCGCCTCCGACCCAACCAATATTGACATGAATCCAGAATGCGTCATAAAAGATCGAAAATGATCAGAACTGATTGATTATCGAAAAGGGGAGACGGCATGAGGATGACTTGTTTTGCGATGGTGCTCGCTGGAACGTTTGCCGCGTTGACGGTGTCCGCACCGGTGGCCGCACAGGATGCCGAGGTGAAAGCGGCACAGCGCATGAAGGGTATGGACACCGATGGCGACGGTGCAGTTTCCCTGGCCGAATTCACTGATTTCCGCCGCGGCTGGACCAGCAAGCGCCCGGATGGCGAAATGCAGATGAAGCCGGAAGTGGTGCAGCGCGCCTTCTGCAAGATTGACCGCGATGGCGATGGCATGCTCACCCATACGGAAATGCTGGCCGACACCAAGGCCTCGATGAAGCGTAAGTAATTCGCTACTTCTTATCGTTGAAGAGGGATTGGCAATGAACATATGCCATGTGCGCCGTCGCGCCCGGATCATCGGCACCGGGGCGGCGCTTCTGGTTTTGCTTTCCGCGAGCGGTTGCGTTTCCTCGGGGGCAGCCTCGCGTGCGGCAACGGAGCCGGTTGAAGGACCGTCGCCGGCGCTTACCGCATTTGTCAGTCCGCCGCAAAGCGCGGCGCCGTCGACCTTCTGGTACTGGGTCAGCGACGACATCACCAAGGAGGGCCTGACCAAGGACCTCGAGGTGATGCGCAAGATCGGTATCGCGGAGGCCTATATCGGCAATGTCGATACCAACCCCGAGCATCGCGGAGCGACCCCCAGCCTGTCTCCCGAGTGGTGGGAGGCGCTCAGGCATGCGATGGAAGAAGGTGCCCGGCTGGGCGTAAACATCGGCATGTTCAATTCGCCCGGCTGGAGCCAGTCGGGCGGGCCGTGGGTCAAGCCCGAACAGTCGATGCGTTACTTATCGGTGCAGGAATATACGGTCAGCGGACAGGACGACCTTCCCAATCGATTGGCCGCCGCCAATCCCGATTGGCAGTCGGTCCGGCTGCTAGCCTACCCCGAGAAGCCAGGAGGGGACAACCTTGCACGCGGCGCGCAGTTCTCGCAGGCCGGTCGAGCGTTGCCGGGGCTGGGCGATGGCGATTTCTCGACGATCGAAACGGTCGGAATACTGGCTGGCAGAGAAGACGCATCGACGCCGATCGAAATCATGCTGGGCGGCGCGAAAACCGTCCGCACGCTGCAAATCTACCCTGGGCCTGATGCGTTCTATATGGAGATGGACCTGCAGGTGCCCGATGGGGCAGGTGGCTGGCGAAGCGTCGAGCGGTTCCCGGTCGATCGCCGGGTCACGCGCGTCCAACTGGGCGCGATGAATCAGGGGCCGATCGCGATCCGAATCCCCGCGACTACATCCGACCGGTTCCGGCTGGTCGTCAGCCGCGGACCCAACGGCAATCCGGTCAGGCTAGCCGAAATCGCATTGCGCGAAGCGCCTCTGATCGAGCGCTATGTCGAAAAGCAGCTCGGCAAGATGTGGCAGACGCCGGAACCGGATTACGATGCCTATCTTTGGCCGGCCGAGAACGCTGAAGACGATCCCGAGTTCGCGGTCCCGGTAGGCTTGGTTGTCGATCTGACTGACAAGCTAAGCGCTGATGGCACGCTGGCCTGGAATGTGCCGGCCGGCAATTGGCGCCTTGCCTGGTTCGGGCTGATCCCCACTGGAGCGGAGAATGGCCCGTCAACCCCCGCGGCGACGGGGCTGGAAATCGACAAAATGAATGCGACGCATCTCAAGTCGCATTTCAATGCTTACGTTGGGCGTGCGCGGGCGGCGCTGAGCTCTGCCGCGCGCGACAATTTCAAGCTGGTGATCGCCGACAGTTACGAGCAGGGCGCACAGAACTGGACCGACGACATGGCCGAGCGCTTTGTTGCGCGATACGGCTATGATCCGGTTCCGTTCCTGCCGACGCTGACTGGAGCGATTGTTGACAGTACTGATGCCTCGGACAGATTCCTTTGGGATCTGCGGCGGCTGGTGGCGGACCTGATCTCCACCGAATATGTCGGCGGTATGCGCAAGCTCAGCCATGAGGCCGGGATGCAGCTGTGGCTCGAGAATTACGGCCATTGGGGTTTCCCAGGGGAATTCCTGCAATACGGTGGGCAGTCCGACCAGGTTGGCGCCGAATTCTGGGTCAATCCGGAATCTCGCGGCGATATCGAGATACCTGCTGCCGTTTCTGCCTCGCGAGTCTACGCCCAGCCGCGCGCTTCGGCAGAGGCCTATACCAATGAAGCGGGTGCCGGCCACTGGACGCTGGCGCCATGGTCACTCAAGCGGCTGGGCGACAAGGCGACGAGCCTCGGCATCAACCACTTCGTGCTGCATGTGAACATGCACCAGCCGCGCGACGATTTGCCAGGCGTAAATTCTTGGTTCGGATCCGAATTCAACCGAAACAATACCTGGTATCTCGAAGCCAAGCCGTGGATCGACTATCTGCGGCGCATCCACGGTGTGCTCCAGTCCGGGGTGCCGCAGGCCGAAGTGCTCTACTTCATTGGTGAGGATACCCCCAAGATGGCTGGGCTGGCCAGGCCCGAGCCGCCTGCAGGTGTCGCGTTCGACTATGTCAATGCCGAGGCGCTGGCAGAGAGCGTCAAGGTCATAGACGGTCGCTGGGTGCTGCGAAATGGTGGCACGTATGCGATCCTGGCTATGCCGCCGATCGAAGCGATGACGCCGCAGATGTTGCGCGTGTTGGCCGGGCATGTTGCCGCCGGTGGGCAAATGTACGCTTCACCGCCGCAGCGCTCACCCAGCCTTGCCGGTGGGCCGGAGGCGGATACCGAAGTTCGCGAACTCGCCGCGCAAATGTGGGGCACATGTGGCCAGCAAGGGCTCAGCTCGGTCGCATATGGCAAGGGGCGGGTGTACTGCTCCGGCGCGCTCGCGGAGGTCTTGTCAGAGCAAGGCGTTACGCTTCAGGTGGCCGGCATTGATTACACGAAGGTCCGTTGGACACAGGTGAGCACAAAGCAGGAAGACATCTTCTTCCTTGCCAACCAGACGGATGAATCTGTCACTATCGCACCGTTATTGGCAACCGATCACTCCTTGCTGCAATTGTGGGATCCCGTGAGCGAAGAGCGCTTATCGGTAAAAGCCGAAAGGCGTCCTGGCGGGCTGCAATCAGGCGCAGTGGTGCTAGCCCCGTTTCAGTCGGTTTTCCTAGTCGCCGCGAACACCGAGCCGGCGCAATTAAGGGCGTATGATCCAGACCGGGAGCCAAGATCGCTGGCTGACCTCAGCCGGGATTGGGAGGTTGCCTTCGATCCCAAATGGGGCGGGCCGGAAAGCGTTCGCTTCGCTGAACTGCGCGACTGGACGCTGAACGAGGAGCCAGGCATCAGATACTACAGCGGCCGCGCAAGTTATCGGAAAACCTACACCCTCGATCGGGTGCCAGCTGGTGGCAAGGTCTGGCTCGACCTTGGCGAGGTACGCGACATGGCGATCGTGACGGTCAATGGCCAAAGGATCGGCACTGTGTGGACAGCGCCGTGGCGGATCGATGTCTCCAGCGTACTTCGCACAGGTGCGAACGACATCGAGATCGAGGTCATCAACACCTGGGCCAACCGCATCATTGGCGATTTGCAAGCGCCCGAAGGCCAGCCGCGCTATACCACTGCAGTCATCGATCATGTTAGCGCGGATTCGCCGCTTAATCCGGCAGGGCTTCTGGGGCCGGTCCGGCTTTTGGGGGAATAGTCTTATGTCACCTTCTCGAGCTAGGCTGATGGCATGCGCCGTATGTGTTGCGGCTGTTCCCTCGATTGCGTCTGCCGAGCCTTTGTCGCTCGGCGCCCCGTTCACAGATGGCATGGTTATCCAGCGCGGTCACCCAATCCCTGTTTGGGGCTGGGCCGAGGCGGGTGCATCGCTGCAAGTCACGCTGGGCGATGAGGCGCGCAGCGCTACGGTTGGCCCGGACGGCAGCTGGCTGGTCGAGTTTGCACCGCGCGATGCAGCGACCGGCTTGACGCTGGCGGTGGTCGACGAAGACGAGCAGCTTGCGCTGAGCGACATTGCCATGGGCGATGTGGTGCTCTGTTCGGGTCAGTCCAACATGGTCTGGAAGATGTCGGTCACCGCGCTGCGCCCCGACGATCGCAGACCGGCAATCGACGAGAAAATTCGCCTGTTGACCGTGCCCCAAGTCAGCTCGCTGGTCGAAGCTAGCCGATTCGGCCTGCCGGCGACATGGGCGAAGGCGCAGGACAAATGGCTCGACTTCTCGGCGGTGTGCCTGTTTGCTGGCCGCCAAATCGCCGCGAGCGAAGGGGTCACCGTGGGCCTGATCAACGCCTCAGTCGGAGGCACTCCGATCCGGTCGTGGCTACCCTATGAAGGGCTGGGTCGGGCGGGGGAAATGGAAGACCAGCTGGCAAAGCTCGACTCCTTCCGCCGCGATCCGGCGACAGCTAGTGCGCAGCACGGCGTTCCAGTCAGCGATGTGTGGGAACAGCGGCCGCGCCCTGAGTGGATCCACAAGGCAAGTGAAAGTTACGCCAACCTGTTCAACGGCATGGTCGCTCCGCTTGGCCCGACACGTCTGGCGGGTGCGATCTGGTACCAGGGCGAGAACGAGGCGAACACTTCCGTTTCGACTGCCGGATACCGCAGCCTGCTGGAATCGCTGATCACCACTTGGCGCAGGCGCTTCGGCGGCAAGGTGCCCTTTGCGGTCGTGCAACTGGCGGGATTCGGGAAGCTCTCCGGCGCGGCTGACAATGACGACTGGGCCGCGGTGCGGGAAGCACAGCGAGTGGTCGCGCGCGACGATCCGGCGACGGAACTGGTTGTGACGATCGATGTCAGCGAGCGGCTTGATATTCATCCGCCGATCAAAAAGCCGGTCGGCCAGCGCGCGGGGGCTGCCCTGCTCAAGCTCTCGCATGGGCGCCAGGACGCATATCTTCCGCCGGAGGCGCTCTCTGCGCGCCATATCGGGGAGACGGTGGAGATCGCTGTCTCGCACAAGAATGGCCCGCTCTACTCCGCCTCATGGGGGCGCCCGGGCCCCTTCATGTTGTGCGAGGATACGGCAGGCATGTCCTGTCGTTTTGCCGACGCGCAGTTCACAGATGGCGGCATAGCGGTTGCTGTCCCGAAGGGAACGCAACCGGCGCTGGTCCGCTATTGCTGGGACGCGGCGCCGATCTGCAACGTCTTCGACCAGGCTGACATACCGCTGGGCCCATTCGAATTTGTAGTTAAATAGCGACGTCAGGATCGGTGGCAGCCCGTTAGCGTATTCACCGCGCCAGCCACCCGCCGTCTACCGCCAGGATGTGGCCCTGGACGTAGTCGGCCGCCTTGCTGGCGAGGAAGACTGCCGCGCCACCAATATCTGCGGGATCGCCCCAGCGGCCTTCCGGAATCCGCTCGAGGATCTGCCGGTTGCGCGTCGCATCGGCTTGAAGCGCAGCGGTGTTGTTCGTGGCGATGTAGCCGGGAGCGATGGCATTCACATTGATGCCCTTGATCGCCCACTCATTGGCGAGCAGTTTGGTCAGGCCGCCGACCCCGCTCTTCGAGGCGGTATAGCTCGGAACGCGGATGCCACCCTGGAAAGTGAGCATCGAGGCGATGTTGATGATCTTGCCACGCTCGCCAGCTTGGCTTGCCCATTCGACCATGTGCCGCCCGACCGCTTGCGTCAGGAAGAACAGTGTCTTCAGGTTGGTGTCGACCACCGTATCCCAATCGGCTTCGGTGAAATCCAGCGCATCGTCGCGCCGGATGATCCCCGCATTGTTTACGAGGATGTCGACCCGCCCGAGTTCACTCATAGCTTCCGCGACGACTTCACCGACAAGCTCGATCGACGACAGATCGGCACCGATCAGCACCGCTTTGCGTCCCCTGGCCTGGACCAGTTCCTGCGTCTCCAATGCGGCGCTGCGCCCGACCAGCGCGATATCAGCGCCGGCCTCCGCCAGCGCGACTGCAATTCCCTGACCGATGCCGGTGTTGGCTCCGGTGACGATGGCCTTGCGGCCCGAAAGATCGAACATGCTCATTTTAGCTGACACAGATTGAGGACCTTCATGTCGGTGTAGTCGAGGTTTTCGCCGCCCATCGCCCAGATGAACGCATAACTCTTGGTGCCGGAACCCATGTGGATCGACCAGGGTGGGCTCATAATCGCCTGTTCGTTTTCGATCACGATGTGGCGGATCTTGTCGGGCTCCCCCATGTAATGGAAAACGCGCGAACTCTCGTCGAAGCCGAAGTAGAAATAGACCTCGCTTCGGCGGTCATGGAGGTGCGGCGGCATGGTGTTCCACACGCTGCCCTCTTCGAGCAAGGTCAGCCCCAGAAGCAGCTGCGAGCTCTCGCAAATGCCCGGGATGACCAGCTGGTAGATGGTGCGCTTGTTGGAGGTTTCGAGCGAGCCGAGCCGGAGCGGATTGGCTTCAGCGACGGAGATTTTCTTCAGCGTGCAGGCTTTATGCGCGGGCAGGCTGACGATGTAGAAGCGTGCAACATCGCCGGCAAAGGTCACTTCCCCCGAACCCATTGGGATGTAGAGGCAGTCGTGCGGGTCAAGCGTGGTTTCAGCCCCGTCGACCGTGACTGTGCCCAAGCCCGCCCCGACATTGACCACCGCCATCTCGCGACGCTCGAGAAAGGGCTTTCCCGCTGAGCTTTCGGGTTCGCTATGGGCAGGCAGTTTGACCGTGCCGCTGGCAGGCACGCAGCCGCCGAGCACGAACCGCTCGTAATGCGAATAGACCAGCCGAATCTCGCCATCCGCAAACAGATCCGGCACCCGGTAAAGCTGTTCCAGTTTCTCGTTGGAGATGCCCTCCATCATTTCCGGATGGGTGGCGTGATAAATTTGTTTGAACATTGAAAACCAAACCTCGGTCAATTCGTCGCAACATGATGCGGAGGCTGCATCCTCGGTATCTGTCCAGCCGAGTGAAGCTAAGTTAGCTCTGCAACTCCTCATTCGACTTCAGCATTGCGGACTGGGACGTATGGAGCAATATCTGTCAAGGAAATTGCGCAAATTTGGTTGCTTTTGACTTGATACTGCTCAATTCCGCATGCAGTACTTATCCTGGCGCACTACTTGATTTGCGTGAAATTGCCGTAATCGGTAAAGGAGTGGGGCATGCACGCTGCGGAACGCGAAGAGATCATTCTCGATGCCCTCATGAAAAAGGGCTTCACAACCTATCGCCATCTTGAAGCGAATGTCGATGCTTCGCCCGCCACAATCCGGCGCGATCTTGCCCGGCTGGAGAAGCAGGGCAAGATCATTCGGCTGCACGGCGGGGCCAAGGCCGTGGATGGAGATGCCATGGTGGCCGGAGGCCCGCCGAGCTTGGCCGGCACGCCTTTCGAAAAATCGCTGAAGCAGAACATTGAGGCCAAGCGCGCCATAGGCAAAGCTGCGGCCGAAATGTGCAGCCATGGCGAAGGCATCATCATCGACGGCGGGACGACGACTTACCAGATGTGCGAGCATCTGGCCGACCTGCACTTGCAGGTGCTGACCAATTCGCTCCACATTGTGAATGCGCTCCTCCCGCAGGAAGCGACCCAATTGCTGGTCCCGTCAGGGCCGATTTTCCGCGAGCAGAACATCATCCTGGCACCGGCTGGCGAAACCAGCATGCCGAATTTCCATGCCAGTAAGTTGTTCCTGGGTGCGGCGGCCGTCAGCCCGCGGGGGATATTCCAGGCCGATGCGCTGCTGGTCGCGAGCCAGCGGAGGTTCCTTGACCGGACCGACGAAGTGATCCTGGTGGTGGATAGCACCAAGCTTGAGACATCATCCGGGGCGATCGTTTGCGAACTGGACCGGATCGATCGCATGATAACGGATGATCGGGCCGATCCCGCGCTGCTCAAGCAGCTGCGCGACGCTGGGTTGAAGCAGATCGACGTAGTCAAACCGGCGGCTTAAGCCGACTATTCCGCGACCAATATGTCGCGCGTGATCTGATCCACGGTGGTTACGCCGGTCAGCGACATAGCTACCCGCATTTCGGCTTCGATCAGTTGCAGCACATGGGCGATGCCGCGTTCGCCGCGTCCAGCGAGGGCGTAGGCCCAGGCGCGCCCGAGCAGCACACCCTTAGCCCCCAGCGCAAGCATGCGCACGACATCCAGTCCTGACCTAACACCACCATCAGCCAGCACCGTCAGGCGATCGCCGACGGCATCGGCAATCGCAGGAAGGGCATGCGCAGTCGAGGGCACGCCATCGAGTTGCCTGCCGCCATGGTTCGACACAACAATCCCGTCCGCGCCCAGCTCTGAAGCCCGAATCGCATCGTCTGGATCGAGTATGCCCTTGATGATCATTGGCCCCTTCCATTCGCTGCGGATGAAATCGAGGTCCTGCCACGTAACCGAGGGATCGAAGTTGTTGCGCATCCAGGCGAAGAAATCCTCGATACCGGATTTGTCGCCCAGTACCGGGGCCACGTTGCCCAGACTGTGTGGGCGGCCCTTGATGCCCACGTCCCAGGCCCAGCCGGGCCGCAGCGCGCCTTGCCATGTCCGCCGGATCGCGCCTGCCAGTCCCGGTGCGCCCGCCAGGCCCGAATGGTAATCTCGGTAACGGCTGCCAGGGACAGGCATGTCGACGGTGAACACCAATGCCGTGCAGCCTGCTGCAACCGCCCGCGCCATGAGGTCGCGCATGAAGGCGCGATCGCGGATCATGTAGAGCTGGAACCAGAAGGGCGCGCTGCTCGCTGCCGCAACTTCTTCCAGATTGCAGGCTGAGACAGTCGAAAGAGTAAAGGGTACGCCAGCCTTGTTCGCAGCGCGGACCGCCTGGCACTCGCCGCGCCGGGCATTCATCCCGGCCAGGCCGATCGGCGCCAGCACAACCGGCAGGGCTAGCTCCTGATCGAACAGCCGAGTCGACAGGTCGATCTGCGACACATCGCGCAATACGCGCTGGCGCAAGGCTACGTCCTTCAGATCTGCAGTATTCCGTTCGAGCGTGACCTCGGCATAGGAGCCCCCGTCGATATATTCGAACAGAAAGAGCGGCAGCCGGCGCCGCGCCAGCTCGCGATAGTCGAGAGCGCTAGCGGCGATCATGGGTTGGCCATTTGCGCTTGTGTCCATGCCTGGCGATAAGCCGCGAGCTCCCTCGACAGTGGCTCGACCCGCGTCAGCCCACCTTTGGGTCGCATGGCTGGATCGATCAGGCGCAAGGCCCCGAAGCTGACGTCATTGTGAGCATTGGCGACAAAAACGCTGGTATCAGGCCGCAAGGATGCAAGCGCGCGTATGAATACCTGCGCTTCGGCAAAGCGCCCTTCAACCAGCAGGCAATTTGACGATCCGATCAGGTCAAGCGAGGCATCGGCAACCAGGGCTGCATAAAGGCATGCGCCGGCGCGACGTGCGAACCAGTCATCGGGACGGTTGATCCAGCCGCCCGATCCGTTGGGGAAAGGACCGTTGCCGGGGGCCAACGTGGGCAAGACCATCGCCTGTTGAGCAATCACTTCCGGCACCGCATCCAGCAAGCGTGGCTGGTCCGGCTTGATATCCACTTGCCGTGTATCGATTTCGATAAGCGTTTCGATCTCGCGCCCACCCATGAAGCGTGCGGACGGCACAGGATTGCCGAAAACGTCGACATTGACCAGGCAGTCGCGCGCCTCGGGCAGTGATGCAAGATCGACAGCGTCCGGAGTCAAACGCATGGCAATGAACCAGGTCCCGGTGGAAAGGATCGTGACCTCCTGGTCCTCGATTTCGGTAAAGCCGCGCGCGGCATGCAGCGCGGCATTCGAATCGTGCAGCCCGGCGAGCACCTTTGCGCTCTGCGGCAAGCCTGTCTTGGCGGCCAATTCGGGTCTTAGCGAACCGATTACCTCGCTCGCCGCAGCTATCGGCGCGAAGCGTTGTGCCCAGCCAACCTGCGTAGCCAAGCTGGAGAAGGTACCAGTGGCCGGGGCCCACAGATCGGAATGGCAACCCATGCTGGTTGCTTCGCAGCGGGCCTCACCCGACAGGAACCAGGCCCAATACTGTGCCCAAGGCACGAAGGTCGAGCGCGCCATCGGATCCGGATACATCCGTTCCAGCCAGAACAACTGTGCGCCGAAATTGAGGCCTGCGGGGAGTTCCGGTGAGCCCGTTTCCGAAAATGGCGATCTGATCGCACGGTAAGCTGCACCAAGCTCGGCAGGAAGATCCTGTTCGTAATCAAGCGGAGCAAATGCCAGCGCGCCATCGAGCAAGGGGGCGACGCCCGCGCCATGCGCGACCGGCACGATGAATTCGATCGGATGTCCGGCAAAGCTGGCGAGGGCAGTCGTCAGCCAACTCTCTATTCCCGCAGCGTCGAGTCGGCGAACTCCATTTTCGATTATCACCTCGTTGGGGCGGGTTTCACGCGCCAGCATCGTGCCTTCGCGCGACCAAAGGCTGACCTTGGCCAGCGTCTTGCCGATGTCGACGACAATGGCGAAACCTCTCTCCACGCCCTACTCCCCAAACGTCCGGTGAACTTTATTGATTGCGGATTAGCGAAAATGATTGCTTTTGAAAAGACCCAATGGTAGCAAGGTGTCCATGAACATGCACGCGTCCCTGGCTGAAGCCGCCATTCCGTTCGCCATCCCCGTAAATCGCTGGGATGAGCAGGTTGCATCTTCCATGACCGAAGCTGAGCTGTTGCTCTATCGATCCAATCTGTTGGGCGCAGATCTGACGGTCACGAATTTTGGCGGTGGCAACACCTCGGCCAAGGTGACGGAGCAAGATCCGCTGACGGGCCATCCGGTGGAGGTGCTGTGGGTCAAGGGATCCGGTGGTGACATCGGCTCTATGGGAATGGATGGGTTCGCCACGCTGTATCAGGAAAAACTGCTCGCCCTCGAGTCGCATTATGAGGGAGAGGACGACGACGATAAAATGGTCGGGTTCCTCCCTCACTGTACTTTCAACCTGAATGGCCGCGCGGCCAGTATCGACACGCCGCTCCACTCGCTGCTTCCATACAAGCACATCGATCATGTTCATCCTGATGCGATTATTGCGCTGGCCGCATCGAGCGGCGGCGAGGCGGTGACAAAGGAATTGTGGGGTGATGAGATTGGCTGGCTGCCTTGGAAGCGGCCGGGCTTCACCCTTGGTGTCCAGATCCGCGATTTTGCCCGCGCTAACCCACAGGCCAAAGGCGCGATGCTGGCTGGTCACGGGATCATCTGCTGGGCGGATTCGGCCAAGGAATGTTATGATCAGACCGTGCGACTCATCGCCGAGGCCGCGGATTATTTGAACTCCAAGTTGGCCGACGGGCCGGCATTCGGTGGCGCCAAGGTTGCAGCACGCGAGGACCGCGCAGAAGTGGCGGCGAAGTTGATGCCGCGCCTCCGTGCGCTGATGGTGGGTGATCGCCGCAAGGTGGGTCATTTCTCCGACGATATGGCAACGCTCGAATTTGTTGGCAGCGTAGATTTCGAGCGGCTTGCCGCGCTCGGCACCTCCTGCCCTGACCATTTCCTGCGTACCAAGATTGCGCCGCTCACGCTTGATCCGGCGCGGGTTGATGATGACACTTACCTGGGGCAATCGATCGCAGACTATCGCGAGATGTACGCGGCCTATTACGAGCGCTGCAAGCGGCACAACTCGCCCGCCATGCGTGATGCCAATCCGGTGGTCGTGCTGGTGCCCGGCGTGGGCCGGATGACTTTCGCCAAGGACAAGGCAACCGCACGCATCGCCGGCGAATTCTATCTCAATGCGATCAACGTGATGCGCGGGGCCGAAGCGATCGGTGATTATATCGCGCTGGACGAGCAGGAAGCCTTCGATATCGAATACTGGCTGCTCGAAGAGGCGAAACTTCAACGCATGCCTGCACCCAAGGAGATGGTCGGCAAGATCGCCATGGTAACTGGTGGAGCTGGCGGAATCGGCGCTGCGGTGGCGGTGCGGATGTTGCGCGAAGGGGCCTGCGTTATGCTGGCAGATCGTGACGAACAGGCTGTCGAACAAGTCCATGCCGATCTCGCAAAAACCTTTGGTAGCGATGTTGTCCGTTCGGTAACCTGCGACGTCACCGACGAAGTTCAGGTGGCTAGAGCTCTGGCAGCCTGCTCGCTTGAGTTCGGCGGGCTTGATGTCCTGGTCGCCAATGCCGGAATTGCCTCTTCGGCTCCCATCGAAGAGACGTCGATCGAGCTGTGGAACAAGAATTTCGACGTTCTCGCGCAGGGCTATTTTCTCACCGCCAAATTTGCCTGGCCGCTGCTTAAGGGGATGGCCGGGCAGGGCGGATCGAGCGTGATCTTCATCGGCTCCAAGAATGCAGTGGCAGCTGCCAAGAACGCCAGCGCCTATGCCAGTGCCAAGGCGGCGGCGAACCACCTGGCGCGCTGCCTTGCGCTCGAAGGGGCGGACGATGGTATCCGCGTGAACATCGTGAACCCTGACGCGGTCATCAAAGGCAGCCGGATATGGGATGGCGACTGGCGGCAGGAACGCGCCGGCGCGCATGGCATCGACTCCGGTGAGGAACTGGAAGAACACTATCGCCAGCGCTCCATGCTCAAGCGTTCGGTATTGCCGCAGGATATCGCCGAAGCTGCCTATTGGTTTGCGAGCGATGCTTCGGCAAAGTCGACCGGGAATATGATCAATGTCGATGCGGGTAACGCCCAAGCGTTTACGCGTTAGGATCGGCAGCGGAGGGGATAGATGACTGAATTGCCGATCTCTGCCGATCTGGTGGCAGAGCTCAATGCCGTGTCGCGTGAGGCGTTGGCTGAAGACTACGAGGCGCTGGGTCGCAAGTTGGAACGGCGCGGGATCGCGATCGATGCGATCAAGGACAGGGTCAAGCGGTTTGGTGTCGCTGTGCCGAGCTGGGGGGCTGGGCGCGGCGGCACCAGATTTGCCAAGTTTCCGATCCCCGGAGAGCCGACCAATATCCATGAAAAACTGGAGGATTGCGCTGTAATCCACCAACTTGGTTGCTCGACCCCGGCCGTGAGCCCGCATTTCCCATGGGACTGCGTGGACGACTATGATGCGCTGCGGGAGGAAGCATCCGCCTATGGGCTGGTGTTCGACGCGGTCAATTCCAACACCTTCCAGGACCAGCCTGGGCAAGCGCAAACCTATGCTACCGGCTCGCTGTCGTCGACTGTCGCTGCGACGCGGCAGCAGGCGATCGAACACAACATCGAATGCATCGAGATCGGGCGGAAGATAGGTTCCGATCGCCTCACCGTCTGGGTGGGCGATGGCACTAATTTCCCGGGCCAGCAGGACCTTGGTCGCAGCTTTGATCGATACGTCGAAGCAGCCTCGCAAGTGTACGATGCGCTGCCCGACGATTGGCTCATGATGCTTGAGCACAAGATGTTCGAGCCGGCATTCTATTCCAGCGTCATTTCCGACTGGGGTAGCTCGCTGATGGCGGCGCAGGAGCTGGGCGACAAATGCAAATGCCTGGTCGACCTTGGGCATCATGCGCCCAATGTGAACATCGAGCAGATTGTTGCGCGGCTCCATCGGGCAGGCAAGCTCGGCGGCTTCCATTTCAATGACAGCAAGTATGGTGATGACGATCTCGACAGCGGCAGCATCAACCCGCACCAGCTGTTCCTTGTCTTCAATGAATTGATCGAGGCCGAGCTTAATCCGCGCGATGGATTCAACCCATCCTACATGATCGACCAGTCGCATAATGTGACCGATCCAATTGAAAGCATGCTTTCTTCGGCAGAGACGATCGCAGGCTGTTATGCCCGCGCATTACTGGTTGACCGCGAGGCGCTCCACGCCTCGCAAAACGACAATGATGTTATGCTTGCCTTCCGCACACTGCGCGCAGCTTACGAAACCGATGTAACCCCCATCCTGGCCCAGGCGCGCGACGAGCTGGGCGGTGCGATCGATTGGTTGGCTGCATATCGCAGCAGCAAGTATCGCGACCGCAAGGCGCAAGAGCGTAAGCCCGTGGGGCTGGGTGCAGGGATTGTCTGAGAGCCTTAGCTGAATTCCCAAGGAGTGATGGAATGTCCCGTTTGCGCCCGCTTGCGCTGAGCCTGTTGCCGATCCTTGCCTTGTCGACCGCTTGCGTCCAATCGCCGCGAGCGGAGACTTCGATGGCTAGCGCGCAGGCCGTAACGCCGGATCAGGAGCAGGCGTATATAGTGAAGGTGGCAAATCGCGTCGCCGACTGGCAACTCGCCAATCTCGACAATCTCGATAGCTATATCCGGTTCATTTCGCGCGAGACACCCAACCCGCGCGGTTGGGTAATGGGCACTTATTTCCTCGGCCTGGCTGACTATGCGGAGGCGACCGGGCAGCCCTGCTACACCCGCGAACTGGCAGCGATAGCTGAGCGTGAGGAATGGCAGCTTGGCAAGCGGCTCTATCATGCCGATGACCATCTGGTCGGACAGGTCTATTTCAGGCTGGCAGAGGCTGGTGTCGCCAACGCAAACCTAATGCCGACGAAGGCCGCTCTGGACGCGATTCTCGCCGATCGCCCGACAAATCAGATGATGCACCCGGACAAGGCGGGCGATGAGGAATGTGCCGATCGCTGGTGCTGGGCCGATGCGTTGTTTATGGCGCCAGCGACATGGTGGGAAGCTAGCGCAGCGTTCGGGAACCCTGCCTACGCCGATTACGCGCACCAGGAATTCAAGGTCGCCACGGACCTGCTGCTCGATGAAGGCGAAAGCCTTTACTACCGCGACAGCCGATTCTTCGACCGGCGCGGTTCGCATGGCGAGAAGTTGTTCTGGAGCCGTGGGAACGGTTGGGTCTATGGCGGGCTGGTGCATATCCTGCGCGCGATGCCGAAGGACGATCCGCGTCGCGATTACTATCTCGCCCTATATCGCCGCATGTCAGACAAGCTGGTCGAGATCCAGGCTGACAACGGGTTGTGGCGCGCGTCTCTTTTGGCATCGGGCGAGACCCCGCCGGAAACGAGCGGCACTGGCTTCTTTGTCTATGGCCTTGCCTGGGGGCTCAACGAAGGGCTGATCGAAGGCGATAAATATTCGCGCGCGGTAGATGCGGGATGGAACGCACTTGTCGCGAATATCGATGTGGAGGGCCGGCTCGGCTACGTGCAGCAGGTCGGCGATCGCCCCGAAGACGTGCAATCCGACGACCACCAGCTCTACGGAACAGGCGCATTCCTGCTGGCCGCCGGCCAGATACTGCGCCGCGATCACAATTGATCAACTGACTTCCCGGCCAACTGGCTGGGGTTGCAATTCCAGCTTTTGAACTTGAAACAATCAAAAAAAATCATCTAACGTCATATACGAGCATTGACATGGTCGGTTTTGATCGTTCATAGATGGCAAGACGGATAAGTATAAGGGGAGGATCGATGTCTATCTATCGCAATTGTGCTACGCGCGGGGCCTTTTCCGCCCGCTTTAAGCTGGGTGTGGCGACGGCGGCATTGTGTGTGTCGGGTGCGGCATTTGCGCAGGACAGCGATGATGCGACTGAGGACGCGGAGGCGCAGCAAGCGAATGCATCGCAAACAGCTCCTGCTCCTGCTCCTGCTCCTGCTCCTGCTTCAGCTCCGGACTCGGGCAACGTGATAATTGTAAGCGGCATTCGGGCGTCACTTGAGGATGCGATCTCGCAAAGGCGCAATGCCGACGTCATTCTTGACGGCATTTCAGCTGACGATATCGGGAACATTCCCGATCTCAACCTCGGTGAAGCATTGCAGCGCATCCCTGGTGTCCAGATCGACCGCGATCAAGATCGTCGGAGCTCTGGCATCAGCGTCCGCGGCCTCCCTTCGACCTTTACCCGTATCACTGTTATGGGTCAGGACATCGCTTCGCCTTCTTCTCGCGTCGGGCGTTCGAACCCGTTTGGGGCGTTCGACAGCTCGATCTTCAATGGCGCCAATGTGATCAAGTCGTTCACTGCTGACACGATCAGCGGTGGCCTGGGTGCAAATGTCGACTTGCGGCTCAATTCCGCACTCAAGCGGAAGGACGGCCAGATCGCGCTGCGTGCGGAGCTTGGTTATGAAGAGACCGCAGAAGCGCCGACGCCTGCTTTCTTTGGCTCTGTGTCAAAGCATTTCGCCGATCATACGATCGGCGTATATGCCACTGCTGCGTACTCGAAGCAGCGGTTCCGTCGCGACAGTGTCCAGTTCAACAACTATCAGGACATCCTTCCGGCGACGGGTGACTTTACCGTAGCGACTAATCCGGAACTGCAGGCCCTAGTTCGTGGGCTTGATCCCGACACTGCCGCGGCAGGCGACTATGCTGTGTTCGTTCCAGGGTCAGTCCGGCAGTTCACCGAGCAGAGCGGTGGTTATCGTCTTTCCGCTGCCTCAGGGATTGAGTTCAGGCCAAGCGAAAATTTGTCGCTGCGGGTAGACGGCATTTTCACGCGTCGTGATCTCGACGACAACTTGCTCGACGATACGAGCATAGACTTTCCTGGAGGTAATGGGTTCCAGACGGCTGTACGCAATAATAACATCCGGCCTATTGGCGGCCCGCAGTCTGCCGGTGTTCAAGACGGCGTTGCGATCTATTACTTTCCTAATTTCAATTACGTGAACCCAAATTACACGATTCAGAATCGTACTTTTAATATATTCGAGCAGACTTGGGCCATTTACCCCCAGATCAATTTCGATAACGGGACGTGGAAAATCGACCTGACCGGTACATACTCGAAGGCACAAAATCGCTTTACGCAAGAGCAGTTCCGGTTGCAGGTGCGTACCCTAACCGGCATTACCGACGGCAATGGCATCACTGGCGAAATAAATACTGGTAACGGAGACATTTCCGACTTTCTGTTCACTCTGGATCTCCCGGATGGCTCTATCAATTTCGTCGACTTGCCAACGACGACTCTTTCGGGAGCGGGCACCTCATTCAACTTCAACCGGCGGGCTCCGGGCGGTGGTGCCAACAGCTTCCGCAATGTCTTCCTGCTTGCAGCGAACAATCAGAGCGTCGATCGCGACTTGAAGGCGCTTGAACTGTCGATCGAGCGCAAGCTGAATTTCGGGCCCTTCACTGTTGCTAAGGTAGGGGCTCGTTACCAGGAAGATGATGGCCTGAACCTGCGTCAGAACAATTCGCTGCATGGCGCACAGGTGGACCAGCTAGACGATTCGATCCTGCGCCTCAATTCAGCGATCACTTCGGGCGGAACCTTCTTTGGCGGTATTGCTCCTGGATTTAACTCGGAGTTACTGTCGCTTGATATCAGCCGGATCAGAGAACTGATCCTGCCAATCGATCCGGCTCGCTTGCCGGCAGACACAGCGCCGAATTTCCTTGGCGATTTTTATCAGTCGACGCCGATCACCAACGTGGCGGCGTTTAACTGGATATCGGACAGGCAGAACTTCGAAGCCTATGCGATGGGCAAGTTCGACCTCGCAGAAATCAGCCAATTGGATATCCGCGGCAATTTCGGCGTACGTTATGTCAACACGAAGCTGGGGGGCAATCTGCTGCCGATCATCAACGGCGATGGGGACGTCTTGTTGGCTGAAGGCGCAAGGGCTGAAACCAAGTTTGATGAATTTCTGCCCTCGGCCAACCTTATCTGGGACGTGGCGAAGAACCTGGTCCTGCACGCTGCCTATTACCACACCTTTGAATCGCTCAACCTTTCGGAGTTCAACCCTGCGCCGGACGCCTATGTTCCCAGCGGTCTGGACGAGGACGGCAGCTTCGGGCGGTTGCGGGTGAATGCGTCTGACCTGGACCGTGAACCCCGCACGTCCAAGGCAATGGATCTGGGATTGACCTGGTACAATCGACGTGGCAGCCTGATCGGAATAAATCTCTTCCGCAAGAAAGTGACCTCCGATTATATTCAGCGGCTTGTCTGCCCGTCGAGCTTTACGACTGTCCTCCCAACCGCTGTCACGTTCAACAATCTGACCTTGGATAGCTCCGGTCAGTGCTTGTCGTCAGAGGACGTGAATGTTCAAGGGAATGCCGGTGACGCGGCGCTTCCTGCCGGTTCTGAGATCAATATCAGCGCCTTTGTTCCCCTACCTGCGAATACGATCAGAGGCCTCGAAGCGCAAATCCAGCAGGATCTCAGCTTCCTTTCCAGCCCGTTTTGGAGCGGCTTCGGCGCGCAAGCGAACCTCAGCCTCGTGACGGCAAAAGAGAAGTTGTATGGTGTCTCCAAGTACACCTACAACCTCATCGGCTATTGGGAAAACAAGCACTTTGCGGTGCGCTTGGCGCGCAATACGCGCGGCCCTAACCAGATTGCATCCGGTGGTTCGTTCCAAGGAAATGAGCGTACGACGGTTGGCCGCAGCCAGCTTGACGGATCGATCCGGGTCAGCCCTGTTCGCAACTTCGATATCCGGTTGGAAGCATTCAACATCACGAATGTCGTTCGTCGGGATTACGAGTTTGTGCGTGGGTTCACGCGCCGGAACGACTACGATGGACGGACATATGCGCTGAGCGTGCAGGTCAAGTTCTGACCGGCAGGCAGTTCTCCCAGGGGCCGGTCTGCGATATCTTTTTATGGTTTCCGGCCCCGATTTGCTTCATGACTATGGAGTGTCCATGATGGATGGAGTTTTTCTGGCTCATCGCCGCATCAGTTCGATCCAGCTAATGGGAGTACTCTTGCTTGCGGCCGCTCCGCCTGCGCTGGCACAGCCAAGCGATGTCCTTCTCACAGACAAGCTCAACATCGCCAGCACAGTAGAAGCAATCGATTTCACCTGGTCGGGCCATCGTGCCAATCCGCAGATGATCCAGCGAGGCGAGCACCAGATCATCGTCTACTATGATGCCAACCGCCAGATGAGCGTCGCGCATCGGCCCACCCAGCGTGCGCCCTGGCGTTATCACAAATTGCCCAGTTTCCTGGGCTGGGACAGCCACAATTACGTGACCGTCGATGTGGATGAGGCCGGGTACATCCACGTGATGGGCAACATGCACGCCGATCCTCTGGTCTATTTCCGCTCACGTACGCCATGGGACATACGCTCGTTAGAGCAGGTCGAGTATCTGGTTGATCCGAAGCGCGAGCAGCGCGTCACTTATCCGCGCTTCGATCATGACCCTGAAGGAAGACTGATCGCTGCATTTCGCATCGGCGGCAGCGGCAATGGCAGCTTCTTCTTTCACCGGTTCGATACCGCCACGAAGACGTGGAGCCTGCTCCACGGGTCGCCGTTTTTCGACGGGGAAGGCGAACGTAGCGCCTATTATGTCGGTCCGGACAAGGGCCCCGATGGGCTCTTTCACATGATTTGGGTCTGGCGCGAAACCCCTTCGGCAGCGACCAATAACAATCTGTCCTATCTGCGCAGCCGTGACTTGCTCAGCTGGGAGGATTCGAACGGCACGCCGGTAAAGCTCCCAATCATCCGTGCCAACGGCGAGATTGTCGATCCCGTGCCGGTTGGAGGGGGTATGCTGAACGGCCAGACGCGGCTCGGCTTCGAGGCTTCGAATGCACCGATGATCTCCTATTACAAGAACGACGCGAAGGGTGACACCCAGATCATGCTGGCCCGCAAGGCCGGAAAGGGCTGGAAAGTTCATCAGGTAAGTGACTGGACTGACACCAAGCAGAATCTCGACCGTGGGGGGAGCCTTTCGGGCAATACGATTGCGGTTCAGGCCTCGCCTTATGTCGCGGCTGACGGCACGATCAGGGTTCGCGCCAGCCGCAGCGGCAAACCGATCGAATTCGTCATTGATCCGGCGACCGGCAAGACTGTCTCTTCGGGGCCATACGAGGCCGAACCCTCGGTAATCTCAGGGTTCAAGGACATTGCCGGAGTCCCCCTTCAGGTGCGCAAGGCCGGAGGGGTGCCAGCGGGCAGCGACTATGACTTCTATCTCAGCTGGCAGGCCAATAACGCCAACCAGGATCAGGCGCGGGCCGATATTCCGCCATCCTCGACGCTGCGCCTGCACAAGATCACGCGTTCCCGGCAATCGAAGCCGGAGGATATCGAGTGATAACCGGTCGTCAGAGCCTGCTCGCGGCAAGCACGGTGCTGCTGGTTTTCTGGAGCATTGCGGCTCTGGCGGACGAGGGGGCGGACGAAACCGCGATTGTCACCGGATCGAGCATCCTCGTGTCCGCCTCGCACGCGTCTGACGGAACCGAACGTGCCCATGGCGGGCCGCCGCGGTTCTTCGGCGCGATGGGGGCGCAGGCGACAAGCTACAACGGCTATCAATACGTGATCTATTATTCCGGGCGTGACCGCACGCTGCCGCGCGAGGAAGCCTATTCCGAAGTGGTGGTGGCACGCCGCAAGCTGGGCGGGTTCGATTGGCAGCGCTCGACGCTCAAGGGTTACCGGGTCACTTCCGACGATGCGCATAATCGTCAGGCGATAGCCGTTTCCGCCGGTGACGGCGTGATCCACATCGCCTTCGACCATCATGCGACGCCAGAAATGCGCTACGCCGCCAGCATGGCAGGGGTGGCAAGCGACCCCGGTGCTGTGCGCTGGGACGACAATGTGTTCCGCTTCCTGCCCAATCTTGGCGACGATCCGGCAAAGCGGCTCGACGTGACCTATCCCGAATTTACCGCGTTTCCCGGCGGAAACCTGATCGTCTATTTCCGCACTGGCGGATCTTACGGCGGCGATATGCGAGTTGCCAAATATGACGCCACGACCAGCAGCTGGGGCAAGGTGCATATCGTGTCCAGCCGTTATGGGACTTACAAAGGCCTGACCACGACGCGCGGACCATATCTTGCCAATGGCATGCAGGTTGGACGCGACGGATCGCTCCACATGGCGTGGCTGTTTCGGGAAAAGCCTTGTGATTTCACCACCGCATCGCACAGCGAAACCTTCTGCAATCATGGGCTCTATTACGCGCAATCGCGCGACGAAGGGCGCAGCTGGCTGCGCGCCGACGGAACGCAGATCGCCGACACCCAAAAGGGCGAGACGATTTCGATCGACAATATCGGTGGCCCCGTGGTCGATGTGCCCAAGGGTCTGGGGCCGAGCAATCCCGGGATCACCTCGGCCGTAGATCCGGTCACCGGTGCGATGCATGTGTTGCTCAATCATTTGCCCGAACCGGGTGCCGCGAAGTCCTCGTTCTTTCACTATGTCGGCAGTACCGATGGCATCTGGACGCGATCGCAGACCAATTTTGCTGGTAGTAATGTCAGCTTGGCCTTCATCGGGAAACGGCTCTACGCCTTTGTCGGCAGAGACAAGGGGCAGATCTATTTCGCCGAGCGCGAGGGCAATTTCCGGGTCTGGAAACGGATGCCGATCAAGACCGCCAGGAAGGACAAATTCGATCTGCGCGGCGGCTACATTACCTGGGACCTGTCGCGGCTCGATAAAGGCGGGGCAACCATTCTGTGGCACCGCGAGCCCGAGGTGCGCGGGGTATCCTCGGCCATCGAAGTGTTCGACATCGCGCTGCAATAGCGCGGGTCAGGCGTGCGATCGCTATCTTATCCGTTGTCGCAAATGGTTGAAAACAGAGGCGGGATCTTTAACCGTCCATGGCCCGGCATGGTTTCCGCCCCAGCCAGGTCCTTCGGCAAGGTCAGCGCGCCTAACCGGCCGCCCTATTGATCGCGAGAAAAATCGAAGCCCGGTATGAATGAGGGAGATCGCCTTTCCATAAAGCGCAGCCCCTCGCACACCACGTCAGGGCGTTCGTCCGCAATATTGTGTCGCTCTGCCGGATCATTAGCAAGATCGAACAGTTCGATTTGAGCTGTCGCCTTTTGACTGCGGTGGCGAACGAGCTTCCAGCGTCCAAATCTTACAGCTTGCGCCGGTTTAGCGGCCTCATGGAATTCCCAATAGAGATATTCGTGCCGGGCTTGTGGTCGGCCAGACAGGGCTGGGACGAAGCTGATTCCCTGTCCTGGCGGCGGCGCCACGCCGGCCAATTCGCTTAGGGTGGGCATAACGTCCCACAAAGCTGAGACGTGATCGCTTCGGCTTCCGGGTGCGATCCGGCCGGGCCACCAGGCGATCATCGGTACGCGGATGCCGCCTTCGTATAAATCGCGCTTCTCGCCGCGCAAACCACCGCTGGCATTGAAGAACTCCAGGTCCGCGCCGCCTTCGCTGCCTGGACCGTTGTCGCTGGTGAAGATCACCAACGTGTTTTGAAGCTGGCCGTTGGCTTGAAGCGCAGCAAGGACTTTGCCGATGTCGCGGTCCATGCGGCTGATCATCCCTGCGCGCGCGGCACGCGGCCGTGGATGCGGGGTGTAATCCCCGCGATCAAGCGAGGTTGTATCAAGCCCTTTATATTGTTCCAGTTCCTCGTCTGGCACTTGCAGCGCCGCATGGGGCTGGTTATAAGCGAGATATAGGAAGAAAGGCTGCTTTCCTTGCCGCCGATCGAGCCAGCCGATGGCCGCCGAGGTCAGGTAATCAGGCGCATAGTCCGTTCCCATATACAGCCGGTAGTCCTCGGAACGGCGCGATGTTCCCGCCTGATCGGCATGCGGTATGAAAAAGCGGTTGCGCAGCGGAATCCGCTTTCCGTTCTCCCAAAGGTGTGTTGGATAGTAATTGTGTGACTGCTTCTGGTCGAGATAGCCGAAAGCATAGTCGAACCCGCGCAGCTGCGGCTCACCACGCGAGTTTGGGCCGCCAAGCCCCCATTTGCCGACAATTGCGGTTGCGTAACCGGCGCTGCGCAGGACCTCTGGAAGCGTCGATTCATCCGTTGCGAGCGCCATCTGCCCACGCTCGTTCTCATCCTCGTAACCGCCAAGTTCCTTGTTGCCGCGCACGCTGACGTGGCCGGTGTCGAGACCCGTCATCAGGCTGGCGCGCGAAGGGGCGCAGACGGTCGAACCCGCATAGTGTCGCGTGAATATCATACCTTCGCGGGCCAGCCTGTCGAGCACAGGGGTGCGGGTGATCTTCTGTCCAAAGGCGCCAATGTCGCCGTAACCGAGATCGTCAGCAAGAATGTAAACGATATTGGGGCGAGATGGATCGGGTGCAGTTGAGCGGTCGGGCGCGCTGGCGCAGGCCGATAGTGTCAGGACCAAAAGACCGAGAATCAGGCGGGTCCAGCTTTGCAAGAGGCTATTATCCTGCAGCTGCTGCTCGATCCGCCTGTACTTTCGGTTCGATCATTGCGAGCCTTCTCCCGCCACGATTGCCACCTCCGCAGGCTTCAAACCTTCAGAGTTAATACTCACTGTAATCAAGCCGGGTTCGTAAAGCGACTGCACAAAGGCCACAGCTTTCCCGTTGAAAGCCTTACGGCTGGTGCCCTTGGTCGGTTCCGTATCAAGGATATCGCCGTTCTCGACCGCGATAATGCGCCCTGGCCCGCTTAGGCTGAAGTTTAACCGGTTACTGGCGGTCGGCGCTGCCACATCTGCGGCGTCGGCGATCTGGACTTCGACCCGCGTCATGCCCCGGCCATCAGCCGGTATGAACGATTTGTCGGTTCGCGCCGAGATTTTCGCTGGCGAACCCGCCGTCTGATGCGTCGCGCTGCGGATCGTGCCGTCTGGCGATGCGGCCACCACTTTCAACTCGCCCGGCTGGTAAGGCACCTGCCAGACCAACTGCATGTCCTGCCCGATTGACTTGCTTCCCAGTGACTGGCCGTTGAGGAAGAGTTCAGCCTTTTCGAAATTGGTGTAAACTACCACCGGAAGAACGACGTTTTCCTTCCCTGGCCAGGTCCAATGTGGCTGGAGCGAAACCATCGGCTCGCTATTCCACTGGCTGCGATAAAGATCGTAGGGTCCCTTCTCGAACCCGGCGAGATCGATGACGCCGAAATTCATCGTCCGGCCAGGCCAACCAAGCGATTCACCGAGATAGTCGAAACCCGACCAACGGAATGTGCCGATGAAATAGGACAATTCGTTCGCCAGCTGGATTTCAGTCCGTATCGGCATGCGCACGAGGTTGTTGTCAAAGTCGGATGCATATCTGAGCGAATGTTCTGGCCAGGCTTCTTCTTCCGTCAGATCGACAACCGGATAGACCTTGTCCTTCATCCGGTCCCATGCGCCCCGGGACCCGCCTGGCTGGGCGATTTCGTGCGGCCATGGATTGTCGCGGGTGCGATATTCCGTTCGTGACCGATAGATTCCGCGGGTGTGCTGCGTATGGGTCATCTCTGTCCCGATCAACACGCGGTCAGGATATGTCTCGTGGTAGTCAGCAACGGCGTCCTTGAATTCACCTTCGCCATTGAAGCCCACTATGTCTGCATGGGGCAGGGCACCGCCGCGCCCCTGAGTGATTGGCCGGGTGGAATCAATCGACCTTATCAGATCAACCAGCTTCTTCTGCGTTTCTGGTGTCGCATCGACCACTTCATTGCCCACGCTCCACATAATCACGCTCGGGCTATTGCGTGTGCGACGGACGAATTCGCTCAAGTCGCGTTCCCACCATTCCTCATAGTAAAGACCGTAGTCGTAAGGCGCCTTTTCAGTCTCCCATCCATCGAAAGCCTCGTCCATCACCATCAGCCCCATTTCATCGGCCAGCTGGTAAAATCCGCGCTCGAACGGGTTATGGGCGGTGCGAACCGCATTGGCACCCATCTTCTTTAGCTGGTCAAAGCGGAAGCGCCAGATATCGAGCGGGACTGCTGCACCCACAGGGCCACCATCGTCATGCACTGACACGCCTCGCAGCACGATCGGTTCGCCATTGAGTTCGAACCCCCGTTGGACCGAGAAGGCGAGGCTGCGGATACCGAATCGCGTCTCATAGCGATCCTGAGGTGCCTCCTTCGGTCCGAACTCGAATTCCGCCCGATAAAGCGATGGCGAATCCGGGGACCACTTGAGCGGCGTTGCGACAGTAAGCTCGTGGACGACCTTGGCGGTGGCCCCCGGTTCGATGGCTGCAGGTACGGAGCCCTGCGCGACCAGTTTGCCCGCAGGATCGAAAATGCTGACGCGGGCCTCATCGTCAACTTCTCGCGCGCTCGCATTGTGTAGCTCATGCTCCATGCGGATCAGTGCCTTGTCATCGGCCACCGACGGGGAGGTGACAAAGCTGCCGTGCTCAATCACATGAACCTGACCGGTGACACGCAGGGATACGTCGCGGATGATGCCGGAGCCGGTGTACCAGCGCGAACTGGGTAGCTTCGACTGATCTACCCGAACGGCGATAACATTATTGCCCCGATTGAGCTTGCCGGTCAGGTCGACTGAAAAACCAATATAGCCATAGGGCTTGAACGCGAGCTCTTCACCATTGAGAAACACTGAAGCGTTCATCGCAATGCCATCAAAGCTGAGAGAAACGCGTTTGCCACCCCATTCAGGCTGCCAGTTCAACTGCTTACGATACCAGCCAACGCCACCGGGCAGAAATGCCCCCATCGCACCTGACGGGTTGTCTTCAGCATATGCGCCCTCGATGCTCCAGTCGTGAGGTACGTCGAGCACGCGCCAGGAGCTGTCGTCAAAATCGAGCTCTGCGGCGCTGTCGTCGTCAGTCAGTTCAAACCGCCAATTCCTGACAAAAAGTGATTCCGCGCGCATGGCGACCGCCGGGGCGACACCACCAGGCGCGATTTCTGCGGCTAGGCCGGGTGGGTTGGCGAATGCCGGTGCAGCGAGCGACAATGAGAAAGCAGAAGCAAGCAGAGCAAAATTCGGATTAAACGTGGTCGGCATAGTCATGAACCATTCGCGTCCGGGTTAGAAACAGCGTGATAGGGCTTGGAACAGAAACCGAAGGCCGGCCGATGCCCCGTGGAAATTCACGCGTGCGAGAACTGTTTGGGTAAAAGGTATGGGAAACGGGTGGCGGGATCGGTCTCCAGCTGCATGATCGGCGCCATGTATTCGGCCCAGCGGGCATTGACCGGATTGTCGGCCAGGAAGGATGCTGTCGCCTCGAAGTCGTCGGTCTCGAAATAGCCGAACAGGGTCAGGCCGTGCTTGAAAATATGGTAATTCCGCATCCCCGATTGCTGCAGCGCCTCAGTCATCTCGGGCCAGATCTCGTCATGCCGCATTTTGTATTCCTCCTCATATCCCGGGCGGATACCAAGCACCCACGCGTATGACGCCATCACCATTCTCCCTCTTCCATTTCCCTATTTATCATGCATAAACACTCATGAAAATGCAAAAAAATTCATATTCAATCACACCCAAAGTGTGCGGAGTAGACAGTGAAGCTTGAACGAAAATTTGCCGCAGACCAGCAGCGCTATTGCACGATGCGAAACGAGGACCTTCGTGACAGTTTCGTGGTTGCCGGCCTCATGAGCGAGGGCGAGCTGATACTGACGCTTTCCGACATCGATCGCGGCATCGTGGGCGGCGCCGTCCCCCTCGGGCAGCCGCTAGAGATCGGTTCCTTTTCTGAGCTAGGTGGAGGCGCCTTCACAGCGCGGCGCGAAGTTGGCGTTATAAACATCGGCGGCCCTGGCGGCGTAACGGTCGGCAATGAGAGCTTTGCAATGGAACGACTCGACAGTCTGTATATCGGTCGCGGGGACCATCCGGTTCGCTTTTCCAGCGACAATCCCGCCGATCCGGCTCGCTTTTATCTCGTCAGCTATCCTGCGCATACCGCCTATCCGCACAGACTTGTCAAGCAGGTCGAGGCCACCCGGATTGATCTGGGCGGCAAGGCAACCTGTAACGAGCGCACCATCTTCCAGTCATTACGACCGGGGATCGTGGAAAGTTGCCAGCTGGTGATGGGCTTTACCTGCCTCGCCGAGGGCAGCGTTTGGAACACCTTCCCGCCGCATACGCACGATCGCCGTTCAGAGTTCTACTTCTATTTCAACCTGGAGGACGAGGCCCGTGTGTTCCACTTCATGGGCCTGCCGGACGAGCTTAAGGCTCTGCCGATGCATAATGAAGAGGCCGCGCTGTCACCCTCATGGTCGATGCACTGCGGGGTAGGCAGCGGTGCCTACAGCTTCATCTGGTCGATGGGCGGCGAGAACCAGGAATTCGATGACATGGACCACATTTCCCAGGCCGAGCTTGCTTGAGCAGCATCGGTGTCAGCTCACTTGGCGTAGTGGGCTTGCTCCTCAAGCTCGGCATCGAACCGGGCGGCAAAATCGGCCGCGATTTTCGTGTGGCGCTTTGCCAGATCATTCCTTTCGCCGGGGTCCCCCTTCAAGTCATAGAGCTGAACCGGCGCGTCCTTGCTTGCCCTGATCGCTTTCCACTGGCCCATCCGCCCGGCCTGCTGGACCACACCGATATTGCCTGAGTTGGGATCGCCCAGCTGGCGCGCGAACGCCCAGTAGAGCATGCGATCGGGCAGTTGGGCATCTTCGCTCATGAGCAGCGCGGCAAGCGACTGTCCGTTCGCGCCGATCGCCTCGGCAGCGTCGGGCTTGCCCGCCAGCGACCCGAGCGTGGGAAGGATATCGGCAAACATGACTGGCTCCTCCTCAATCCGGCCTGCGCGGATCACGCCCGGCCAGCGAGCGATGAGCGGCATGTGGATGCCGCCTTCGGTGAGGTCGCGCTTCCCACCGCGGAAAGGCCCTGCCGCAGCCAGCCCGATCGGGTCGCCTCCACCCTCAGAATGCGGGCCGTTGTCGGATGAAAGGATGACCAGCGTGTTTTCAGCCAGCCCCTTTTCCTCAAGCTTGGCAAGCAATTCGCCGATATAGGCATCGAGCGCTGCGATCATGCCAGCCTGCACGGCATTGGGCTGGTCGATCGGCTCGGGATAATACTCCGGGAATTGCCCGGCCGGCGTAGGTCCCGCGAGCCCGTTATACCGCGTTTCCGCGAATCTTCCGCGATATGGCGCAACGAAATCCTCTGGCGCGGCCAGTTCCGAATGCGGCGAGGTATAGCTCATGAAGGCGAAGAACGGACGGGACCCGTCCTGCTTGTCGAGGAATTCCAGCGCTGCATCGGTGAACAGCCGCTGGGCATAGGTGCCCTTGGCCCCGGCAATGTTGCCAGGCACAAAGGTGATGCGGTTATCACGAAAGACGAAGGTCGGATGCTGGCGATGGGCCTGGATGTTGTGCATCAGGCCAACCCAGTGCTGGAAACCCATTGCCATCGGATCGGTCTTGCCGAACTGGGTGCCGATCCCGAACTTGCCAAATAGCGCGGTCATGTAACCGGCATCGCTCAACACATGCGCCACGGTACGATCGGTCGCCCGCAATTCGATGTCGTTGGCGGCGCTGGAAAGGCGAGAGGTGTCGCGCCCGGTCATCAGCGAAATCCGCGAAGGCGAACAGACCGTGCTTCCGGCATAGCCATTGCTGAAGATCATGCCCTGCTGCGCCAGGCGATCGATATTGGGTGTCTTGATGATCTGGTGGCCGGTGATGCCGAGCTGCCCGTAACCAAGGTCGTCAAGCAGGATGAACAGGACATTGGGTCGTGGCGCTTCTTCCGCCTGTGAACCGGCTGGCATCGGCGAAGCGGAGGCGACAACCGGATCGGCCGCAACGGTCGCGCAGCCCTGAAGCGCAAGCAAGCTGCTGGCGATGATAAGAGGTATGAACCTGCGCATCATTTCGAAGCCCCCTCCAGCGAAGCGAGTTCCTCGTCCAGCAAGCGTTTAAATGCTTCGCGAGTATTTACCGCCATAGGATCGCGTTCCCATGCGGCAAGAAAACCATAATCGAAGTACGCTCCGTCAAAGGCAACGTAATGGGTCGCGTTGGCGACGCCACCATAGCGGGCCTGGCCCGCGCGATAGAACAGAGCCATGCCAAGCCCATCCTTGTTCTCGCTCTGCTTGCCCCAAGTTGCGATATAGCGCCAATCGCCGGAGGTTTCATCAGATTGCCAGAACGCGGCACCGTCATGCATCACAATGCCCGATGCCAGCGGCAGGCTGCCGTCGGATTTCACCGAGACACGGGTCATGGGGCTGGCTGGCTCGATGGCATAGGTAGCCGTAAAGCCGCCGGTGATGCCGGGGGAAGCTTCGATACCCCGGCCAATGATCGTGAAAGTGCCCTTATCGCCACCGCTTTTGCTGATCGTCGCGGATAGAACTGGAACACTGCCGAATTGGGCTGGCTGGCCATTGCGCATGATGCCAAGCCCGCCGATGCCTAGGCTCGGCCCGACCTTGAGTACATCCATGCCCCACGGAGCCAGCTCGTGATAACTGCCGAATCTGTCGATCTGGCTTAGTACGGGGCGAGAGACCTGTTTGCCGAAAATGTCGCTGACTAGCCGCCCATCGAGGTAAAGCCGGTATCCGACCAAGCCGTTTTCCCAGCCGATCCCTTCGTACGGCATCATTCCGTCGCCGATTTCATGGGATGCCGGAACGGTAAATTCGTTGACCGCAACATAGGGCGCTTCCGCATTCTCACGGACCCGCAGGTCTACCGCCACCGGTGCCACGGATGGCTTGGGCGAGGAGTGCCCGCCCGGAGTTGTAGCGCAGGCTGCAAGGAGCAATGCCGTGCCCACTGTTGAAATGGCTTTGGCTGGGATGATCATGTGCGGCCCTCTGATTGGGTTTGCTGCTTTGGCGTGGCTGAACTTCATGATCTCGCTTGTACCGCTTCCGCCCGGACCAGCAGGATCGCGAAGACGAAATAGGTCACGGTCGGCCAGATGATCAGCGATTGGAACAGCTCTAGGTTGCCGGAAACCAGTGCATTGGCGCCGATTGCTAGAGCGGCTAGGATAGACAGCGCAGCTCCAGCGAAAAATACGCGGTTGGTGTTCGATGTCACTAGCTTTGTCTTTGAATGCGCATCGACATAGGCGAGCTCTGCCGCCTGCCGTTCGCTCTCGGCGCTTTCCGCAGTGGCCAGCTGCGCCTGCTCGACCGCTTTCGCTCCCATGGCAGCAGCCAGGAAGGGATATAGCACCATGGCGGCAAGCCACGCCGGCACGAACAGGAACAGCACATGCACGTCCATTTGGTAACCGAGCAGAGCGGCCAGACCAACGCTCGCAACCCACGTCAGCAAAGCGGGAAGGTTGACCGTTGCCCCGGTTGCTGTGCGCCAATAGCGGGCCAGGCCAAGCTTCCGGAACAGGAAGTGTTCGGCAAAGATCAGTCCACCGATTGGCGCCATCACCAGCGCCATGATCCCGAGGAAATCGAGCAGCCGGGTGAAAACGAACGGGAAACAGGCGATTATCGTGGTGATTACGCCGACAACCAGCGTCACTCGTTCGCGCGACCATGCCGGATGTAGTGACTGGAAGGCGAGGCCCGAACGGTAGATCGTCGGGTTAGAAGTCGTCCAGCCGGCCACGATCACTGCCAGGATCCCGATCGGGCCCAGTGCCTGGAACGCGACTTCACCCGCATCGAGCGAGGTCAGTGGCTGCTGCAGGATCATCGCCGCACCCGCGCCCATGATCCCGGCGGCGAGCCATGCGGCAAAGTGTCCGATGAACATGCCGATCGACGAATACCAGGCATAGGATGAACGGCGCGCAAAACGGAGGATCGACATGTCGCCCAGTCCGCCATGGAAGGCGAGGTTCGCACCCCACGCGATCGCGACAACGTGCCAGAAGCCCATGTCTGTGCCTTGGTCGACCCAGATGCTGGTTTCCGCCAAGTTGAGGAAATTGCCATAGCTGCCAACGCTCGGCACGGAAGGCGTTCCGGCGAGGATCACTGGCAGCAAGGCTGCTCCGCCGACGAAGAACATCGCGATCATCCAGGGCGCTGCCACTTCCGAGAAACGCGCGACAAAGCTGAACCCGCGCATCGCGGCAAAGGATACCACTGCCCCCACGCCCAGCGCGATCAGAACGAAGGTGAGGCTGGTGGGATACCATTCAACCTGTGGCGGAATCCCGAACAGTATCC